>NZ_JAWODO010000051.1:0-30993 GCF_046483245.1 Desulfosalsimonas sp. | reverse complement strand
CTATCGTCAGCCTTTCACGCCGGCGACAGGGGTTCAAATTCCCTTGGGGACGCCAACAATTTCAAGAGGCTTGCAAAAACCGTAAACCTGCGCTCATGGATGGAACTGCTTTCAGACACGGTTTTGCTTTTGGTCTCTTGTTTCATAAATCGCCTGAAAGGGACCATTCACCCTTTCAGGCGCTTTTTTTTCGTCCTTTTTCCGCTCTCAGCAAATCCGATGGTTTCCGCCTGCATTCATTGATCTGCACTGGTAAAGAAGTATCAAACTTCGGGTTGTTGTTTGATTTTCTTCACACAAGGGCTATGGTTGAACAAACAGGGATTGGTTTTTTAAACAGGACGCATCAATTTCATGATTCATCCGGGGGGGGATGGTATGCTGTTGTTTCCATGGAAAATAAAAAAATACCAGTGTGTTGTCGTGATATGCGCAGTCGCCCTTTCGGCCTGGGTGGTGAACCCGGCGAATGCGGAAAACCTCTTTGAAAAGGGGCTTAAATTTTTTTCCGGTTCCGGGGATGAAGCCGGGTCTGCTGCCAGTGCTCTGAGTTCCGATGAAATCAGCCAGGCTTTTAAGCAGGCCCTGACCATGGGTGCCAAAAAGGTTGTGGCGCAGCTGGGACAGGAAGGCGGGTTTAACGCGGACCCGGATGTGCATATCCCCCTGCCGGAACAATTTTCGGTTGTTCAGACAACCCTGGAAAAAGTCGGGATGTCCTATTTGGTCGATGATCTGGAATTAAAGCTCAACCGGGCCGCGGAAAAAGCCGTTCCGGAAGCAAGGGCGCTTTTTTTGGACGCCATCGCGGAAATGACATTTGCGGATGCCAAACAGATCTACAAGGGCCCGGAGGATTCCGCCACCCGTTATTTCAGGGACAAAATGGCCGATCCCCTGGCCGATAAAATGCGGCCGGTGATCAGGGACAAGCTCTCCGAGGCCGGAGCTGTTCAGGCCTATGACAAGCTGATGAGCAAGTATCAGTCCATGCCCTTTGTTCCGGATGTCCAGGCCAACCTCACCGATTATGCCACTGAAAAGGGCATAGAGGGGATTTTTCATTACATGGCAGAAGAAGAATCCGCCATTCGTCAGGACCCGGCCAAACAGACCACTGATTTGCTAAAGCGGGTTTTTGGATCCCGATAAGTACAGTTCTTTATTTTGCAAATGCTTCTAAGCGCTCCCACCGCCGGTAGGCTTCGGCGATGTGTTTTTCCACGGTCTTGAGCCGGTTTTGATGGGCCACAATGGTTTGCCGGTCCTGCTTGTAGAAATCCGGCCCGGCCATGACCGCCTGAAGACTGTCTTGTTCGGCTTCCAATGTTTCAATGGTTTCGGGCAGGGCTTTTAATTCCCGCTTCTGATGAAAGTTCAATCCTTTGGATCTGGCCGCAGCAGGCGTTTTCCGGGACTGCGGTTTTTGGGATCGGTCCCCGGGCTCAGAATTGCCGGGCGCCGGGCGCTGGGCCAGCCAATCATTATAGCCCCCGGCATATTCAGTGATCTTTCCGCTGCCTTCAAAAACCATGGTGCTGGTGACCACATTGTTTAAAAATCGCCGGTCATGGCTGACCATCAGCAGGGTTCCCTCAAAGGAAACCAACAGTTCTTCAAGGAGTTCCAGGGTTTCGGCATCCAGGTCATTGGTGGGTTCGTCGAGCACGAGCAGGTTGGCGGGCCGGGTAAACAGCTTTGCCAGCATCAGGCGGTTTCTCTCCCCGCCGGAAAGCACGTGGACCGGAGTGCGGCTACGCTCGGGAGAAAAAAGAAAGTCCTGCAGATAGCCCATCACGTGCCGCCTGCGCCCGTTGAACACGATAAAATCATTGTCTGAAGAAATGTTTTCCTTGACCGTTTTCTGCTCATCCAGGCGGGCCCGGAGCTGGTCAAAATAAGCGGGCTGGAGACGGGTGCCGTGATGTACGTTGCCGGAACCAGGGCTGATTTCGCCCAAAAGCAGCCGGATCAGGGTGGTCTTCCCCGCCCCGTTGGGACCGATAATGCCGATTTTATCCCCGCGCATGATCATGGTGGAAAAGTTGTCCACAATCGGGGTGTTGTCGTAGTTATGGGTCAGGCCTTTGGCCCGGATGACGATTTTTCCGGTTCTTTCGGCTTCCTGAAGTTCCATGCGCGCCTCACCCGTGCCGGCCCGGCGCCGGCGGACCCTTTCACGCATTTGCTGTAGGGCGCGCACCCGGCCCTGGTTGCGCGCGCGTCTGGCTTTCACCCCCTGCCGGATCCAGGCTTCCTCCCGGGACAGTTTTTTGTCAAAATTGCGTTCCTGCTGCTCTTCTGCATCAAGCTCGGCCTGGCGGCGCTGCAGAAACTTCGGGTAGTCGCAGGCATGGGAGATCAGGCGGCCCCGGTCAATCTCCATGATCCGGGTTGCGATCCGTTCCAGGAAAGCCCGGTCATGGGTGACAAAAAGCAGTGTTTTGACATGGCGCAGCAGAAATTCTTCCATCCAGACGATAGTGTCGATGTCAAGGTGATTGGTGGGTTCGTCAAGCAGCAGCAGATCCGGGTCCCGGGCCAGGGCCCGGGCAAATAAAACCCGCCGCTTCATGCCCGCGGACAGTTCATTAAAATCCGTGTCCCCGTCTATTCCCGTGCGCGATAAAATGCTTTGAACTTGCTGCTGCAGAGACCAGCCTTCTGTGGTATCCAGCAGGTGCTGGAGGTCTTCACGTTTTTGCGCCTGTGTGCAATCCCCGGCAGTCTGCAGGCCCCGGCCTGTTCGGTGAAATTCGGCCAGTGCTTCACCGGTTTTTCCCTGTCCCCGGGCCACAACCTCAAAAATGGTACCATCAAAGCCCCGGGGCACCTCCTGTTCCAGGGCGGCCACCCGGATGCCGTGCTGACGGGCAATTTTTCCGGCGTCAGGCAAAATTTGGCCGCTGATCAAGCGCAGCAGAGTGGATTTTCCCGCCCCGTTGCGGCCCAGAAGCCCGACCCGCTCTCCTTTTTCAATGTTGCCGGTTATCCTGTCGAGCAGATATGGCCGGCCAACCCCCCAGCTGACCTCCTGCATGCTGATCAATGCCATATAAATGGTGTTCCTTTTGCGTCATGGCTGTATGAAGAAATCTTTCCAAGCCGTTCCGGCCCCCCGCGGCTGTCTGCAGACTTCTGGGCTTTTCAGGCCTCAAATGCAATGCCCTTGCTTCGGATTTTTTCAATGATATTGTCGAGCTGGGCCTGGTCGCAGTCAGTGATGCGGTAGACGTTTTTGACCCCGTCGGTGAACATGAGCACCACGTCGCCGTTTTCATCAATGCGGCCCTTGCGAATGTAATCCGATGACAGCCAGGGTTCCAGGGCTTCGAGAAATTGGGTTAAAGAGCAGGTGTTCATAGAAAAAACATCTCCTTGGGTTTGTTTTACCTAAACGGATCGATTTTTAAGTTTTAAAAATTGGAAACGCTCAGTTTGGTTTTTAAATACTGTCTGGCAGCAGTTTTTCGGCAGCACGAACGTTTTCAGTGACGACAAAGAGTTTGTCAAGTCGTAAAATTTCAAACATCTGTTGCACCGGGGGCGTGAGGCCGCAGAAAATGCAGGTGTGGCCGTTTCTTGCCGCATGGCGCTGGATCTGAATAAACAGATGCATGCCCGCGCTGTCAATAAATTTTAAGCCCGCCAGATTAAATATGGCGTTTCGATCCCCTATGGTTTCGATGACCGATTCCATGTCCATACCCGCGGCACTGGGGGCGTCGAGCTGGCCGTAGAGATGAAAGACCGTGGCATTACCCCGGATTACTGCAAGATAATAAAACGAGGAGCCCTGGGAGTTGCGGGACAAAAGTTCAATGACTGCATCCTGGTTCGGCAGAATGCTTTTTTCGAAAAAATCTAAAGTGCGGCTGACTTTGAAAAACCGGTAAACCGGGGGGCGGACGCCCACAAGGAAAATCTGCCGGTTTTCGGCCGCGGCTGTGCGCCACAGGGCAAGCAGCAGGCCGAGTCCGGAGGAATCCATGAAATAAACACCGGAAAGATCAAGGACAATTTTGGGTGTCTGGCGGATCATGCTTTTGAGTTCATCTTTGATCTCCCCGATAACAGATGCGTCCAGGGGATCGGGCAGGACAATGATTTTTAAAATGGTCCCTTGCGGGGAGCGGGACATGCTGGCTTTTACCGAAGCGGTTGGCAGACGGACATGAAACAGCTTATGGGCCAGGTGCTGGTACTGCTGGTAGAGGACAATGGGCAGAATTTTAAATCCAAATACCACGGGTGTGTGAAAAAAGTGGCGCCAAATACTGTAAAAAAACAGGGAAATATTTCCGTCCTTGCCTTGCAGGTGTTTGGCAATGGCTGATGTGATCTGCCGTGAGCCGGTAAACGCAAGAATGACGGGCATGTTTAGCCGATGCCGGTGCCGGGCCAGCCAGGATCCAACCCGCGGGTCCTGCAGGTCAATGAGAAGAAAGTCTGCGTAGGAGCTGTTGATTTCATCGAGCAACCCGGTTTCAGGGGTGTTGTCCGGTTTTGGGTTGTGGCGGCTGCCAAATGCCACCCAGCCCGCCAGCCGGATATCCGGATAGGCCGCTTGGACCAGATCGGCTGCGGCATTTACCTCCCGGCTGCTGTGGCCCACCAGAAACAGGCTTTTTTGTTTTTTCTCAGCAAGCCTCAGAAACTTGTCAAACCATTGATCCCCGGAAAAGGGCGGCTTGAGCCGGGTGCCCATACTGCGGGCTGCCCAGGCAGTGGCCCGGCCCATGGGCATCATCAGGTCCGAATGGCGCATGGCGTTAATCCAGTCCCGGCTCTGCCCGAAAGGGGCATTTGGTTTTGCATTTAGTCTGATTATGGTATCGGCATCCACAGCCACGGCAAGGCGGGGCCGGCCGTCTCTTGCATAGGCATCCGCCATGGAAAAGATCCGGTCCACGGCTTCATCCAGTCCCAGGTTGTCAATGGGAACGCCCAGAAGAACTGTGGTTTCAAAAAGTGCAGGTTTCATGTTCACCATGCCAGGATGACAATCAAACCCCCCATGATCCAGCAATAGGGAGCAAAAAATGCCAGTTTTCCTTTTTTCACCAGGTATACCAGCAGCGACAGGGCGGCATATCCCATGGTCCCGGCAGCAGCTGTTCCTGCCAGGATTACCGGCAGACGGGCGGTTCCGGTAATGGGTGCGTCTATTGCGTTGAGCAATGCGGCCCCGGCAACGGCCGGAATGGATAGCAGAAACGAAAACCGGGCCGCAGTGGTCCGGTCAATGCCCAGGTAAAGGGCTGCGGCTATGGTGGCCCCGGAGCGCGAAACACCCGGAATAATGGCCATACCCTGGGCAATGCCGATCAGCAGGGCACTGCCGGTACCGGGACCGGAATTTGGCAGGTCCGGCTGCTGTTTATACCGGGTAAACCACATCCAAAAGCCCGTGACAATCAGCATGAATCCCACAAGCAGCACCGAGGAAAAAAGCAGATCCCCAATGCCGTGAAACCCTATGCCCATGATCGCCGTGGGGATCGATCCGGCAATGATCAGGCCTGCTATGCGCACTTCAGAAGGCGCGGCCTGCCGGCTGCGCCATTGGCTGTTAAACAGCCATTTTCCGGTTTGCGTCACAATGGCGGCAATGTCTTTGCGAAAATAGATGCACACGGCCGCCAGCGTGCCCATGTGCACAGCCACGTCAAAGGCCAGTTCCGGGTCTTTAAGGCCCAGCAGATTTTGAAACAATACAAGGTGACCGGAACTGCTCACCGGCAGAAATTCGGTCACCCCCTGGATGATTCCTAAAGCAATGGCCTGGAGAAACGTCATGTCAATCCTTTGCAAACAGCAGGATTTGGATGCGGGCCGAATTGACGCCAGCAGCTTTATCCCGGTGGTAAGAGATGTGATCCACAAACTGGGAAATCAGGTAGCAGCCCATGCCGTTTTCACGTGTCCCGTCAAGCACCGGGGGCGCTATGGATGTGGGATCAAATGATTTTCCGGGATCACGGAACTCCATTTCAATGCGGTCTGTATAAACGGTTGCAATAATATGGATTTCGTGGCCGGCAGCCTGGTCCAGGCCATGTTTGATGATATTGGCCACCAACTCGGTTGCCGCCACTTCCAGCTGAGAGATGCGAAGTTCATCCAGGCTGCCGGCCCCGTGTTCCCGGCAGAAACTCCGGATAAAGAATCGCAACTTTTTCAGGTTTTCCAGGTCGCTGTCAATGCTTAAAGACCTGGAAGACAAGGCCCGGTCCGGCCGGTTTTGGGGTTGGATTGTTGCGCACACGCAGGTAAAATCGTCTGAAAACACTTCTGTTCCCGTAAAATCCACCACGTCGTTGTAAATGGCAGTAATCATGGCATTTCCATCCATTTCCGCGTTTTTCTCCACCAGGGCCGCCAGCCGGTCTTCTCCGTATAAGTTCCCATCCGGATCGGCCGCTTCGGTCACCCCGTCGGAATAGAACACAAACATGTCGCCCGGGGCAAAAGAAACGGTCATCTGCTGAAACGGGGCGGTTTCCGGAAAACCCAGGGGCATGTTCACCCCGCTGAGCAGGTGGGTGCGGCTTTCGGCTTTTTTCCAATGAATGGTCCGGACATGGCCGCAATCCACGAAAACAAACCGGTGCCGCACAAGATCAAACCGGCCGTAGCAAAAGGTGACAAAGGTTTCCAGCTCCTTCATTTGTTCGATCATATGGCGGTGAACCCCGGCCACGATCTGTTCCGGATCGGGTTGGCCTTTTTGTCCCGGCAGGGATCGGGTTTTGTTGATCACCCGCAAAAACGCGCTTTTCAGGGCAGCGGCCATGAATGCCGCCATGATCCCCTTGCCCATGATATCAGCCACCACCACGTCGAGGCTGTCCGGGCTCAGTTGGATGAAATCGTAGAAATCCCCGTCAATTTGCTGGGAGGGAATGGTCATGCGGGCGATCTGCATGCCGGGCAGATCCGCAGGGGGGCGGCCCAGAAGCAGGGTGTGCTGGATCTGTGTGGCCACGAAAAGCTGGTGCTGCCGGGCCTGCTCCAGCTTTTTTTCCGCTGTTTTCAGGCGCCGGGTCTGGCGGCAGGTTTCCACGGACTTGTCCACCAGGGCGGCCACCTGTCCGGGATTAAAGGGCTTGATCACATAATCAAGTGCTCCCTGTTTCATGGCCTCCACCGCATTGGCAATGTTTTCGCTGGCCGTGAGCATCAGCGGGGCCATGTCCGGATAGTGCTGCCGGATGTAGCGGAGGCAGTATAGCCCGTCGCCTTCGGGCATTTTCAGATCCAGAACCGCTGAGGCGATGTTGTCGGAGAGCTGTTCCACCGCCTCTTTGCCGGTTTTGGCGCAGATAACATGATAGCCGCTTTTTTCCAGTTTTCTGCGCAGCAGCAGACGCGTGGCAGGGTCGTCATCTGCAACCAGCACCCACGGCGCCCCGGCGCCGGTATGTTGTGATTTGTCAAAATCAGCCATGGCGCAATCTGGCACTAGGGGGAAAAAGAGTCAATGGGTTTGTGTACTGACGGATGTTCCATGACTTGGTCAACCAGCCAGTCAAAAACGGCCTTGTCTTCAAGATCGGCCTTGCCGCCTTTTGCCAAAATGTCTTCAACGGCTTTTTTTGACGCCCGGCCGGTGCCGGCCACGGCTGTGTGAAACAGGTTCAGCCGGTTTTCTGAGGGGAAAAACAGAATCAGAGGATTGCCGAAAACCGGGGCGTCATTTCTGTCCGCGCCCCGTTGCCCCCAGATCCAGGTTTCCGGCAGTTTTGCAGATGCAGGGGCCGGGCGCAGATCCAACAGTTCCGCAAAAAGTTCCAGGGATTCCACAACGTCGCCGGGTGCTGCTGCCTCCAGGCCTGCTGCCCCCTGGCGGCCAAGGGTGGAAATGTCTTCCCGGCTGTAGTTCAGGTCAAGCTCATGGACGCACTGGCCGTGAAGCATCATGACGGTATCGGTTTTTCTTGAAACCACCACGTCCTTGTCATTTAATATGCGCATGGCGTTTCGAATGGAAAGCATTTCTTTTAAGACAGGGTTTTTGCGCATCACCACGTCGGCCGGATTTGTACGGTAGACCGGCAGCTCAGCATCGAGCACGATGATTTCCGGCAAATCCGCATTAAAATCCCGGCTCAGCATTTCCGTGTCCCGCTCAATCCGTTTGCTATACCCGGCTTTGTCCAGCAGTTGGCGCATTGCGGTTTTGTCTATGTGCGTGCCGCTTTCCGTGGGTGTCAGCGAGGCTATCACCTGCCGGGTCAGCCGGTCGATTTCAATTTTCTGCTTTAAGTTTTGTTTAAATGACATGGCTGTTTTTCCGCTAATCCTGCATCCGCGACGGCTCGCCCCCGGGAAGGCCCAGTTCCCTGGCCCGCAGCACCCTTCGCAAAAGTTTGCCGCTGATGGTTTTGGGCAGTTTGTCCAGAAAGACCAACTCGCGCACCAGCAGTTCAGATGAAAGGTTGCCCTTTAAAAATGCCCGGATTTCATATTTGAGCCGGTTGGACGGCGTATAGCCCTGTTTTAGGGTGACATAGGCCTTGAGATGCGAGATGCCCCGGCCCGGCTCCCGGCCCTTGGAGATGACTGCGGCTTCGGCCACGGCCGGATGCATGCACAGCACCTGCTCGATTTCAAACGGGCCGATGACCTTGTCGTCTCCGGCCTTGATCAGGTCATCATTTCTGCCCTGATGATAAAAATAACCCTCTTCGTCTTCCACTGCAATGTCTCCGGTGACAAACCAGCCGTTTTTAAAATATCCGGCAAACCGGTCCGGCTCCTTCCAGATCTGCGACATCTGTCCCGGCCACCCGGGCCGCAGGGCCAGTTCCCCCAGGGAAAGCGCCGGCAGGGGTTCGCCGTTGTCATCTAAGATTGCCGCCTCAATGCCCGGCAGGGGCCGGCCCACGGATCCGGGCTTGATATCTGCGCCCGGCAGGTTGGCAATGCAGATCATGCCGGTTTCTGTCATCCACCAGGTGTCATGGGGCGTGGCTCCGATATGCTGCCGGGTCCAGTACAGCATTTCCGGCGGCAGGGGGGCGCCCACGGTGCAGATGTGGGTTAAGGCAGACAGGTCGTATCGGGTGGGCAGATCATCGCCGGCTTCCATGAGATCCCGCAGCACGCGCGGGGTGGTGTACCAAGTGGTAATCCCCAAATCCTCCAGGGCCCGGTACCAGTTGGCCGCGGTAAACGGCTGGCGGATGATTACGCTTGTGACCCCGCAGAGCCAGGGGGCAAAGGCGCCGTAAACCGTGCCCGTGACCCAGGCCGGATCTGCGTCGGTCCACAACACCGTGTCGTCCTTGAGATTCAGGACCCACCTGGCCGTCGTCTGCATCCCGGTAATGTCCGAGTGCGTGTGCACAATGCCTTTTGGCGGCCGGGTGGAACCCGAGGTGTAGATCAGGTACAGGGGAGTGTCAGGCGGCACCAGGGCTGTGGGAAATTCAGCGGACATGGTCTTTGTCATGTTTTCAATGATGGTTTCCTGTTCAAACAGGTCGGGCGTTGGGCCGCATACCAGCAGAATATGGGAGAGCCGGGCACTCAGGTCCACCGGAATCTGTTCCACCAGATCCGGGTGGGTCAGCACGGCCCGGGGTGAAATATTGTCTAAGCGCACTTCCAGTTCATAGAAGCCGGAAGTGGAAAACACCGGGCAGAACATCACGCCCATGCGGGCAGCCCCGGCCATGGCAAAATAGGTTTCCGGGCAGGGCGGCAGAAACAAAAGCAGCCGGTCGCCTTCGGCAAATCCGAACCGGGTCAGCAGGTTGGCCCATCTGGCCGACATATCGCGCATCTGCCGGTAGGAAAATGTTGTGCGGCAGCCGTTGGCCTCAAATATCAGGGCCGGGTGACCGGCCTTTTGGGGATCATCGGCCCAAAAGTCCAGGGACTCGGCAATAATGTTGACCTGGCCGGCGTTTTGCCGGCGCAGTTGTTTTTCCGCCTCTTTCCAGGAAAACGTCTGCCGGGCCCGGCTGTAGTCCCGAAGGTTTGCAAGTTCCGGGGCGACCGGAGGAATGCGGGCTTTGATCATGCCATGACTCCAAAGGGTTGATGTATTTCCAAAATCCGGCCGACCAGGTCAAGGGCTTCCGGGGAGGCCGAATCCGGGATCTGCGGGCTTTGATCCGTATCTGCCGTTAATTCCGATAGCACACTGCCCACGCACCTGACAAGGGCCGGTGGCTCATATCCGCCTTCCAGGGCAAAAAGCAGCGGGATTTTCCCGCAGGCGGTGTCTGCGGCATCCAGGATCAGCCGGGTCAGACGGGCATAGATGTTTTCGGAAAAAAGGCATCTTCCCACAGGATCGTCGCAATGAGCGTCAAACCCGGCTGCCACCATGATCAGCTCCGGTGCAAAACCCCGGATCACCGGCACCATGGTGCGGGAATAGAGATACACCATGTCCTGGTCTGTGAAATCCCGGGACAATTCAATGTTCATGGTGTATCCCCGGCCCGGCCCGTCCCCGGTCTCCTGCATGGCGCCGGAGTGGGGATAAAGCATCCGGTCATGGGTGGAGAAATAATAAATCCGGTCGTTTTCGTAGAAAATGTCGCTGATGCCGTTTCCGTGGTGCACGTCCCAGTCCACTACCAGAATTCGGCGGGCATTGTGGCGGACCCGGGCATATTCGGCAGCCACTGCAATGTTGTTGAAAACGCAGAAGCCGCCGGACCGGTCCGGCAGGGCGTGGTGGCCCGGCGGCCGGATAAGGACGAAAAAGGCCTGGCAGTGCTTTTCCAGGAGCAGGTCCACGCCCTGGATGCAGGCCCCGGCTGCAAGCCAGGCGGCCATGTAGGTCATGGTGCTCACCGGAGTGTCCGGGGCCAGGTTGGTCATTGGCAGTTCAGCGGTTTTCAGAATCCGGCGGACATGGGCCGGGGTGTGCACCCGCTCCACGTCCTCCAGGGCTGCGGGCTGCGGCTGGAATTCCATGACCCCGCCGGAAAAATCCCGGTCCAGCATCCGGTAGAGTTCCTGGATCCGTCTGGGGTGTTCGGGGTGGAAATGACCGGTTTTGTGCTCCACAAACCGATCTTCCCGTGTCACCCCGACTTTTAACCCCATTTTCAGCCTTCTCCGGTTTTTTCAGCACGTCATCACTTGAGGTTTTCAATGTCCACCCGGTTTTCCACGAGCTTGTCAATGACGCTTTCATCAGCAATCGTGAGGGAAACGGGCTTTCCGCCCCGGTATCCACCGTCAGCGGTGATCACCACTTTTGCGCCGCAGTCCTTTATTCGGTTGGCAATGGCGTCTGCGGAAAAACCCCCGAATACCACGCTGTGAATGGCACCGATGCGCGCGCATGCCAGCAGGGAAACCGGCAGTTCCACGATCATGGGCATATAAATAATCACCCGATCGCCCTTTTTGACGCCGTTGTTTTTCAGCACAGCGGCAAACCGGTTGACCCGGGTGTATAGATCTTTCTAGGTGACCGCTTTTGTGTCCTCGGGATTATCGCCTTCCCAGTAATAGGCGATCTTATCGGCAATGGTGTCCATATGGCGGTCCAGGCAGTTGTAAGACGCATTGAGCACACCGCCGGAAAACCAGCTGATTCTGGCTTCGGTAAAATCATAATCCAGTACCTGATCCCATTTTTTCTCCCAGGATAGGTATTTTTCCGCCTGCTGCGCCCAGAAACCCTCCGGATCTTCAATGGACTGCCTGTGGAGCTTCTGGTATTCGTCCATGCCCTTGACATAGGCAGTTTTTTGAAATTCCGCCAGGTGTTGACCGTAAATTTCCGCGCTTTCCGTCATAAAATCTCCTTGGGCTGTGGGTGGTTATTTGGCTTCTGTGTTCTTTGTTTCGGCGGGTTCGTCGAATCGACAGGTCAGAACAAGGATATCCTCCTCCCGGTTTTTGTGGATTTTATATGGCAGTTTTCCAAAAAGCTTTATCATTGCGGTGTTGGACGGGTCGGTGTAGGCAACCAGCCCGTCTATGTTGTTGTCCTGGGCGGCTTCGGTCAGTTTGTGCAGCAAAATAGCGGCAATGCCCGCGCTCTGCCATTGCTTGCTTACGGAAAACGCCACTTCGGCCAGGTTGTGGCTAGGCTCGAGCATATAGGCGCCAATGCCGATAACAGAGCCGAATCCGAACTCGCCTGTCAGAGCGACCATTGTCAGGTTGCGGACATAATCGGTTTCAATGATGGATTTGACGTCATCGCGCAGAAACTGGGTCTTTTCATAAAAAAATCGGGCGATCACATCGCTTTTATCCAGGTTGTAGAAATGTTCCTGGATTCTGCGGTCGTCCACCGGCTTGGCTGGCCGGAAGGTCACGGATTTTCCCTGGATTTTCCGGATTTCCTCGAGCCCCGCAGGATAGACGCTTCTAAGCGACTCCGAGAGCTTGCGGTACTTGGTCATCAGGCCCATGTCCTTGGCCTGTTCGAAAAGCTGGTTCCGAAAATCCGGGTGTGCCAGACTGATCATGGCCGTGGCCCGTTCCTGGAGGTTTTTGCCAAACAGGTTCACCGCCCCGTATTCGCTGACCACATAGGAGACATCCGTGCGGGGCACCACTACTCCCCCGGACTTGAGTTCCGGTAGGATGCGGCTGGTCTTGCCGTCCATGGAAGTGGAGGGAATCAGCAGTATGGATTTGCCTTCCGGGCAGGCCGCCGCCCCCCGGGTGAAATCCAGTATGCTGGAAACTCCGGCAAAATAGTTGTGCGGCAGGGCATCCACTGCCGCCTGGCCGGTTAAATCCATTTCCATGACCATGTTGATCGACACCATCTTGTTGTGCTGGCCGATGATGGTGGGGTTGTTGACGTAATCGGACGGATAGAACTCAATTGAGGGATTGTCATGGACAAATTCATAGAGGTTTTGGGAGCCCACCGCGTTTGTGGCCACGATCTTGCCGTCATTTAACCCCTTGTACTTGTTAGTGATCACCCCCATGGAAACCAGGTCCATGATTCCGTCGATCACAAACTGGGTGTGCACGCCCAGATCATTTTTGCTTGAAAGCGCCAGCAGAATCGCCTTGGGCGTGGCCCCCAGACCAAGCTGGAAAGTGGAACCGTCCTCGATGAGGTTGGCTACCAGCCGGGCAATGCGGTGAGCCGAGTCAAACTCCGGAAGGTGGCCGATGGTTAGCAGGTCCTCGTTGTTTTCCACCACCACGTCCACGTCATTTGCATGGATAAAACTGTGGCCCAGCACCCGGGGCATGTTTTCATTGACTTGGACGATGACCAGGTCTGCAGCGCGGAGCGCCTCCAGGCCCACATCCACGGAAATGCCCAGGCTCATCCACCCGAAGTCATCGGGCGGCGACGTCTGGACCAGGGCTGCATTGATAGGCAGATGACGTTTTCTAAACAGAGCGGGCACCGCTGAAAGGTTCATGGGGGTGATATAGGGTCGGTTGGCCTCCATGTGCCGGGCCCCTGCAGAGCCCTGGTAAATGCTACGGATGCTGAATTGCTCAAAGGTGCCCCGGTTGGCCAGCCGGGTCAGGGGCGAGTTTTGCAGGCTCATGAGCCGGACCACTTCAAGATCTGTTAAATGTGGGGCCTCATTGACCAGGGTGTCGACCAGATGCTGCGGCTCGCCGCAGGAGGAGCCAACAAACACACGCTGGCCGGATTTGAGAAGCTGCATGGCCTGCTTTGCGCTTCGGCGTTTTTTGATGTATTCATCCGGCCAGTATTTGACAGCCATGGTTATTCCTTTTTCCTGATTTGAAAGGGGTTTTGGGGAAAAACAAACCCCTGATTTGGCGGTGCATGAAATTTGAACAAAGCCGAATAATTATAAACATTGTACCATACACAAAATATTGGTGCCAATACAAAATTAGAAACCGGGATTTTTTGGAGGCCTATGGCCGGGGTTTTGCGAAACCGGCCATCCCGGCGTTTCGGCTTGACACCAAAGGGGCAGGCGGTATAATTTGAACAAAATTAAAATCTTTAATTGATTATCCTTTCTGTTTCTTTTTTTGGCGAATTCGGAAACGCTCATGCACCGCAACCCGGTTTTTCGGCCGCGAATCGTTGTTTTTCTGTGTCTTTTGCTAATCGGCTCTGCATGGCTTGCAGCGCGACCGGACGCCCGGGGTGAAGGTGATCGGCAGGTTTTTGTGATTCCGATTTCCGGCACCGTGGATCCGGGCATGGCGGCTTTCGTGGAACGGGCTCGCCGGGAGGTCTCCCAAAACCCCGATGCCATGGTGGTATTTGAAATCAACACCTTTGGCGGGCGGGTGGATTCCGCCCTGGAAATTGTTGACACACTTCTCAAAATCCCCGGAGATCAGACCATTGCTTATGTCTCGCCCAAGGCCATATCCGCCGGCGCCCTGATTGCCCTTGCCTGCGGGGATCTGGCCATGGCCCCGGGCAGCACCATCGGGGATGTTGCCCCGATCATGCAGTCCAGCGAAGGGCCCAGGGAGCTGGGCGAGAAATTTCAATCCCCGATCCGGGCCAAGTTCCGGGCCCTGGCAGAGAGAAACGGCTATCCCGTAGCCTTGGTCGAGGCCATGGTCACCAAGGAAAAGCGCGTCCTGGAAGTCACCATGATGGACGGCACCACTGTTTACATGGATGCGCAGCAGTTTGAGGACCTGAGCGAAAGCGAAAAAAAGGCCGTGACATCGAAAAAAACCATAGTGGACGCCGGCGAACTGCTGACCCTCCACGATGCCGAGGCCCTTTCCTACGGCCTGTCCATGATGACTGTGGACTCCATCGATGTCCTGCTCAACAATCTGGATATGGCAGCATTCGAACTCACCCGCATCGAGGAGACCTGGTCCGAGGCCCTGGTGCGCTTTATCGACGGTATTGCCCCGATTCTGATGATGATCGGGCTGGCCGGGCTTTATATTGAAATTAAGTCCCCGGGCTTTGGTGTGCCCGGGGCTGTGGGGGTTTTCTGCCTGGCGCTGGTGTTTTTGAGCCAGTACCTGGTGGGTCTGGCCCATTACACGGAATTTTTCCTTCTGCTGGCCGGCCTGATTCTGATGGGGGTTGAGATGTTTGTGCTGCCCGGATTCGGCATGGCCGGATTTGCCGGCATTGTTTTGATCGTCATCGGCATGGTGCTGGCCATGCAGGATTTTGTGTTGCCCGACCCGTCCCTTCCCTGGCAGAAGGAGCTTCTCATTGAAAACGGGGTGCGGGTGCTGGGGGCCTATCTTGTGGCCATGATCGCCGGGCTGATGTTTATTCGCTATGTTATGCCAAAAATTCCTTCCAGCCGGGAAGGGCCGTATCTGGCCGCATCCTTGAAAGATGCCCATGCAGATGCCAAAGACACCCAGGTGGTGCATCCGGGCGATACCGGCGTGGCCCTGACCTATCTGCGGCCTTCGGGTAAGGCGGAAATCAATGATGAAAGGGTGGACGTGATCACGGAAAATCAGTTTCTGGAAAAGGGGACCGCAGTCAAGGTCATCGATATCCGGGGGAACCGGATTATCGTGGACAGAAAGGACCCGGCATGATCCAGCCCTACATTGTTCCGGTGCTCCTTCAGGCTGCCGGCATTGCCGTACTTCTGGCCGAAGTCATGCTGCCTTCCGGCGGCCTGCTGACCATCGTGGCCCTGGGATGCTTCGGCTATTCCCTCTATCTTGTGTTTACTGCCGTGTCCGCGTTTGCGGGCATGGTGTTTGTGCTGGCCGATATTATTTTGATCCCCGTGGTGCTCATTGCCGGGCTTAAGCTGCTGGCCCGCTCCCCCCTGGCTTTGAAGACCAGCCTTTCGAGCAAAAGCGGATTCAGCTCTTTTGACCAGGAAAAAGACGAGAATTACGTGGGCCGGCAGGGCAAGGCGGCAACCGATTTGCGTCCGGCGGGAACGGCTGTTATTGACGGAAAACGCGTGGATGTGGTCACGCGGGGCGACTATATTGAAAAGGGATCGGCTGTGACGGTCATTGCCGTGGAAGGCAGCCGTATCGTGGTACGAAAAGATCAATAGTTGATTGTGCTGTAAAAAGTTCAATATCTGCGTTACGCGCGATACCTCAGAATTTCACGTACGGATAACTACGCTGCATTCTTCGGAATCGCGCAAGCCTTGATCTTAAACTTTTTACGGCACCATCTGAAATCAGACTTCCAAGGAAGTCCAAGGGCGGGGTCGGTTTTTGAAGCGACATTGAGCGTTTACGGAAAAATTCAGCAAATGCCGGAGCTAAAAAATTTCAAACTGTCTGAGGCCGACAGGCCGAGTTTTTGAAATTTTGAGCGAAGGCATTGGCTGAATCCGTAAACGGTCAGGAGCGAAAAAACTGACCCCGGCCGCAGGGCTTCCTTCCTGCAACAACAGCGGACGCGGTAAAAAGCTTTTTACGGTGCCATCCATTTTCGGGCCGGCAAAAAAAGCAAAAACCCGCAGCAGCGGCTCTCTGCACGCCGTGCTGCGGGTTTTTTTGAAGCCGGGCCTTATAAACAGGCTCTGGCGGCTTTAGCTGTTGAGGATCTTTTTGGCGGTTTCGTCATTGGCGTCGCAGACAAACGGGATGCCGGTGATCTCCGCGGTTTCACGGTTGCCGGAAAAAAGATCTTCCCGGGCCACCTCGGGCATGGAAAATTTTCGGGCGCCGGCCATGAGCTGCTGCAGGCCGCAGGTCAGCTTATCGGCCAGGGTCCAGAACCCGATGGCCCCGTAGGGGATGTTTTTCATCTCGTCCTTGCCCACCCGGGCTTCCACGTCATAGTAGCTGGCAAAGATTTCTTCCGGGGTGGTGCCGAGCTGGCTGACTGTTTTGGGCAGTTTGTCCCAGTTGCCGCTGACCTTTTCCCGGCGTTCCGGATGAATGGCCCCTTCGATGTTGGCCCCCAGAAATCCCGGGATCATGATGGCCCGGCCCATGCACACCAGTTTGGTGTACGGGGCGCCCAGGGCCATGGCCTTGAAGATGTGGTCTTCTAAGGCAAACCCGCCGGCAAAGGAAAGATCCACCACATCCTCGCCCTTTGCGGCCAGCATGCTGTTGTATTCATATGCCTTGGAATGCAGGTGCAGGGAGGGCACCCCCCAGCTCTGCATCATGTTCCAGGGGCTCATTCCCGTGCCGCCGCCCGAGCCGTCAATGGTAAGCAGGTCCAGTTTTGCGTCCGTGGCAAACTTGATGGCCATGGCCAGTTCCTCCATTCCGTAGGAACCGGTCTTGAGCGAAATGCGCTTAAATCCCAGGCTTCGCAGATATTCCACGCTTTTCATGAACTCTTCGCGCACCAGGTCCACCCTGCCCAGGTTGGTGGCGCCCAGCCGGCTGTGGCGGGCAAACGAGGTGATGGAGCCGTGGTTGAAGGCCTCCTGCACCGAGGGCTTTTCCGGATCCGGGTCCACCACGTAGCCGCGTTTTTTTAAAAATATGGCATAATCCAAGCTGGTGACCTGGATTTCACCGCCGATGTCCTTGGCGCCCTGGCCCCACTTGAGTTCCAGGATGCACTTGTTGCCGTATTTTTCGGCAATGTATTCGGCAACACCGTTTCGGGTGTCTTCCACGTTCATCTGAACGATGATGGCGCCGTAGCCGTCATTGTAGCGCAGGTAAGAGTCAATCCGGCGGTCCAGCTCCGGGGCTTTGGTGATCCGGCCGTTGGCCATTTCCGATTCCCGGTCCACGCCCACCACGTTTTCGCCGATGACCACGGGTATGCCCACCAGGGATGCGCCGATGGCAAAAGAATCCCAGTATTTGGCCGCCACAAAGGTCGAGCCCAGCGCGCCGGTCATCAGGGGAACGCGGGCCTTGGTCTTGATTTCCTTGCCGAATTCGGTTTCCAGGCTCACATTGGGGAAGATGCAGTCATCCGGGTCCGTGGACAGGCCCTGGGACAGGCCGTGGGAGCCGTAGGCATAGCCCTGAATTCGCAGGGAATTGTAGGATGCGCCCACGTGGGTGGTGTTGTTGGCCCCGGCGGTGACAATGCCGAAACTTCGGGGATAGAGCAGTTTGCGGCCCACCAGGCTGGACATAAAGGTTTCGCATTTGCCCTGGCAGTCAGCCCGGCACAGGGTACACAAACCGGATTCCGCAGGATTGCCCCGGTTGGCGGTTCCCAGTACATCATTGGTTTTGGAAAAACGCAGTTCAGACATGATTTTCCTCCTTGGTGCAACTTTTTGATATTAAATTATTGTATATTATTTCAATATTTTATATTTATTTGAATTTGAGCAAAAAAAAAGCGCCTCTACGCCGTTGTGCAATAGAGACGCCTTTGTCTGTAAAATATTCAGTAAAACCTGCACGCCATTGTGCAAGTTAACAAATATCTATTAGTTCAAGGAGATGTTTTTGTCAAGGTTTTTGTTAAATGCTTTGTATGTATATCAGTAAAGTTCTTCTGAAAGCAGGATGGCCTCTGCGATGCTGCGCATGGATTTTCGCGAATCCATGCTTTTTTTCTGCAAGCGGCGATAGGCCTCGTCGGCATCAATGCGGCTTCGCTGCATCATGGCGTCCTTGGCCCGCTCCACAAGCTTGCGGGTTTCCAGCTCCTCCTGGATCACCTTGGTCTTGATCACCAGCTCTGAGTTGTAAATGGCCACAGCCGCCTGGTTGGCCACGGTGGTGATGAGGTTGACCTCCACGTCGGTGAAGTCATGGGGCTCTGAGGTAAAGCAGTTGAGCACACCGATGACCCGCTCATCATGGAGCAAAGGAACGCTGGCCAGGGATTTGAGCCCCAGGCTCCGGGCCATGTCCTTTTCCTTGAACCTGGGCTCGGACAACACATCCTTGATGATCAAAGGGTGTTTTTCCGCGGCCACATAGCCCACCACGCCTTCGCTGATGTTTAAGACCCGGTCCTTGACATAGGCGGGCTCAATGGTCTGGGTGGCCTTCAGGCGCAGCCGGGGCCGGCCGTCGTTTTCCTCGATCAGCCACAAGGAACAGATCTGCACCCCGGTAACCTGGGCCGTGACCATGACAATAAGCTTTAAGATCTCCTCGAGATAGAGATCCGAGTTGATGGCATGGCTGATATCCATCAATGCCTTGATATACTTGTCCGTGCTCACAGCACCCTTGGAATCCATGATATCTGACGCAAAACAATAGGGTTAATAACAATGCTCTTCAGACGGAAAAGCGCCTGATGCAACTTCTTCAACATAGGCGCGCAGCCCGTCCATGGCGTTTTGCCGGAGCTGCGCGTATTGTTTGACAAACTTGGGCACATGGCCTCCGTTTAAGCCCAGCATATCGTGGATCACCAGGACCTGGCCGTCGCAGTCCGGCCCGGCGCCGATGCCGATGGTCGGAATGCTGATGCTTTTGGTGATGGCCGCTGAGATGTCTGCCGGAATGCCTTCAAGGACCACGGAAAAGGCCCCGGCTGATTCAACGCGCCGGGCGTCTTCCATGAGTCGTTCCCGGTCCCGTTGGACCCGGAACCCGCCCATCTGGTGAACCGACTGGGGGGTAAGCCCGATATGGGCCATGACCGGAATCCCGGCCTGGGTCATGGCGGCGATGGTATCGGCCACCAATGCCCCGCCTTCAAGTTTGACCCCCGATGCTCCGGCTTCTTTTAAAAAACGGCCGGCATTGATCAGGGCCTCGGATCTGGCGCTCTGGTAGGACATAAACGGCATGTCGCCCACCACCATGGCCGTGCGCGCGCCTTTGGCCACAATACGGGTGTGATAAATCATTTCATCCATGGTCACCCCGAGGGTGGTGGCCTCGCCCTGGACCGCCATGCCCAGCGAATCGCCAACCAGCAGCACGTTTACGCCCGCTTCATCGGCCATCTGGGCAAACGGATGGTCATAGGCGGTCAGAACGGTGATCTTTTCGCCCTTTTTTTTCATGTCCAGGAGTTTTTTCGTGGTTACTGCGCTTGCCATGATAGGTCTCCTTTTCGGCCTTTGCAATGATTTGTCGGTTTTGGCCGGGCGCCGGAAATTTCCGGATATTGCCGGATATATAAATTTTCTTGTATATAGTCCGTGCCCGGGATGTCAAGTTCAACATATGGGTTGACAAGATTTTGTTATTTTTCGTATCTATATAAGATTATACAATTTGCGGCCTGCGGGCCATGTCATACTATCCTGCAATCATTATAATCATCACCGGCAGGGTCACAATCATTTCCATTCGGGACGGCAGGCCTTTTTTTTTAGCGGGTCTGGCCGGTCCAGTTGATTTGCGGACGCTAATGATACAGCTTGTCAGGGGATTTAAAGACATTCTGCCGCCGGAAACCTCGGTGTGGCAGTCCATTGAAGATACGGCCAGGCGGCATTTCGAAAATTTCGGTTTCCGGGAAATCCGGCCGCCCGTACTTGAACAGGCCGCGCTTTTTCAGCGAAGCATCGGCGAGCATACCGATATCGTGGAAAAGGAGATGTATACTTTTGCCGGCAGCCGCGACACCCTGCTGACCCTGCGGCCCGAGGCTACCGCATCAGTGGTGCGTGCCTATATCCAGCACAAGATTTATGCCGCCGATCCTGCGGCCCGCTTTTACACCATCGGCCCCATGTTTCGAAAAGAGCGGCCACAGAAGGGCCGTTACCGGCAGTTTTACCAGATCAACGCCGAGGTCTTCGGGGTGGATTCCCCGTATATGGACGCCCAGCTCATTTATATGTGCATGACCTTTTTCCGGCGGCTTTCGGTTTCCGGTCTGAAGGTGCATTTAAATTCCCTGGGCTGCCCCGAATGCCGGCCGGCGTTTCGGCAGAAGCTTTCTGAAATGCTTGCCGGCCGGGCGGAGAATTTGTGTCCGGACTGCCTGCGCCGTCTGGAGAAAAACCCTTTGCGCGTGCTGGACTGCAAGGTTCCGGCCTGCAGGGAGGCGGTGGCCGATGCCCCGTCCATGCTCGATTTTCTCTGCGATGACTGCGGGCAGCATTTCCGGACCGTGCAGGCGGCTCTGTCGGATATGGACATTGCGTTTCAGATCGATCCCCGCCTGGTACGGGGGCTTGACTATTACACGCGAACAGCCTTTGAGATCCAGACCTCGGAACTCGGAGCCCAGAACGCGGTTGCCGGCGGCGGCCGCTATGACCAGCTCGTGGAAATGCTCGGCGGGCCGGCTCAGCCGGCTATCGGGTTTGCCATCGGCCTGGACCGCCTGGTGGAGCTGTTTTCCGCCAAGTTCCCGGCTCCGGAAACAGGGCCGGAGGTGTTTTTCCTGCCCATGGGAGAGGCCGCCCGGAAGCGGGCGGCCAAATGGTCAAGCGAGCTGGCGGACGCAGGCGTGCGCGTGGAGGCGGATTTTTCGGGCCGGAGCCTAAAGGCGCTTATGCGTCGGGCCGACCGCATGGGCGCGTCCCGGGTGCTGATTGTGGGCGATCAGGAGTTGGCTGAAAACAAGGCGGTTTTACGGGATATGAAAACCCGGGACCAGGTGGACGTGCCCATGGACCGGCTGGTAGAATTTATATCCGAGCATGTGGGCAGGTAGCGGAAAAATGATTTTCCAGCCGGTTTTGTTTGTAAAAAAACATCCATAAGGAGTCAGGGGATTGAACGATACATTGGGAGATATGCGGCGGAGCCATCACTGCAACGCCCTGGGCGCGGCGGATACCGGCGCGCAGGTGGTGCTGATGGGCTGGGTGCAGCGGCGCCGGGATCACGGCGGCGTGATATTTGTTGATTTGCGGGACCGGGAAGGCATCACCCAGGTGGTGTTCAATCCCGATCGGGATGCGGCGGTGCATGAAAAGGCCCATGCCATCCGAAGTGAATATGTGCTGGCCGTCCGGGGGGTGGTGGAAAAACGGCCCGAGGGGATGACCAACCCGGCTCTGGCAACCGGTGAAATCGAGGTCATGGTCTCGGAATTAAAAATTTTAAACCGGGCCCAGACCCCGCCGTTTATGATTGAAGACCAGGTGGATGTCAATGAAAACACCCGGCTGGCCAGCCGCCACATTGATTTGCGCAGGCCGTCTTTGCAGAACAACATCATGATGCGCCACAGGGCTGCGGCCGCCGCGCGCCGGTATTTAAACGACCAGGGGTTTCTCGATATTGAAACCCCGTTTTTAACCCGCAGCACCCCTGAAGGCGCCCGGGATTATCTGGTGCCCTCCCGGCTGAATCCGGGTTCGTTTTACGCGCTTCCCCAGTCGCCCCAGCTTTTCAAGCAGCTTTTGATGATCTCGGGCTTTGACCGGTATTACCAGATTGTGCACTGCTTCAGAGACGAGGATCTGCGGGCCGACCGCCAGCCGGAATTCACCCAGATCGACATGGAGATGTCCTTTGTGGGCGAAGAAGACGTCATGGCCGTGGCTGAAGGGCTGATTTCCTCGGTTTTCCGGGAGGCGGGCCGGGCTGCGCCCAGCCCGCCGTTTGCCCGGATGACCTACCAGGAGGCAATGGAGCGCTACGGACTGGACCGGCCCGATACCCGGTTTGGCCTGGAGCTTTGCGATATTTCCGATATCGTGGCTGAATCCGGGTTTAATTTGTTTTCCAATACAGTGAAAAAAGGCGGCATTGTCAAGGCGCTAAACGCCAAGGGATGTGCCGGTTTCACGCGCAAGGAGATCGATGATTTCACCGATTTTGTGGCCGTGTACCGGGCCAGGGGACTGGCCTGGATCCGGGTGAAGGAAGACGAGTGGCAGTCGCCCATCACCAAGTTTTTTTCAGATGAGGAAAAAAAGGCCATGGCCGCGCGTCTGGACATGCAGCCCGGCGACCTGGTGTTTTTCGGCGCGGACCAGCCCGGCATTGTCAACGAGTCCCTGGGGCAGCTGCGCAATCACCTGGGCAAAAAACTGGGCCTGATTGATGAAAATGCATACGAATTTGTGTGGATCACCGATTTTCCCATGTTTGAATACGATGAAACCGAAAAGCGATACCAGGCCCTGCATCACCCCTTTACCGCCCCGGCGGAAAAAGATCTGGAAAAGCTGGCCTCCGATCCCGTGAACATGCGCTCAAGGGCCTATGATCTGGTGTTAAACGGCTCGGAAATCGGCGGCGGAAGTATCCGCATCCATCAAAAGGACGTGCAGGTCCGGGTCCTGGAGGCCCTGGGCATGGACCGGGCCGAATACGAGGAAAAATTCGGGTTTCTGCTCTCGGCCCTGGACTCCGGGGCGCCGCCCCACGGGGGCATTGCCTTTGGCTTTGACCGGCTGATGACCATACTTTGCAACACGTCTTCCATTCGGGAGGTGATCGCCTTTCCCAAGACCCAGAAAGGCGCCTGTCTGATGACCGCGGCCCCGGCTGCCGCCACCGCAGCCCAGCTCAGGGAACTGGGCCTGAAGATCCGGCGGGTGGAGCAGTCCTGATGCTTGACATTTTTGCTTGACATTTTTATTATCAGACCGTAAATAGACAATCTTGATTCACACTTTGTTCCCCAGTAGCTCAGTTGGCAGAGCAGGTGGCTGTTAACCACCGCGTCCGTGGTTCGAGTCCGCGCTGGGGAGCCAAAACGCAATCCGGCACAGTCCGGTACAATATAAAAACCCCGGAGAGCAAGTCGCTTTCCGGGGTTTTTTTATTTTATGTTGTCCAACAAAATCCAGTTGCATACCGGTGGTATTACCATTAAGCCCTTCACAACCGAGTATTTCAGCATTATAATTGTGGATGGGGTCGATGTTGGTTCGTTTGAATGGAACATAGTTGAAGCAAGCGGATTCTCCCCCTAACAAACCTCTGGTGGGGATCTCTTGAGGGTGTGTTTTCAAGGCCATGAGAGAATAAAAGCGCGGCACGTTTTTAAACGCTCCATCGAAGTTACTTGACAGAATCTTTTGATTGCAATTATAATCAGAGTATAGGGATACACTCCCAATAAATTGTAGGTGATAGAATGACACACATAGAAATGACCGTTAAGCTGCCCATCTCGATTAAAAAAAAGGACAAGTGGTTTATTGCGTGTTGTCCCATTCTCGATGTTTTCAGTCAGGGTAAGACTGAGAGCAAGGCTCGGGAGAATTTGGCCGATGCCTTGTATCTGTTTTTAACTTCCTGCTATGAGCGCGGTACGCTTGATGAGGTCCTAAGAGAATCCGGAATTCGGCCTGCAAAGAGGCAGAAGATTCGCGACTACAAAGATTATATCGATATCCCTTTCAACCTGTTGTCAGAGCAAAAGCAGCCAAGGCATTGCCACGCATAACCCCCCTTCATTGGAAGATCCTCGAATGTATATTTCGGTTAGCCGGATTTAAATATGAGCGAACCAGAGGTGATCACTTGAGCTATTCAAAAAGTGGATGCTTAAGACCGGTGATAATTCCAAAATATGCAGAAGTTGACGTTGATATAATCAGGTCGAATATGCGAACAGCTGGGATCAGCCGGAAAGAGTTTTTTGAGTATCTGGAAAAATGCAAATAAGCGCCAGCCTTTCAGCAAAATTTTCTGCTGGCATTTTTGGTGGTATTTTCAAAAACATGAAAGATAAAACATAGTAATATTAATTGGTTGCCTCTTTAATTCGATGGTGCGCTGGGGAGCCAACAATGAATGCAACCGGTTGCCAGACCGGCTGCTCAACGGACAGGGCCCCGCATCGGCGATGCGGGGCTTCGTTGTTATTAGGGCAGTGATTTCATAAGGTTACGCCTTGCCCCACAGCTCCGGCAGCATTCTCCATTCTTTGTCAAGCAGCCCGTTTCATGTCCAGGGCCGTATATTTTACCTGAAATTGGTCTTCGGACCCTGAAACGAACGCGGAATTCTCCGATCCTCAGTTTTTCAGAATTCTTTATTTAACAGGCCGGTTGCAAACGCCTGGCAGCAGGCACTATTTGCTTGCGTTATTTTTCCCGGATGATATAACATCCGTAATAAGGTTCATTGTAAATAATGGCTATTTGGATAACGGAAGGCCCATGCATCGATGAAATTTATTCAGCCGGATTATCCAGCATTGGTTAAGGAGGTCCGTCGGCAGCTTTCAATCAGCCAGGAAGACCTGGCCCGGGAGTTGGGCGTCAGTTATGCCACGGTCAATCGATGGGAAAACGGGCAGGCAAAGCCTTCAAAATTGGCCAGGGCACAATTGGATGCCTTTTGTGAACGGATGCAGGCGGCCGGGCTGCTGGATCTTGCGGAGAACGGCCATGGCTAAAGATCAAACCAGATCTAAAACCCGAATCAATGAACGCAGGGCCATTAAGGATTGGCCGGAATCCGAACGGCCTCGGGAAAAGCTGCTCCAGTTGGGGCCGGAAGGACTGTCTGATGGGGAGTTGTTAGCGGTTCTGCTTCGTATTGGTGCATTAGGGCAATCGGCTGAGGACCAGGCCCGGCAATTGATGACTCAATTTAACGGGATTAACGGGATCGATCGCGCACACATTGAAGAGCTTCTCGCTGTTCCGGGCATGGGCGTCGCCAAGACCGCTCAAGTAAAAGCCGCCATAGAAATAGGTAAAAGGGTTCGCAGGCAAACCGCTTTGCCGCAAAGCTTTGATCACGCAGCGGAGGTTGTTGCATATGTCCGTCCTCATTTTGAAGGAAAACGGCAGGAATGCTTTTTAACCATCTTGCTGGATGGTCAAAATCAATTGCTTGCCGAAAGATGGATTGCAGAGGGCATTCCCACTCAAGCGACTGTATATGTTCGCAGGGTAATGGAAGAGGCCTTGCGGGTATCGGCCAGCGCATTTGTCGTGGCGCACAATCATCCTTCCGGTCAGCCAAAACCCTCCACGGCAGATGACCAGACGACAGAGGACCTCAAACAGGCCGCTAAGCTCATGGATCTTGCTTTTCTTGATCACCTCATTATTGGAAGCGGAAACGAATATTACAGCTATGCAGACAATGACAAAATCTAAAAACCTTTGGGAGTAATGCATGGCAAGAAAAAGCTATGTCAGAGCAGATGAAATTCAGGTCAAAGGCAATAAGATATTCAGCCCGGTCAGACAGAAATGGCTGCCATTGACCCCTGAGGAGCGTGTTCGCCAGGAGTACCTGCGGGTTTTGACACAGGAATATGGCTATGTCACTGATCAAATGGCGGAAGAGATGGATGTTACCGGCCGGGGCAGCGCCCAGGCCCGGGCTGATTTTGTGATCTGGCGCAGTGCTCAGGATAAAATCGACCAGAAGCCGCCTTTTATTATTGTGGAGTGCAAGTCCGACAACATGACCATCAAGGCCGCGGATTACGCCCAGGGGGAACACTATGCCCGGATGACTGATGCACCGTTTTTCGTCACCCATAATTCGCGGGAAACCAAATACTGGCGTGTCAAAAAAGACAAAATGCCGGGATATATTGAAGAGATCGAGAATATCCCCCATGTCGATGCCACGGACAAGGAAATCGAAGAGCTGTTCTCCAAGCTTCGCGTGTTCAAAGAGAAGGAGTTTGCCGATCTTCTCCATCAATGCCACAACGTCATACGCAATCGTGAGAAAAAAGACCCGGCTGCCGCTTTTGATGAAATTGCCAAAATCCTTTTTGTTAAGGTCTACGTAGAGCGTAAATTGCTCACCCGGCGCAGCAAGGAAAATTTTTTTACCGTGGATGTGCTCGACAAACAGATTGCGGAAAACCCCCTGGACAATCTGTTTCAGGAAACCAAGAAAGCCTATTCCACAGATAAAATTTTCGAGGATGAAGAGCGTATCAACCTGAAACCGGCCACGGGCGAAGAAATCGTCCGCAAACTGGAAAAATATAATCTTTCAGACACCAGCGAAGACATCAAAGGGGTGGCTTTCGAGCGCTTTCTGGGCCGCACCTTCAGGGGGGAGATCGGTCAGTTTTTTACCCCCCGAACCATTGTGGAGTTTATGGTTCACAAACTTCCGCTTCCCGATATTGAAATTCAGCATCAATTAGCAAGAGATATAAACGGCATAAGACAAAAGTCAACAGGCCTTAAGATTGATGCTAAAGCGCTTTATCAAAGAGAAAAGATCAATATTAAACGAATGATCCTTGGCTCTCAAAAGATTGAGAAAATATAGATGTCTCCATCAATTCAAAACATCGAATTTGAAGGCTACTTTGCAAAAGGCGTATTGGGCATTTTCAAAATCATCCGCGGTCTTGCCGATTTGCGGGATCTGGCGGCGATTTCGGTCCCCTATGAGCTGAGTGATGGTGTTGAAAATGGATATTAGGGAGCTAAAAAAATTTGTATCTGCCGGCGAGTCGGGGACTAATGTCATGGATAACAAAGAGGCGCTGGTTCTGGAAGCGATTCCCAATCCCGAGTCTCGTCCGTACGCCCTTGAAGGGCGACCGTACCAGCGGATTGGTTCGACGACCTCGATCATGCCTCAGACAACCTATCAGCGCCTTCTCAATGAGAGAGCGCACAGCCGCATCCGATGGGAAAACCAACCGGCCGAAGGCTGTGCAATCGCCGACATGGATTCTGAAGAAATTCTTCGCACGGTGCGCCTTGGAATTGCAGCCGGCCGTTTGCCTGAGTCAACCGGTAGCGCTATTCCGGATATTATGGAACGTTTGAGATTGTTTCGGGACGGCCGTCCCAATCAGGCTTCTGTCGTTTTGTTTGGTTCCCGCTTCATGCCGGATTATCCGCAATGCCAGTTGCGCCTTGCCCGCTTTCGGGGCGTGAATAAATCCGAGTTTCTTGATCAGAGACAAATTGAAGGGAATGCCTTTTACCTGCTTGAGGAAGCCATGTTGTTTCTGCGCCGCCATTTGCCTGTGGCCGGGCGGATCGTCCCCGGCCTTTTCGAGCGGGAAGACGAACCATTGTTTCCGCTTGAAGCCCTGCGTGAGGCCCTGGTCAATGCCTTTTGCCACAGGGGTTATACCATTTCTGGTGGTGCGGTGAGTTTGGCTATTTATGACGACCGGCTTGAGATCTGGAGCGATGGAACCCTACCGTTTAATCTGAAACCCGAGGATTTGAAGCGCGATCACGCCTCCAGGCCGCGCAATCCAATCATTGCACAGGTGTTTTATTTGCGCGGTATGATTGAGCGATGGGGGCGAGGAACACAAAAGATTGTGGAATTATGTGTCAAGGCCGGACACCCGGAGCCGGAATTTGGTGAGCAGGCCGGCAGTGTATGGGTACGCTTCCTGCCCAGTGGCTATATCGCGCCGCACCGTGTCGCCCATGACCTGACCGGGCGTCAGCGGGAATTGCTTCAAATATTAGCACAATTGGGCCCTGCGCCTCTTCGAGAAATACGAAAACGTTTATCGGCACCGCCCTCGGATCGCATGATTCAGGAAGATCTCACACACCTTCGTCGACTTGACCTTGTTGAATCGATGGGGCGAGGTCGGGGTGCGGTTTACCGGCTGAGGAAGACGAATGAATAGCGAAGCTAATTGTGAAATAGCGTTGCGCTATTTTTTCGCTATTAAGCAAATAGGCTGGAAAACGCTGTCAGATAAGCTGGATCGCCCAGCTTATTTGCAGCTTTTTGGTGAGGGCGTATTTAAAGGGCCCCAATAAGCATATATGTTTTGTTTGGAATTCAGTTGTAAAGGATTTCTTTACAACTGACGCAATTTTCCCAAAAAGGCCGTCTGGGGCTCGAACGTAAATATCCGGACCAATACCGGCGGATAAAGGCTGAACTGAAACCATGAGCGAATACCAGTATTATGAATTCCTGGCCATGGACCGGCCGCTGACAAAAGAGGAAATGGACGAGCTGCGGGCGCTCTCGACACGGGCCACGATCACGCCGTTCAGCTTCACCAACGAATACAATTGGGGTGATTTCAAGGGTGAGCCTGAGAAACTGATGAAGCGCTATTTTGACGCCCATATCTATGTGGCCAACTGGATGACGGCCATTTTCATGGTGCGCCTGCCCGTGGAGGCATTGGCCCAAGAGACGGCCAAGGCCGTGGCCGCACCTTATCTTTTGGATATCAAGGCCACCAAAACCCATTGGATCATCATCTGGAGTTTGGAGGAGTCGGAAAACTACGACCGCTTCGGCATGGAGGACGGCCGGGGCTGGATGGCGCGCCTGGCCCCGGTGCGGGATGAACTGCTGCGCGGGGACCTGCGCAGCCTTTATATCGGATGGCTGGCGGCTGTAGCCGGAGAGATGATGGATGACGATGAGATGGAGCCGCTATGCGTGAGCGGATTGGGAAACCTGACGGCAGCTCAGCAGGCGCTGGCCGAATTTCTTGAAGTGGACCCGGACCTGCTGGCCGGCGCCGGCATGGGCAGGCCGGCTGCGCAGGAGATGGAAGTTTCACAACGGGAAATGGATAAGTGGATCGATGCCCTGCCAAGAGAAGAAGTCAATTCAATCCTGAAGCAATTGCTGGAGGGCAAAGGGCAGCAGGCCGAACGGTCCATCAGGAACCGGTTCGCATCCTGGCGGCGCGGGTTGCAGACGGGCGATACCGGCGCATCCCGTCTTACGGTGGGAGATTTGCGGCAGAACGCCGAAAAGGCGCGACAAATAAGGCTGGAAAAACAAAAACAGGACCGAAAGCAACGAGAGGTCAAGCACCGTGAGAAACGCAAGGCGTATCTGGAGAATCTGTCCAGCGATTTTCCCAAGGCCTGGGCGTCGGTCAAAGAACCCGTCGAGCGCGGATCGGGGCGGGGCTATGACGAGGCCTGCCGCATACTCGTTGACATCGCCGAAGCCTATGACCTGTTTGCGACCAAAAAGCAATTTCAACAAGAACTCAAAAAGTTCATGGCTGGCCACCTGCGGCGCAAGGCGCTGATTCAACGCCTGGTGAAGGCCGGTATCTGGAGGGAAGGTTAAATGCGGCATCACAAGGCCACAGACAATGACATCGACCTGAGCAAATCCGTTGAATTGGTTGTGTTGGCTGTCAAAGAGCGGGCCGCCCGGTGCCGTTTGCTGGGAATTGACCGGATCATTACCCTTCGCGCCAGCCGCCTCTGGGATGTGGTGCCCGGCGCCATTGTCACGGTAACGCCCCGAAAGCAGTGGCGTTACGGCGGTCATCCGTATCTGTCCGGCGAGATTGAGTCGATTCGGATCGACGTGAAAGCCTTAGGTCTGGTCCCTTTGGGGCTCGCAGAGATGGGCATGTGGGACCCTCAGGAAGAGTACTGGGGAGAAAAAGACGAGCCCATCGATGAATGGGCCAAGCCGATCATCGCTCACGGCCCCCGTCCCATGTTCGAAATGGAGCAGGTGCTGCCCGGGGCGGACCCTGACGATCCTTTCGATGACCCCATCACCCGGTACAATGATCTCAAAGATGCCGGCCAGCGGGCAGAGGCGGAAAAGATCTTGATGGAGCTGTGCGAAACTGACCTGCGCTGTCTCGATGCCCATTCGCATCTGGGCAATTTCGTCTTTGACCACCATCCCAAGGACGCCATCCGGCATTACGAAGTCGGTTTGCGCATCGGCGAGCTGTCTTTGGGTGACGATTTTGCCGGCGTGCTGGCGTGGGGCTTTATCCACAACCGTCCGTTTCTGCGCTGCATGCACGGCTATGGATTGTGTCTCTGGCGGCTTGGGCGCTTTGACGAGGCGGAACACATATTTGAGAAGATGCTCTGGCTGAACCCGTCGGATAACCAGGGCGTGCGGTTTCTCATAGATGAGGTGAAGGGGAAACCCGCCTGGGAGGATCGAGAAAACGAGTGAACTTCTCCACCGCAAGCAGCGGGGTATATGACTCAATGCCTCGCAATAAATTTGAGCTTTCCCATGGGCAAGAACGTTAAAACAATCAGCCGGCTGGAACTTTATAAGCGAGTGTGGGAGACGCCCGTGACTCGGCTGGCCAAAGAGTATGGCCTGTCCGATGTCGGCTTTGCCAAGATTTGCAAAAAGTACAATATTCCAAGACCCCCGCGGGGTTACTGGGCCCAAAAAGCCGCTGGACAGCGAATGGCCAAAGAACCACTGCCCAGACACTCTTCGGATGAAATGATTGAAATCAGTCCCAATCTCTCGAATCAATTCAATCCCACTGAAAATCCAAAATTGTTGAAACACCTTGAACGCGAACAGAATTTTCCGCCAATCGTGGTTGCGAAAGCGTTGAGAAATCCGCACCCGTTTGTCGTCCGATCCGCTGAA
>NZ_JAWODO010000035.1:0-29281 GCF_046483245.1 Desulfosalsimonas sp. | reverse complement strand
CCTTGCGGTAAAACTGCTCACCGTTTACCTCGATTTCCTCTGCCAGCTTGAAAATATCGTCCGCGCTAAAATCAAATGCAGCCATTATTTCCTCCATCCAACTTGTTATACGTTCTTTAAAAAATTTCTAGAAACAACCGATATCAAAACAAATATGGAAATAATTTTCTGATTTTACTTAATACTCAATTACTTAAAACTGGTGTAAAAAGACTTTTACCGACTCATTAAAAATAATGCCTGTGCTGTTTTTTCGCCAGCCCAATCCCACCGGGGGACGCCCGGATTTTGCAGATACCGGATTTTCGATGAATTTCACCGGCATCTTCTTTAATAAAACCTTAGCATATCACCACATTCGCCTGAGTCAAGCAAATGTCTCAATTTACAGCAATTCCCGGTGAAAATATACCGGCTCACCGGCGTATATCATCAGGGGCTGAAAAAACGCAGTCGGGTTCAAAGTGAATGCCGGACAAGCCGCAGCGACCTTATCCGCATGATACTCACCTGCAATATCCCGGTTTACGGAGCCGGGAGAAGCAAAGGACTTAGTCTCTACGTGTTGACATTATAACACGACTTTTTACGAAACCATCAAAGGTATTCAGGAACTTTTGATATTCTCCTTTAACTGTGCGATCTGCAGACCAAGGCCGATGCATTGTTTTCCCTGCATACAGGTTTCGGCATCTTCCGGCTCAAGGTGGGTTTTCAACTCATGCTGATCTTTTTTCAAATCCACGATCCAGGCTTTTTTTTCATTGTCATAATCCACGTCCACATTAATTCCGCACTCGCCTATATCCGGATATATATCCTTGATCTTTTGGCAGAGTTCCTCCTTGTCATACATTGGGCTCCTCCTTTTTTTGGAATTGCATTGCGTTTATACCGGGCTCCTGCCCTGTCTGCATTTCAAAGGTACGTCCGGAGCCTTAAACTGTCAAATACGCCCGGACAACAAGTAATATACAAACCAAAAAAAATCCGTATTCCCGGATTTTTACTTTTTCGGGCTTTATACCCCATTGACAATCCGGGATTTTTTTTAATTTCCTTGCTTTTTATATAAAAAGGGTTATTGTATAAACAATCAAGTCAGCTTTGCCTGCATTTGGCAGGGCGATTTTCTCTGAAGGAACCATCCATTTTTTAAATGCATTCATCCTCCAGGTTAAATCTTGAGAATTTTTTGAAAGGAGGATGCGATCATGGCAAATGGAACTGTTAAATGGTTTAATGACCAAAAAGGCTTCGGTTTTATCGAGCAAGAAAAAGGCCCGGATGTGTTTGTTCATTATTCAGGAATCAACGCAACCGGCTTTAAAAGCCTGAGCGAAGGTGACAGGGTAGCCTTTGACATAGAGCAGGGTCAAAAGGGGCCTGCGGCTATAAATGTTACTGTGAATTAATATTCTGCTACTCTACAAAAAAGGCATTCCTTCTCATAAGGAAGGGATGCCTTTTTTATCTAAATTCAGCTTCACAATTCCCGCCCTCACGGCTCAAAAGAATGATCATATCTCAATTTATTGATTGTTCCAACACCCCCGGCAACCCCCAAAGGAGATTGCAAAATGGCGAGATCAAACTATAAATCTAACAAACGGCAGAAGGAACTGGCAAAGAAGGAAAAAAAGGAACTCAAGAAACAGCGCAAGATGGATAAAAAAGCTGAAAAAGTAGAAAACCCGCAGGACAATGGCCCGGAAATCGTGGAAGATCCTGAATCAATATAAAATTATTATTTCAGTTTAAAAAGTTTAAGTTTGATGGTTTCGTAAAAAGTCGATTTCCCGGACAAAGAAATCAAATTATAGGCCCAGGAATTGTTCCAGGGCATTTTTAAGTACACTCCCAATTAAGAGGATTTATGAATTTTAAAGCATTCAAGTTTCATCCCGCCGTCGCGGCGGGCGTAACCGCAGCAGGTTATACTGACCCGACCCTTATCCAGTCCAGGGCGATCCCGCCGGTAAAGCCTTTGGAGATGCGCCCATAATCGAGGTCTCCGGCCGCATGTATCCGGTGGAGGTGCGCTGGCTGCCCCCGGAGGATACCGGCGGTGAGGCAGGCGAATATTCTTACGTGGATGCGGCTGCCGCGGCCATGGACCGCATTGAATAGGAGTCTGCCTTTGGCGATGTCCTGATCTTCATGCCCACGGAACGCGATATCCGCGAGACATGCGAGATCCTTGAGGGCAGAAGATACAAAAACGCCGTGATCCTGCCCCTGTATGCCCGGCTTGCCGCAACCGACCAGGTACGGGTATTTCAGCCGGCCCGGGGGAGAAAAATCGTGGTGGCCACCAACGTGGCTGAAACCTCCATTACCATCCCGGGCATCAAGTACGTCATTGACACGGGCCTGGCCCGGGTCTCGCACTATCATCCCGGCACCCGCACCACCGCCCTTCCGGTTTCCCCGATATCGCAGAGCAGCGCAGACCAGCGCATGGGCAGATGCGGCCGGGTGCAAAACGGAGTCTGCATCCGGCTTTATTCCGAAGAGGACTACCTGTCCCGGCCTGTATACACCTTGCCCGAAATCCTGCGGGCCAACCTGGCAGAGGTGATTTTGCGCATGATTTCCCTGCGCCTGGGTGCGATCCGGGATTTTCCCTTTGTGGACGCCCCCCCGCAGAAACAGATCAGAGACGGATTTGATATCCTGGATGAACTCGGAGCTGTTGAAAAGCTGGCCAAGGGGAAAAAAGGGCCTGCCAAAATGCCCCGCCTGACCCAAAAGGGCCGGATCATGGCCAAAATGCCCCTGGATCCAAGGCTTTCGCGGATGCTTATCGAGGCGGACCAAAACCAATGCCTGGGCCCGGTCACAGTGGTGGCCGCAGCCCTTTCCGTGATCGATCCCCGGGAGCGGCCCGAGGGCAAGGAGGCCCAGGCCGATCAGGCACGGGCGCCTTTTGTGGATCGGGCCTCGGATTTTATCACCCTCTACAACCTGTTTTGCGCCTGTACCCAAAACAGTGAAAACATCCGACCGAAAGTCCGGGCCGGCGAACTCAAGCGCTTTTGCCGGGATTATTTTCTTTCATTTAAACGCATGCGCGAATGGTTTGATGTCTATGACCAGATGGTGGACCTGCTGGCCGAATCCGGGCTCCAGGTCCGGCCCCTGTCCGGTTCCGGGCCCGAAAACCAGGAAAAAAAGACTGGGGCCAAAAAGGGGCAGCCGGATTTTTCCGATTTGTACACCGCGGTTCACAAATCCGTGACCAGCGGTTTTTTGTCCAATATTGCCCGGCGCAGGGAAAAAAACCTTTACTGGGCCGCCCGGCAGCAGGAGGTGATGATTTTTCCGGGCTCAGGGCTGTTTAACAAGGCCGGTGAGTGGATCGTGGCCGCAGAGATCGTGGAAACCACCCGGAAATTTGCCAGAACCTGTGCCAATATCGATCCGGCCTGGCTCGAAGCCCTGGGCGGGGCCAGGTGCAAATACACCCATCTTAACCCCAGGTGGGAGAAAAAGCGCGAAGCCGTGATGGCAGACGAGCAGGTCAGCCTCTACGGGCTCATCATTGTTTCGGCCAGGCCCGTGTTATACGGCAGAATCGATCCGGATGCCGCAGAAGAGATCTTTGTCCGAAACGCCCTGATTGAAGGCGATGTGCACACGGTTTTGCCCTTTATGACCCATAACTGGTCTTTGGCCGAGCAGATCCGGGACCGGGAAAACCGCATCCGCCGACGGGAGCTGCTGGCAGGAGAGGCCGAGATGATGGCGTTTTACAAAGATCGGCTTTCCGGGGTTTGTGACATGCGCACCCTGAAAAAAAAGATCCGGGATGCGGGTTCGGACGATTTTTTGAAAATGTCTGAACAGGATCTTATGGCCGCTGATGCAGACACAGACGAGCTGGCCCTGTACCCGGACCAGATCCGGCTGGGGGGGCAGCGGTTTGTTTGTGAATATGCGTTTAATCCGGGGAGGGATGATGACGGGGTCACCATCCGGGTGCCGGCCTCGGCCGCCGGCCGGGTGCCGAAACAAAGCACGGACTGGGTGGTGCCCGGCCTGCTGGAGGAAAAAATCACCGCCCTGATCCGCAACCTGCCCAAAAAATGGCGCAGGCAGCTGGTGCCGGTTTCTGAAACGGTTTCGCGGATCATGAGCGAGATGCCCATGTATCGCGATTCCCTTGCCGGCAGTCTGAGCCGGTTTATTCATGAGACTTTTCATGTGGATATTCCGGCAAACGCATGGAGCGAGGCTGAGTTGCCCGATCATCTCCGACTCCGGTTTTCCCTGGTGGATCCGGAGGGAAAGGAGCTGGCCGCCGGCCGGGACCGGTCTGTTTTGACTCGGGGTGCGGCAAAAGAGGGGCTTTCCGATGACCTGCAGGAGGAAAGGCAAAAATGGGAAAAGCAGGGCCTCACGGACTGGGATCTGCCGGATCTGCCCGAAACCGTTTCCGTGTCCGGCGCCGGCGGGCAGGCATGGCCGGTGTATCCGGCCCTGGTGCCCGGGGAAAACGGGGGGGATCTGCGGCTGCTCGACAACCGCAGTCAGGCCGAAGAAACCCATAAAAACGGGGTGGCCTGCCTGTATGCCCATTATTTTGCCAAATCCTTCAAGCATTTGCGCCGCAGCATGAGCCTGCCGGCTTCGGCAAAACCCATGGCGGTGTATTTCGGGGGAGCTGACGCGGTGGCCGATCAGATGGTGCACAGGGTCCAAACCGAGCTGTTTGCCGTCAATATCCGGACCCGGGCGCAATTTTACGACCACGGGGAGAAAAACATCAACCGGATCATGGAAAGGGGCATGGAGATTCAAAAGGCCGTGCTCCGGGTGCTTGAGGCCCATCACAAAACCCGGCAGCAGATCCACGGCTTTGAAACCCGGCATTCCAAGGCCGGCCCGGCCCCCGGGCTTCTGGCCCAGATCCGCACCCGGATTTCGCAATTGGTGCCGGAAAATTTCATTGAACTCTATGATACAGAGCGCATGGCCCATCTTCCAAGATACCTGGAGGCTTTGGGCTTAAGGGCCGAGCGGGGGATCAATGATCCGGACAAGGAAAAGGCAAAGGCCGCGCGCCTGGCTGCGTTCGAGGAGTTTCTCTCCGAGCTGATCCGGTCTTTGGATGAATCGGCATCCGCGGAAAAACGCCGACAGGTGGAAGCCTTTTTCTGGATGATCCAGGAATTTGCGGTATCTTTGTTTGCCCAGGAATTAAAAACCGCAGTCCCGGTCTCAGAAAAGCGGCTAAAGCAGATGTATCAGGAAATCAAGAGAATGACCTAGGAAATAAGCCCTGCAGACGGATCCTGGATCAGGTTTCGGTACCAGGCGGCTTGTTTGTGTTTCCCCCGTTTTTCGCATCCCTGGGCATAAATCCGGCATTTTTTCGAAAGTGCGGCTGCAGCGGCCCGGTATTGTCCGGGGCTGAGCCGGCCCGAGGCCATGACATGGCAGATGGCGGCAATCCGGTAGCGGTCCAGCCCGGGCCGGGCTGACAATTGATCGGCATGTCCGCCCTGCCTGACGATCAAGGGCGTGGGAATCAGGCCCACGGGTTCAGTGCAGGTGATTTTGAGCCACAGATCATAGTCCTCGCATGCAGGCAGGGCCTCGTTAAATCCCCCGTGCTGCTCAAACAGGGATCTGTGCAGCATGACCGCAGAGGGGCTGATCAGGCAGAGCCAAAGGGATGGCTCAAAAATATGGCCTTGCTGCTTTTGATGACGCCGGCCCGGGTTCACGCGCTTTTTTTTGCGGATCCAGTATTCTTCTGTCTGGCAGATGCGCATCTGCGGATTTTCGGCAAACCAGGCCATCTGCCGGGACAGTTTTCCGGAAAGCCAGTAGTCATCAGAGTCCAGAAACGCGATCCATTCGGCTGCCGCCGCGCGCACGCCGCGGTTTCGCGCGGCACTCACCCCGGCATTTTCCTGGTGGATGACACGGATGCGCTCTCCATAGGCCGAAAGAATCCGGGCCGTGTCGTCAGTTGAGCCGTCATCAACTACTATGAGTTCAAAGGGTGCATACTTTTGTGCCAGCACCGAGTCCACGGCATCCGCGATAAAGTCCTGCCGGTTGTAAACCGGTATGATAACTGAAACAAGGGGGTTTTGCCTCCCATTGTCCATCATCGGGTATAAACAATGCCTCCGTATCCCACAAAAGTGCTGCCGGGATTTTTTTCATAACTGGAGCTGTAGCCCACCAAGTGCCCGGTGGTGGCCCCAAGGGTTTTTGACGCGGTAATGGCCGCGGCCGCTGCTCCGGCACAGCAGGCGTTCTGGTTGGAAAGCCCTTCTTGTATCACTGCCGGGCCGTCCATTTCCAGCATTTTGTCAATGACCCGACGGTCGTTTTGGGTCTTCACCCATTGATAGGCATCCGGTCCGGTGCCCGCAGGGGTGAAGTTGAACCCGGGTCCGTAATGGGTCAGATCCGTTGATCCGATCACTTTTGCTGAAAGATTGAGTTCCGCGGCCTTGTTTCCCGCAAACCGGCCCAGCTCCAGGGCGGTTTGGGAAGGGGGCGCCCCGATTGTGACAACTCTGGAATCAGGGAAAAAATGTTTCACAAAGGGCAGCTGGAGTTCAATGGTGTTTTCCGGCACAAAATTGTCCGGGGTCTCAATTGCACAGGAAAATTGATCGGCCACGGCTTCTGCCAGCTGCTCCTGGATTTCAATATCGCCCAGGGGCGTCTGCCATGCGCCCTGGGTCATCATAACGGGCTGCGTTCCGGGCGGCAGGTGCATGCCGAAGACGATTACCACGTCCGGGTCCGGCTCTGCCGTATCGCCCCGCACATGGGCAATGACCCGGCAGGCCAGGTCCCCGGAAAAAGCCCAGCCGGCATGGGGTACGATGCCGCCGGCCGCGGCACCGGCAATTTCTGCGGCAAAGCGGTTTTGTTCCAGAAACGACCGGATCATGCGCTTGCATTCATGAGCATCCCCGGGATACCAGGAGCCGGCAAACGCGGGTTTTCGCGTACGCATAATGGGCCCACCTCCTTATAAGGCTGATTTTTTTCTCTGTGGATCAGGGCGCTTTGATTGTGTCTGTGTCTTGCCTGTATTCTGAAAATGGTTATGTTATCACTGAAATGCAACCCATGTAATAAATACAACCAAAAATAGAACCATGACACAGGAGTTTTCTGATGCCGATTTATGAATACCAGTGCAAAAAATGCAGCCGTGTTTTTGAAGCCCTTGTACTGGGAAATGACAAAGAGGTCCCCGCATGTGACAAATGCGGCAGTTGCGAGGTGCAGCGGCGCATCAGCGCAGCCAATACCATCGGCGGGACCGGGAAGGATTTCTCCGGCGGATGCAGCCCGAATCGTTCATCGGGATTTTCCTGAGCCTAATGCCGGACGGGCGGCCGGGGGCCGCTCTTATTGAAAGTTGGCAATGGTTTTTTCAAACCCCGGCATGGCATCGGTGATGGTCTGATCGGCCACGCAGAAGCTGAGCCGAAAATAACCGGGCGCGCCGAATCCGCTGCCCGGCACCGCTAAAATGCGCTCCTGCTGCAGGGCGCCCACGAATTCCACATCATCTTTGACCGGGCTTTGGGGAAATAGGTAAAATGCGCCCGCGGGCCGGACAAACCGGTATCCGAGGCGCTCCAGGCCGTCGCACAAAAGGTTGCGCTTGCGGTCGTATTCGGCAATATCCACGCTGGTCCCCTGCACCAGGGCAACCAGCCGCTGCATCAGGGCCGGGGCGTTGACAAAACCCAGAATCCGGTTGGCCAGGGCCATGGCCGCAAGCAGCTGCTGTTTTTCATCTGCCGCCGGGTTGACCGCTGCAAACCCGATGCGCTCGCCCGGAAGCGACAGGTCCTTGGAATAGGAAGTGGCCATGACACTGTCTGCATAACAGTCAAACACCCCGGGCACCTCGATGTTGTCATAAACGATCTTTCGGTAGGGCTCATCCGAGACCAGGTAGATGCGCCGGTTGATTTCCCTGCTTTTTTTCTCCAGGCACTGGCCCAGTTCCGCAAGGTTCTGGGCGGAATAAACCTGTCCGGTGGGATTGTTTGGGGAATTGATAACAACCGCCCGGGTCTTTGGGGTTATGGCGGCTTCAATGGCGGCCACATCCAGGGTGAAATCCGGCCGGGTGGGCACGGCCACAAGCCTTCCCCCGTGGTTGTCGGCATAAAAGCCGTATTCCACGAAATAGGGCGCCGGGGTGATGACTTCATCGTCCGGGTCCAGAATGGCCTTTAAAACAATGTTGAGCCCGCCTGCAGCCCCGCAGGTCATGATAATTTCGTTTTCCGTGATCTCAATTCCCTGTTCTTGGCCCAGAAAATCGGCCACTGCCTTTCGCACATGGGGGTAACCCGTGTTGGGCATGTAGGCGTGCAGCCCCGATGCGGGATCTGCGGCGACCTGCTCCAGATGGTCTCTGACCTCGTCTGGCGGCTCCAGGTTGGGATTTCCCAGGGAGAAGTCAAACACGTTGTCTGCGCCGTGGATGGCCTTTAAGCGCGCACCCTCTTCAAACATTTTCCGGATCCAGGAGGATTTTTCAATAAAATCCGCCATCTTTCTGGCTATTGGCATAAGTCGTTCCGCTGTGATCCCTTCGGGTTGTATCAAGTATGATGGCACCGTAAAAAGCTTTTTACCGCGTCCGCTGTTTTTGAAGGAAGAAAGCCCTGCGGTCGGCGTCGGCTTTTTCGCTCCTGACCGTTTTTGCGGATTGATCAAATGCCTTTGCTTAAAATTGACAAACCCGCCCTGTCTTCCTCAAACAATTTGAAATCTTTATGCAAAAACGCTCAATGTCGCTTCAAAAGCCGACCCCGCCCTTGGACTTCCTTGGAAGTCTGATTTCAGATGGCGCCATCAAGTATGGCCTTACTGCACGGATTCAACAGACTTGATCTCCGGCAGTTCCTTTTTCACCAGCCGCTCGATTCCGTTTTTCAGGGTCATCTGGCTCATGGGGCATCCGGCGCATGCGCCCTGAAGTCTGACCTTGACCACGCCGTCCTCCACATCCACCAGTTCCACGTCCCCGCCGTCTGCCTGCAACGACGGACGGATTTTATCGATCACTGCCTGTACTTGTTCTTTCATCTCTTGTCTCCTTATGCGTTTGTCAGTGTTGGATTAACCATTTGTTTTTTCAAGGGTTAAATAATAATTATAAGCCAGATTCCATTGATTTGCAAATGATATTTTTCAGCCACGCCTTTGGGGGCGCAAAGGGCAATTCATCCGGATATTGCCCAAAGCCATGGGACTTGTTTTTACTGCCGTCTTTTGTTGTAAAACGCATCCCGGAAGGCCGAAAACCGATCTTTTTCAATGGCCGAGCGCATTTGGGCCATCAGGGTGGTGTAGTAATGGATGTTGTGGATGGTGTTTAAGCGGTGGGCCAGAATTTCCCGGCAGCGGTAAAGGTGCTGCAGGTAGGCCCGGGAAAAGTTTTGGCAGGTGTAGCAGGTGCAGCCGGGTTCGATGGGACCGGTGTCAGTGCGGAAGTTTGAATTATTGATGTTGATTTTGCCAAAGGCCGTAAAAAGCTGGCCGTTTCTGGCGTTTCGGGTGGGCATGACGCAGTCAAACATATCCGCCCCAAACCCGGTCATTTCCACAAGATCCTCTGGCCGGCCCACGCCCATGACATACCGGGGCTTGTTTTCGGGCAGAAGCGGCAGGGTGGATCGGGCCATTTCATGCATGAGTGCAACGGGTTCGCCCACGCTCAATCCGCCCACGGCATAGCCGGGAAAATCCAGCTCCGCCAGGCCCCGGGCCGACAACCGGCGCAGGTGCGGATACATGCCGCCCTGGACAATGCCGAACAAAAGGTTCTGCCCCGGGTTTCTTGCCTGCATCTGCTTTTGGCAGCGCGCGGCCCAGTCCAGGGTGAGTTCGTGGGCGGCTTGTGCCTGTTTTTCCTCTGCCGGATGGGAAATGCACTGATCCAGGCACATGAGAATGTCGGAGTTGAGTCTGAGCTGGATGTCAACGGCATCTTCCGGGGAGATCAAATGCCGGGAGCCGTCAATATGGGACTGGAAGGCATACCCGTCTGTGGTGATTTTGGCCATTTTGGCCAGGGAAAAGATCTGAAACCCGCCCGAGTCGGTTAAGATCGGTGCGTTCCAGTTCATAAACCCGTGCAGACCCCCGAAGATGTCAATGACATCGCATCCGGGCCGCAGATAAAGATGATAGGTGTTTCCCAGGAGGATCTGCGCCCCGCAGGCCGAAATCTCCTCCGGGGACAGGGCTTTGACCGTGCCCAGGGTGCCCACGGGCATAAACACCGGGGTTTTCACAATGCCGTGGGCGGTGGCAAGGGATCCGGTCCGCGCCCGGGTTTCAGAGCTTTGGGCTTCAATGGCAAAAACAGACATAAGGTTGTTTTTTTCCGGATGCAGGTGTTGGTCTATTGGATGAACATGGCATCGCCATAGCTGAAAAACCGGTATCTTTCGGAAATGGCGTCGCGGTAGGCCGCCATGATATTTTCTTTTCCGGCAAATGCGGCTACCAGCATCAGCAGGGTGGAGCGGGGCAGGTGAAAATTGGTGATCATGGCATCGACTGCCTTAAACCGGTATCCCGGGTAGATAAACAGGTCGCACTGCCCGGAGCCGCTTTGGATGTGGCCGAAATCGTCTGCCGCGTATTCAAGGGTGCGCACGGATGTGGTGCCAACGGCCACGATCCTTCGGCCATTGGCCCGGGCTGCGTTGATCCGGTCTGCTGCCGGCGCACTGATCTCATAGTGCTCTGTGTGCATCTGATGCTCGCGGATGTTTGTGACCCGTACCGGCATGAAGGTGCCGTAGCTCACGTGCAGGGTGATTTCAGCAATCTCCACCCCATTTTGGCGGATTTTTTCCAGCAGGCCGCGGGAAAAATGTAGCCCTGCGGTGGGGGCGGCCACAGCCCCGTTTTCCGCGGCATACACGGTCTGATAGGCATGCCTGTCGTGTTTCTGCCCGGTTCTGCGGATATAGGGGGGAAGGGGCACATGACCGATTTTGTGCAGGATTTCTTCAAACCGGGCCGAGCAGGTAAATTCCACCACAAACGTGCCGTTTTCAGCCGAGATTACCTCTGCATGCAGACTGTCATCAAAAACAAGCCGGGTCCCGGGCGGCGGGGCCTTTGATGCCCGGATCAGGCACCGGCATTCAAACCGGTCCGGGCGGGTGCCGGTCTGTTTTCTGCCGGCGTAATCAATGAGCAGCACCTCGATTTTGCCCCCGGAGGCCTTGTGCCCGAACAGCCGGGCCGGAATCACTTTTGTGTTGTTGACCACCAGCACATCACCGGCACAAAGAAGATCCGCGATCTGATAAAAGCGCCGGTGCGCCGTGGTCCCGTCCGCCCTGGAAACCACCAGCAGGCGCGAATCCTGGCGGATGTCTGCCGGGTGCTGGGCGATTAATTCCTCGGGCAGGTCATAGTCATAGGCGCCAATGTCATAGGGGTTCTGCTCCGGTGTGACGCTGTTTGGGTTCATTTGAAATAGCTCCGGCCGATATAGGTCAGAATCAGCCCCAGAAACATGAGGGTGAATCCGAAAATGCGCAGGGTCTGATCCGGTAGTTCCAGGACCCTGGCCATCATTTCCTTCATCCGGTCGGGAAAGGTGAAATAGGGCAGGCCTTCAACAATCATGACCATGCCGATGACACACAGAAAAAAATCCATAGATAGTATCCTTGAGTTGCTTCGTTATTCAAATCGTTTACTATATCTGCCGGCTTTATGGATTGTCAAAAATAAAACCGCCCGGGACTTGAAAAAGATTTGCAGCCGTGGCAGATAAGGGGTTTGGAACCACGGCATTTATCAAGCTGTTCAATTTTACGTAAAACAGGTTAAGGATCTGCACACATGCGCTATGAACCCGTCATCGGCCTGGAAGTCCATGCCCAGCTCAAAACCCGGACAAAAATATTCTGCGGATGCTCCACTGTATTCGGCGCCGCGCCCAACACCCATGTCTGCCCGGTATGTCTGGGTATGCCCGGTGTTTTGCCGGTGCTCAACCGCTCTGTTGTGGAATATGCCATGAAAATGGCCCTTGCCACGGGCTGTCAGGTGGAGGGCACCAGCCGGTTTGCCCGGAAAAACTATTTTTACCCGGACCTGCCCAAGGGATACCAGATTTCCCAGTACGAGCTGCCCATTGCCAGAAACGGCTGCGTGGACATTGCACTGGAAGACGGCACCACCCGGCGCATCGGCATCACCCGCATTCACATGGAAGAAGATGCGGGCAAACTCATCCATGATCCGGACCGGCCCGTAAGCTACGTGGATTACAACCGCACCGGCGTGCCCTTGATTGAAATCGTATCCGAGCCGGATCTGCGCTCTCCTGCCGAGGCCGGGGCCTATTTGCGGCAGCTGCGCGCGGTTTTGCGTTATCTCGATATTTCAGACGGCAACATGGAGGAAGGCAGTTTCCGCTGTGATGCCAATGTATCGGTCCGGCCGCAGGGACAGGAGCAATTCGGCACCCGCACGGAGTTAAAAAACCTCAATTCCTTTAAGTTCGTGGAAAAAGCTCTGGCCTGGGAAATCGACCGCCAGACCGAAGTCCTGGAACAGGGCGAAGAAATCATTCAGGAAACCCGGCTGTGGGACACGGACAAGGGGCGGACCATATCCATGCGGGGAAAGGAAGAAGCCCATGACTACCGCTATTTTCCCGATCCGGACCTGGTGCCGTTGGTCATTGACCGCACCTGGATTGACCAGGTCCAAAAAGACCTGCCCGAGCTGCCGGACCAGCGGCGGGCCCGGTTTATCGCCGATTTCGGCCTGCCGGAATACGACGCCGGGGTCCTGACCGCATCCCGGGAGTTTGCCGATTATTTTGAACAGTGCCTGGAAATGGTCAACCGGCCCAAGCTGGTGAGCAACTGGATGATGGGTGAGCTCACGGGCCTTTTAAACGCCCGGGGCATCAACATCACTGAATCGCCCATATCCCCAAGCCGGTTTTCCGGTCTCATGGAGCTGATCGACAGCGGGGTGATCAGCGGAAAGATCGCCAAGACCGTGTTTGATGAAATGGCGGACTCTGAAGATGACGCCAAAACCATTGTTGAAAAAAAGGGCCTGGTGCAGGTCAGCGACCAGGGGGAAATCGAGGCCATCGTGGACCGGGTGATCGCCGATCATCCGGATGAGGCGGAGAAATACCGACAGGGCAAGAAAAAGCTCATGGGATTTTTCGTCGGCCAGGTCATGAAGGAGACCAGGGGCAAGGCCAATCCCCAGGTGGTCAACGAGGTGCTAAAAAAGCGACTGGAGCAATAGCTGAAGTTTCGGAGAAAGGAAATGCATAAGCGCCTTGGCTGATCAGCGGCCCGGGAAAGTGAGTTTCTTCGCTTCAGGAGCCTCCCGGAGCCTCAATTTCCGCTCAAAAACCTGCTTTTGCGCGCCGCCTCCTTCGCATGATGCCGACCCGGTGGCGGTTTGCTCCCTGCTGACCGCTTGCGCGCTCAATGCGACTCGCAACCCACCCCCGGGCCGGCATCATGGCCGACTGTGTGCCAACTTTCACCCCAAGGGAGTCGGAAGGAACACATCCAAGTCTTAAAAAGCGTTGTTTTTATGCCCGGTCCCGTGGGCTGGCCCGACAAGAACCCTTCCAAGTCCAGGGGCGGGGTCGGTTTGTGAAGCGACATTGAGCGTTTCCGGGATAAATTCAGCCAATGCCGGAGCGGGTAAAGTTTCAAATTGCCCGGGGCTGGATGGAAAAAACCCGGAAACGGTCAGGAGCGAAAAAACCGGCGCCGCCCCTGGACTTCCTTCCTGACAAATGACGGATTTTTATACGATCCGGTGAAACCGCTTTTCCAGGTACGAAACCGGCCAACGGATCACCGTGGGCCGGCCGTGGGGGCAGTGAAAGGGGTTTTGGCAGGCATCGAGATCTTTGAGCAGGGCGGCCATCTGCTCGGGCGCAAGTCTCTGGTTGGCCCGGATGGCGCCGTGGCAGGCCATGACAATGATGCATTTGTCTTTGAGCCGGGAAAGCTCCGGGACCGCGCCCGTGGTTTCCGCGGCTTCGGCCATGTCGGCCACAAGCCGGCCGATGCCCTCGCCCCCGAGCATTTCCGGTACGGCCTGGACCACGAAGGTTCGGTCCCCGAAAGGTTCGATTTCAAAGCCCATGGCATTGAAATCGGCAAGAAGCTGCTCGATAATCGGGGCCTGCCGGTAGGTGAGCTCCACGGTTTCGGGCATCAGCAGCCGCTGGGCCGGGGGTTTTGCCTGATTTTCGCCCGCAGCGGCCAGCTGCTCGTATAAAATCCGCTCATGGGCGGCGTGCTGGTCCACCAGCAGCAGTTCATCTGGCCTTTCGCAGACAATGTAGGTGTTGCGGAACTGGCCGATGATGGCCGTATCTGCAAAAAAACCGGATTGCTGCACCACCGGCGCAGCTTCGGAAGCCGTTTCAGCCGGCGATTTCAAAGAAGTCCGGTCCTGAACCCGGGTTTGCGGTTCAAAACAAGGCGCCGGGATGGATTCGGATGCCTGTGAATCGGGCTGGTATGTGGCTTTTGGCTCAAACAGGCTTGTCTGCTCCCACGGCAAATCCTTTTTTTCCATCCGGGCCGAAGGGCGCGGCTGCGGGCGCTGCCAGGCGTTTTCAACAGCCCTGCGCACGGCCCCAACCACGTCTTTCTGGTTTAAAAACCGCACTTCCTGCTTGGCAGGGTGCACGTTGACATCCACTTCTTCTGCCGGCACCTCCAGAAATACCACCGCCACCGGAAAACGTCCCTTCATAAGCCGTCCCCGGAACCCTTCGCAAAGGGCGTAGATAATGCCCCGGTCCCGTATAAACCGGCCGTTGACAAACACGTAGATCCGGGCCGTGGAACTGCGGGTGGCAGACGGATCGGCCACCCAGCCCGAGATCCGGGCCCGGGTGTCGTTGTATGCCAGGGGATAAAGCAAAGACGAAAACTCGCTTCCAAGGACATCAGCCACCCGCTCGGCCGGCTCGGCGGTTTTGGGCCAGTCCCGGACCGGTTTTTTGTTGTGCAAAAGCTGGAATCCGATATCGGGCCGGGATAGGGCAATGCAGGCAACGGTTTCGGAAATATGGCCCATTTCCGTGTTCACGGTTTTTAAAAACTTGCGCCGGGCCGGGGTGTTGAAAAAAAGCTGGCTGACACTGATCAGGGTGCCGGCCGGTGCCCCGGTCTGGTTAACGGCCTTGATTTTCCCCCCGTCGACGATGATCTCGGTGGCGGCATCGGCCTGCCTGCTGCGGGTGACCATGCGGAAGCGGGAGACCGCGGCAATGCTGGGCAGGGCCTCGCCCCTGAATCCCAGGCTGGAGATGGCGTGCAGGTCTTCGGCGTGCCGGATTTTGCTGGTGGCATAACGCTCAATGGAAAGCAGGGCATTGTCCTGGTCCATGCCTGCACCGCTGTCAGAGACCCGGATCAGGGAGCGGCCGCCCTGCTCGATTTCCACCCGGATGCGGTTGCTTTGGGCGTCAATGGCGTTTTCCAGCAGTTCCTTGACCACGGAGGCCGGCCGCTCCACCACCTCGCCGGCAGCGATCTGGTTGGACAAAATTTCCGGCAGAATGCGGATGGCTGTCATTTCCATAGACTCCCGGGCGGGTTACTGGCCGGGGGCATCCACTTCTCCCCGCAGAAAACGATACAGAAACTCGGTGTCAGTAGGCGAAAGATCAAATTTTCTGGATGCCTCCTCCACCAGGTCCTGGTTGGGCGCATCCGGGCGTTCGTATTTTTTAACCTGGCCGATCCATTTCACGGCTTTTCGTAAATCTTCCTTTTTGGGCTGCATCAGGATTCCCCCCTTTCGGGTTTGCATCTGGTGTTAAGTGCTGTTTTTAAGCCGCCGGCAGATCCGGTTTCTGACCGCAGACCCCGGCGGCCTGCTCAAAGGCGTATGCCGCCTGCAACAGTCTGGCTTCGGCAAAATGCGGGGCCATCATCTGCAGGCCGATGGGCAGCCGGTTTTCGGAAAACCCGCACGGAAGTGACAAGCCGGGAATGCCGGCCAGGTTGGCCGACAATGTGAAAATGTCAGACAGATACATCTGCAGCGGGTCATCGGTTTTCTCTCCCAGCCCGAATGCCGGCGTGGGGGCCGTGGGGGAAACAATGACGTCACAGGTTTGAAATGCAGCGGCAAAATCGTTTCGAATCAGGGTTCTGACCTGGGAGGCCTTTTTGTAATAGGCATCGTAATAACCCGCTGAAAGGGCATAGGTGCCCAGCAGAATCCGCCGCTTGACCTCCGGGCCAAAGCCCCTGGAGCGGGTTTGTTCATACATCTGCTTTAAACTCCCAGCCTCCTTGTGCCGGAATCCGTACTTGACCCCGTCGTAGCGGGCCAGGTTGGAACTGGCCTCTGCCGGGGCGATCAAATAATAGGCGGCCACGGCATGCTCGGTGTGGGGAAGGGAGATTTCCGCGCATTTGGCACCGGCACCAGTGAGCTGGGCAACCGCTTTTTCAAACGCCGCCCTGACCCCGGGGTCCATGCCCTGCGCATCCCGGTATTCCACCGGAATCCCAAATGTCAGGCCCTTTACCCCGGCATCCAGGCCGGCCGTGTAGTCGGGCACCTCATTTGCCGCGCAGGTGGAGTCTTTGGGGTCATGGCCGGAAATGGCGTTCAAAAGGATGGCTGCATCCGTGACATCCTTGGCAAGGGGGCCGATCTGGTCCAGAGACGAGGCAAAGGCCACCAGTCCGTAGCGCGAGACCCGGCCGTAGGTGGGTTTTAACCCCACCACCCCGCAATGAGCCGCAGGCTGACGGATGGAGCCGCCAGTGTCCGATCCCAGGGCGCCCAGGCACATGTCGGCTGCCACGGCCGCAGCAGAGCCCCCGCTGGAGCCCCCCGGGGTCCGGGAGCGGTCCCAGGGATTGCGGGTGATCTGAAACGAGGAATTTTCCGTGGACGATCCCATGGCAAATTCGTCCATGTTGAGTTTGCCGGTCATGACCGCGCCGGCGGAAAAAAGTTTTTCCATGACCGTGGCGTTGTACGGGGGCACAAAATCGGCCAGCATCCGGGATGCGCACGTGGTGGCAATTCCTTTTGTGCAGATCAGGTCCTTGATGCCCAGGGGGATTCCCGTAAGCGGGCCGGTATTGCCTGCCCGGATATCGGCATCGGCCTGTTTTGCCTGCTGCCTGGCCGCATCTTCGGCCACTGTGATATAAGCACCGATTTCCGGGTCCATCTGCCGGATGCGGCCGAAAACCGCATCAATTAACTCCTGGGCGCTGATTTGCCTTTTGGCCAGAAGCCCTTTGGCTTCATGGATGGTCAGTTCATATAGTTTGATCGATGTCATGGTCCGCTCTTTTTTGTTGCTGGATGACTATTCAATGACCCTGGGGACCACAAAGCTGCCGTCTTCGGATTCCGGGGCGTTGGCCATGGTGTTTTGGGCATCGAGATGGCCGGCCACTGCATCTTGTCTGAAGGCATTGCAGATTTCCACGGCATGGGCCGTGGGGGATACATCCGTGGTGTCCACCCGGCTTACGCTTTCGGCATAGGCCAGGATTTCGCCCAGGTTGCGGGCAAAGCCGTCCACGTCGGCTTCATCGATGGTTAGCCGGGCCAGTGCGGCCACGTGCGCCACTTCCTCTCTGGAAATTTTCATGAATTTTCCTTTCGGTGGTTATTGTTGCTTTTCCCTTAAACGTCGGCCGCGCTTGAAAATTTGTCAAAACCCCGGCTCATGGGGCAGAAGCATGGCATCCACGCCGGCTTTCTGAAGCCGGACCAGATCGTTTTCCGCCTGGCTTCGGTTCGTGTAGGGGCCGATGCGCACCCTGTGCCAACGGCCCTGGCCTTCCACTGCGGCTTTCTGGGTAAAAGCGGGATAGCCCTTGTCCTTGTATTTTTTTTCCACGGTTTCGGCTTTTTGCCTGTCGCGCAGGGATGCCACCTGGATGGCGAATAATTTGCCTGAAGCCGACGGAGAGGGTTGTTCTGCGGCTATCTGCACCGGGTGCCCGGATTCTTTCTGGGCCGGCATGGGTTCGGTTTCCGGCTTGCTCCGGGGCGGCTGAACCCGGATTTCGGCCAGATCCGGTTTCGGGTGTTTGGGCGCCAGCACCCGGGGCCGTCCCTGGGCATACTCATCAACTTGCGATTTTTCCCTGAGCCGGTCGTAGAACTCAAAGGAAATATCCTCCGGAATCCTGTCATTACTGGTTTGCTGTTCTCCGGGCTCGGAGAGCACGCTGCTTTGAAGCTGGGCCAGCTTTTCATCCAGGTGCTGCATGTCAAAATGCACCGGCGCGGTGTTGCGCCCCACCAGAACCCCCAGGATAAACATGCATCCAGAGGCAATAAAGATCATCAGCACCCAGCCGGAAGCACCGCCTCGGCTGCTGAAGGAATTGGTTTTGGGAAAACTACCGCCCATGATTTTTTTACAGTCCCTGCTACATGATTTCCGGGGTGCTGACCCCGAGCAGTTTCAGGCCGTTTCGGATCACCTTCTGCACGGCCACCACCAGGTTCAGACGGGCCGTGCTCAGCTGCGTGTCATCGGTAAGGACCCGGTGCTTATTATAATAGGCATGAAACAATGCCGCAAGGTCCATGAGATAGTAGGCGATTCGGTGGGGCTCCATGAGGGCGGCGGCACCGGAGATAACCTCCGGGTATTTTCCCATCTTTTTGATCAAAGCGATTTCCTCGGCTTCGCTTAGCCGCTGCAGGTCCGCGGGTTCCGGGTTCTTTTGCACATCCGGGTTTTCGTCCGCGGCCTTTTTGCATATGCTCGATATCCGGGCGTGAACATACTGCACGTAATACACCGGGTTGTCGTTGGTTTTGGCCTTGGCCACCTCCAGGTCAAAATCCAGGGGGCTTTCATGGTGCCGGGTCAGAAAGATAAACCGGGCAGCATCCCGGCCCACCTCGCTGACAACGTCGCTGAGGGTGACAAACTGGCCGGCCCGGGTGGACATGGAAACCGGCCGGCCCTTTCGCAGAAGATTGACCAGCTGGGTGAGAATGACGGTAAACTGGCTGCTCTGTCTGCCCATGGCCGATATGGCGGCTGTCAGCCGGGGCACGTACCCGTGATGATCCGCGCCCCATACATCAACGACCCGGTCATACCCCCGCTCGTATTTTTCCAGGTGATAGGCAATGTCTGAGGCAAAATAGGTGGTCTGGCCATTTTGCCGCACCACCACCCGGTCTTTTTCGTCTCCGAATTCGGTGGCGCAAAACCACAGGGCGCCCTCGTGTTCGTAAATCAGTTCCTTTTGCTTCAAAAACGCGATGGCTGCGGCCACCTTGCCGGTATCATAGAGGGTTTGCTCACTGTACCAGCGGTCAAAACAAACGCCCAGATTTTTAAGATCCTGCCGGATGCCGGCCAGGATTTGTTCTGCGGCCAGCCCGGAGAGCTCTTCTTCAGCCTTGTCCCGAGGCATATCAAAAAGGTTTTGGCCTTTTTCGGCCAACACGGATCGGGCAATGTCTTTGATATAATCGCCCTGGTAGGCGTCTTCGGGAAATTCCACGTTCTGCCCGGCAAGCTGACAGCAGCGCAGATACACGGATCTGCCCAAAGTCAGGATCTGGCGGCCGGCATCATTGATGTAGTATTCCCGTTCCACGCGGTATCCGCAGAAATCCAGCAGCCCGGCTATGCTGTCACCCACCACCGCTCCCCGGCCGTGGCCGATGTGGAGGGGGCCGGTGGGATTGGCGCTGACAAATTCCACCTGGACCTTTTGCCCGTCACCAAGGTCTTCGGCCCCATAGGCCATGTCTTGCTGATGGATTTCATGGATGACCGACAGCCAGGCCGACGGGCGGATGAAAAAATTGATAAACCCGGGCCCGGCGATTTCTGTTTTTTCAATCAGGCCATCCGGGTCCGTGATATGGTCCACAACAGCTTCTGCGATTTTGCGCGGGGCCATTTTCTGGGCTGCAGCCCCGGCCATGGCGAAATTGGTGGCAAGATCGCCGTGAGCACCGATTTTGGGTTCTTCCAGTGTGATATCCGGAAAATCGTCTGATGCCAGCACTCCGGACGCATGGGCGGTGCGGGCGGCCTCAAGCACCATTTGTTTTACGCGTTGTTTGATCATGGGCTTGCAACTGTCCTTGCAATGAGTTTAAGCAATGGTAAAATCTAAACTTTTAAGTGTTTTTTCAGGCCAAGTCAAGGAGTCATTGCAGGGCGTCACCCTTGGACGGTGCGCGAGAGGATGTGGTTTAGGGTGTCGAGCAGGGGATGGATTTTTTCCCGGTGTTCCGGGGGGATCATCAGTTGGGTGACGGGCCGGTTGGGTATGGTGACGCATTCTTTGGCCATATGCGCTGGATCAGATCTCAGGCAGAGCATCACATCAACGAGGCTGCCAAAAAAACCGGATTGGTCCAGATGTTCGATGATTTGGAGAAACAGGGTGTTGACAGTCAATGTCAGCTCATCGATATGTGCGCTGCCGGTTTTCCGGCATTTGGAGAAAGAAACCATGCACCGGCATCCAAACGGGCGGATCGAATAAATGGAGCACAGGTCGTTTTCCAGCAAAGGACAGGGCAAAGACGGTTGGGGCGGGGCTTCTTCAACCGGGGTTTTGTTCTCCAAACACATTTGGGCATAGCCGTTGGTGGTCAGGGCCGGCTGATACCGGGGGGTGTGGAGATGGCTGCGCATCTGCTGGTATAAGACCGCCTTTTTTTGCCCGTCTAAGAAATGATCAATGAACCGGCCTTCAAGGCTGGTAAGGGTCATGGCAGTGGTGCAGCACTCGGCGCAGAATTTCTCGCAGGCAAAGGGTAAGCTGCCCATGTAGTCGTCATACAGCCGATAGATTTTGCCCAGACCTTCAATGTCGCTCAGATGTGTTGGGTGGTTTATGGGAATCATCGAATTGGCTTATTTTTCCATTCTGCGGTATTGTTTGTAGCAGGAAAGCACCTTTTGCACGTACTGCCGGGTCTCTGGGTAAGGCGGGATGCCCTTGTAGTGATCCACCCTGGACGGGCCGGCGTTGTAGGCCGCCAGGCTCAGATTCAAATTTCCGTTGTAGCGCTTGAGTAGATCGCTTAAATAGCGGGTCCCGGCCGTGATGTTTTGTCTGGGGTCAAAAGGGTCTGAAATCCGGTGCTTTTGGATGTGCACCGGCATGATCTGCATCAGCCCCCGGGCTCCGGCCCGGGAAACCGCTGTGGGATTGAATCCGGATTCCACCCGGATTACGGCCTGCACCAGTTCCGGCCGCACCCCGTAAGTATCTGCAATGCTGGCGATGATTTCAGCATACCGCATCACCGACTGCACCGGGGGTTCGGGCGCTTCAAGATGCGGGGTCGGTATGTAATCCGCGGATTTGGGGGTATCTGTGAAATGATATCCGCCTTTGTCGTCAATATGCATATACATTTCCGCCCGGGCGGGGTTTGGTGTCGGGCAGGCAATGGCCAGGCACGCAAGGCCGGCGGTCAGAAAACAAAAAAAATTTGCGGATATGCTCCGGGTTCTGGGGGTCATGGGCCGTGTCAATGGCAAAAAAACCGTTTGGGTTCCGCTGGCCGAAAGGGCCGCTTTTCCGATAGTTACGCCCGATATTTATTATATTGTATACATGAAATCCCTATGCGGGGTCAAGTAAAAGGTGGGTGCGCACACAATCCGGTTCAACCCTCTTCGGGCACAAAGGCGGCTACTTCATCGATGGTTTCAGCCTTGGAAAGCAGCATGGCCAGCCGGTCAATGCCCAGGGCATTGCCTGCGGCCGGCGGCATTTGGCCCAGGTCGGCAAGAAAGGCCTCGGGCATCGGGCCGGCGGCGAGGCCCTGTTTTTCACGCCGCTGCAGTTCCGCCTCAAATCGCCGGCGCTGCTGGTCAGGATCAATGAGTTCGGAAAATCCATTGCAGATTTCCAGGCCCCCGATATAGGCTTCAAAACGTTCGGCCACATGCGGGTTATCCTTTCTGAGGCGGGCCAGGGCGGCCTTTTCCGCCGGGTAATCGTATAAAAATATGGGTCTTGCGGGATTCAAAGCGGGCTCGATCTCCAGGGCCATACGCTCGTCAAAGCTCTGATCAGCCAGGGCCGCGTTCATGGTGGTGCGGGTAAAGCGCTGAAAAGCCTTTTCAACCGTAATTTTCGGCCACGGTCGGTCCAGCCGGATGTTTGCGCCGCGGCGCCTGAGATGCCGTGTTCCCAGGACCTTTTCACAGGTCTCGCGGATCAGGCTTTCGGTCTGGTTCATCATCTCATGATAGGTAAAATCGGCCGCATACCATTCCAGCATGGTGAACTCCGGCAGGTGCCGGCTTCCGCGTTCCCCTGCGCGGAAGGTCTTGCAGATCTGAAAGATCCGGGAATACCCGGCAGCAAGCAGGCGCTTCATGTAGAGTTCAGGGGATGTCTGCAGAAAGGCGCCGTCAGCTGAAATGGCCTCGATGTGGGCTTCGGGCGCAGGCGCAGGGGTGCGCACCGGGGTTTCCACCTCCAGAAAATCGTGGCGGCAGAAAAAGGCGCGCACCGCATTTAACAGCCGGTGGCGGATCTGCAGGCAGTGGCGGATCCCCTGTTGACGAAGCGCGGTCATATCAGCCGGGCAGTCCTATTTTTTTCGCACCCGGTACTGGTCTTCGGGCCGGTCCTGGAGCAGAATCATGTCATAGGAGCCCATATCGGTTTTTTCAAACCACTGGTATCCGGTTTTGCGGCAGTTTTCACAGGCCTTGCGGGGAATGTGGACAGCCAGCACCCGCATTTTTCTTTCCACGGAAGAGTCGATTTTTAAAACACCGCTGCACTCCCGGCACACTTGCAAGGTTTCATGCTGGGATTCATAAAATCCGTCCGTGTCGTAAAAAACAGTATTATTGCGCTCGGCATAAATCACGTTTTCCTGCATGCGGATGCGGATGTTTTGCCGGTCGTTCCAGGTGTCGATGACCTGCTGGCAGGTTTTTTCAATGGTGGCGGTGATGCTGGGGCCCTGGCGGAGACGTTCGGCCGAGTACTCGGGTTCCACCACGTGGCTATAATCCATGCCGGCCATGGCCAGAATGAGGCCGACATTGACGTAGGGAAGCGCGCTTTCGATGGAGTATCCGCCTTCGAGCACGGCAATGTCGGGCTTGAGCCGGGCGGTGAGGTCTGCATACCCTTTGGCGGAAAAATTCATGTTGGTCAGCGGGTCTGTGAAATGATTGTCCTGGCCGGCGGAATTGATGATCAGATCCGGCTTGAACTCCTGGAGTATGGGCAGCACGGCTTTTTCCAGCACGGTGAGAAAACCTTCCTCCGAGGTATAGGGCGGAAGCGGGATGTTTAAGGTGGTGCCCGCAGCCGTGGGACCGCCGGTTTCATTGTTAAAGCCCGTGCCCGGAAACAGGGTCCGGCCGTCCTGGTGCATGGAGATAAACAATGTGTCCGGATCATGCCAGTAAATGTCCTGGGTTCCGTCGCCGTGGTGGCAATCCGTGTCAATGATGGCCACCCGGTCAATGCCATAGGCCTGGCGGAGGTATTCGATCATGATGGCTTCGTTGTTGACGTTGCAAAAGCCCCTTCCCCCATGGACCACCCGCATGGCATGGTGGCCCGGGGGTCGAACCAGGGCAAATCCGCGATCCACAAGACCGTCCATTTTGGCCTTGCCAATGGTTTTGGCACCGCCGGCGCTGATGAAATGCGATTCGGTCATAACGCTTCTGGCGTCGGGCACGCAGAAATGAACCCGCTGTACATCCTCGATATCCACCACACCGGCTTTGAATTCGTCAATGCCTTCAACGTCGAGAAGGCCCTCCTCGGAGATCTGGTCCTGGGTGTAGAGAAGACGCTCTTCGCGCTCCGGGTGGGTGGGGCTGATGGCCCAGTCGTATGCCGGGAAAAAAACCAGGCCCGTATGGGTCTTGGCCTTTAGCATGGGTTTTCTCCGTTTCGGGATTGTTTTTTGATTTGCGCGATGATCTTTTCATACTGGCCGATGAGTCCGGGCCGGACCTGGACCTTGATGCGGATGTTTTTGCCGATCATCCGGAAATCGCGAACCATGTTAAATTCCAGCGCCTCGGTGACATCGGTGACAAGGTCGCCTGAGCTGGCCCCTTCCCTGAGGGCTTTTTTCTTCAGCAGTTCCGAGGCCATTTCCGTGGCATCGGCCATTGTAAAACCCGGCTTGAGCGCCTGGACAAACATTTCCTCAGGGGCTGAGGCCTCGAGCTTGTATGTGTCTGCAAATAAGGTCACTTCGCATGTGGTGCGCGAAAGGGCCGTGCCCACGGCGTTGGCCACGTCCCAGTGGGGTATCACGCTGACCTGGTAATCAGAAACAGCCGTAAAATTTTCTGCAAACATGGGTGCCGGACCCCCGAGCACCAGAAGCCGGGTGGGCTTGATCTGGTGGCCGTGCAGGGCCTCGCGCACTGTGTAAACGGGCCTGCTGTTGATCAGGCTCACCATTTGCCGGGCAGAATCCAGAATTTCCCGGCAGGTTTGGTCAAATATTCGCTGGGCGGCTTCCGTGGTGGAAATTCCCAGAAGCTGTGCAATGGCCTCAATGCCTTTTTCCGCCTTTTCCCGGTCGCCGTTTTGGGCCTTTCCAAGGACAAAAAGAGCGTCTGTGGGCGTGGGTTCCGGGCCGCCATAAGCCATGGCCGGCCCGGTTCTGTCCGGTCCGATAAACAGGTGTCCGTGTTCCACCCGCACCGTGCTGTCACCGCCCAGGCCTACGGAATAGGAGTGCAAGGCCCGGATCAGGGTTTTGTGTTCAGCGATTTCGATTCCGTAGGGCGCCAGCACAGGCACGCCATTGATGAGCACGGCCATATCCGTGGTTGTGCCGCCGATATCGAGCACGATGGTTTCTTCATCATCTGCGGCAAAACCGATGGAGCCCATCACGCTTGCCGCCGGTCCGGAGAGAATCGACTGGCCGGGAAAATCAATGGAGGTTTCAAAATCCATGGTCCCGCCGTCTGCCTTGAGGATATATATGGGTATATGAATGCCCTTTTTGTCCAAAGATTGCCGGACTGCCTCAAAGAAGCGTTTGTGCAGCGGGTACACGGATGCGTTTAAAAAAGCCGTGGTGATGCGCCGGGGAAAGCTGAAATTGCCCGAGACGTTGTGGCCGAGAAAAATCTTTTGAAACATGGGGGAAATGATTTCCCGGATGCGTTTTTCATGGGTCGGGTTGCGGATGGAAAATTTGCCCACCACGCCCACGTACTCGATGCCTGCGTCCCGCATGCGGGATGCGGCATCTTCCACCGCTTTTTCATCGAGCTTGACAATTTCCCTGCCGCTGTGGTCCATTGCCCCGGCCACGCGATAGTAGTGCTCGCAGGTGCGGAAATATTCCGGGTCAATGCCGGGCCCGGCGGTCACGATCATGCCCACGGCCGGCAGCTTGTCCTGTACAATGGTGTTTGTGGTCAGGGTGGTGCTCAAAACCGCGTGGGAGATTTGGCTGATGTCAATATCGCGGGTAATGTGTTCCAGGCCGGAGAAAACCGCATCAAAAAGCGCCGATGTGTCGGTTGGCACCTTGATCCGTCTTTCCAGGCCGTTTTCGCCCACAAGAACAACGTCGGTATGGGTTCCGCCAACATCTAATCCGATGATCATGGTCTGCCCCTGGTCTATGGGATCGTTTCGGCGTATCCGGCGACTGGCCGGACAATGCGTGTCTGTAACATTGCTAACCGATATGATCATCGTTGTCAACCGAATCATCGGGCCCCGGGCAATGGGGGGCAATTTCATCTTTCTTTGAGAAAGTGCTTGCCGGCTGTCTTTCAGGGGTTTTCGCATGATGCGGGCCGGGGGGGCGGTTTGCTCCCTGCTGATCGCTTGCGCGCTCAATGCGACTCGCAAACCGCCCCCCGGCCCGCATCATGGCCGGCGCTTGTCAAGTTTGTAAGCCTTCTTTGTTGAAAGCTTTCCCCGGTTTCATGGCGATTTTTTTATGTGGGCCTGGCTCACGCGACAGGAACAGGCGTTTACAATTTGCATTTTTCGTGGAAAAATGCCAGTGTTTGCGGAAAAACTGACCCCGACCGCAGGGCTTCCTTCCTGAGAAATATCCAAGCGGTGTAAAAAGCTTTTACGAAAGCATCAATTTTGGTGTGGCCGGATAAAAAAGAGGTGAAAACACGCGCATGAATCATCAGAAAGCCGATGAAACGTATATGCGGGCGGCCCTGGACCAGGCGCAACAGGCTCTGGATGCCGGGGAGTTTCCCGTGGGATGTGTGATTGCCGGGCCCGGCGGGGTGATTGCCGGCGGGGGGCGCAGCCACAGCCGCCAACAGAGACCCAGTGAGATCGATCATGCGGAGATCAATGCATTAAAACAATTCTACGAATTGTCGTATACGGGTGATCCCCGGCAGTTGAGCATTTACACCACCCTGGAGCCCTGCCTGATGTGTTTTGCCGCAATTCTGATCGCGGATATCGGCAGAATCGTTTATGCCTATGAGGATGTCATGGGCGGGGGCACAGCCTGCAAAACCGATAATCTGCCGCCCCTTTACAGAAACGCCGGGGTCCGGGTGGTGTCCAACATGATGCGCCGGCAGAGCCTGGATCTGTTTTTCCGGTTTTTTTCCGATCCGGAAAACACCTATTTGTGTCACTCCATGCTGGCGGCCTATACCCTGGCCCAGAAGCCCGGAGGACGGTCATCCCTGTTTTCCCGGGAGTGAAACGGACGTTTATGCCCCACACTTCGCCAATAACCAGGATTTTGATGCCCGATGATCTGAAAGCCGCGGCCCGGCAAAAGGTGTCAGACTGCAGCAAGGTGGCTGAGGGCGCAGGCCGTCAATCGCTTTTTTACATGGTGGATGAGGACGATCTCTGCCGGGTGTTTGCTTTCAGCGAATACGCGGCCCGGCAGTGCCTGCGCAACCCGGGGATGATCCGCGAGCTTTTGGAAAGCGGGGATCTGGAACGGCTTTATCCCACGGATCAGTACCAGCAATACGTGGCCCGGGCAGCCGGCCAGGCCGCTGATGAGGACGGTCTGGCCGTGGCGTTGCGGCGGCTTCGGCACCGGGAGATGGTGCGTATTGCATGGCGGGATTTGACCGGCCGGGCGGATCTGTTTGAAACCATGGCCGAATTGTCCGCCCTTGCAGATGCCTGTGTTCAACAGGGGCTGGATTTCCTGTATCCCTTGTTGTGCAGCAAATACGGCCAGCCCGAGGATGCAAGCGGAAATGCCCAGCAGATGGTGGTCTTTGCCATGGGCAAGCTCGGCGGGCGGGAGCTGAATTTTTCCTCTGACATTGACCTGATGTTTGCCTTTCCGGAGGCCGGACAGACCCGGTCGGATCACAGGTCCATTTCAAACGAGGAATTTTTTACCCGCCTGGTGCGCCGGCTCATTGATGTGATCGGCAAATCCACCCCCGAGGGGTTTGTTTTCCGGGTCGACACCCGCCTGCGGCCCTATGGCGGGGGATTTTGGACACGAAATGCAGCCTGGAAATAGGTCTCCGGGCTGGAACAATTACGCAACATAAATATACCTGTCCATGGTCTTACCGTCACACCAGTAGTCAGCTTTCCGCAGGACAGAGTAATCGTCTTGGTCTGCAACGGATCATCCATAGCTTCTTCCACGGGATGCAGCGCCTCAATGCCAATCCCGGCGGCGGGTCCTGCGGCCACGATAACCTGATAATCATGGTAGAACTTGTTCTGTTTTCTCCCCAACAGCTTGCGCATGGCATAGCAAGAGGCGACGCTCGGTAAAAACCAGAAGGTATGGTTCAATACATTCAGTAGCGGCGCATGAGAAAACGGCATAGGAGGCTTCTTTGCCCCCAGCTTTAAATTGTCAACATTCGCAGCTTGAAGCGACCCGCGTATTAAATCCAGCCACTTCTGCACCTCATCTTCATGCTTGAATCTTGCGTTTTCTCCCTTGCCTTCAGCGGCAAAAAATTCATTCAGATCGAATTCGTCGAACTCCCCTTGCATCGCTATTTCGCGGATAGCATCCGGCATCTGGTAGGTCATCAGCACCATGCGGGGCAGGCAAGCATAAGGATTGTCTTTGTCCTTCCATGCCTGTTTGGCAGCCTGTTCATCCGAATAGGTCCAGTTGAAAATCTGTTCTTCAATAAACTCACCCGATGCAATGGCCCGAAACGGCGTGCCCGATAGATACAGGTAAGCATCCGTAGTTATCGGCATAATCTCTTCGTCGTAATAGTCGAGCCCCTCACCTTCACTAAACTTTCTTTCCTCCTTGTCTTCCGACTCAAATAGATCCTTGGCATTCTCACGCCACGCGCCGTAATGGTATTCATCAAAAATCACGCAATCCCAATGTGTCGCGTGAACCCATTCATTCTTGGTCTTTATACCGCCGGTCTTAATGTTTCTGCCCAGATAGTCCTGAAACGATCCGAAACAGACAAAGGGCTTGTTCTTGTCCGCTTCTTCGTATGTCAGGCCGTCTTTTGAAATAAATTGCCATCCCTTGAAATCAATGTGACGCTTTAAATCTTCTTCCCAGGCGCTCTGAGCCGCCGGTTTGAAGGTCAGCACCAGCACCTTTTTCCATTCCATCTTTTTGGCGAGCTGATAGGCAGCAAAGGTTTTGCCAAAACGCATCTTTGCGTTCCAGAGAAAACGTGGCGGTTTGTCAGGAGCTTCCTTGATGGCACGTTTGAAATAGGCCGCCGTCTTTTCTACTGCCTCTTTCTGCTCAGGCCGCATCTTGAAATTCAGCATGCGGTCTTCCTCGATTCGTTCACCTCTTCTGACAGCAATCACAGCCGTCTTAACCTGTTCTGCCGAACACTCGAACCACTCACCCTCAGGGTTCCTGATCCCGCTGTCTCTCAACGCCAGATGAACTTCACGGTCGGTAAAAGATGTGCCGTCATTGCGCATGGCGGATTCTTCCAGGACGATTCTGTATGGGGGTTTGCCAGGCCGCTTGGTCGGATATTGCTGCGCCACACGGTTTTTCACGTCTAACGTGGTGTAGCCTACTTTAAGCAGACCCTTGTATTGGGGATTGGTGTCTTCGTAGGCGTAGATTGTTGGTTTCGATGTGGGCCGTTGTGGGAAGAATTCATTACTCATCGCTTGGCTCCCTTGGGCGGACCATTGATTCAATGAAGGCTATTTCCTCTTTGGTTAAGCTGTATTTCTTGTAGAGTTTTTCGTCTGTCCACGGTTCATTAAAATCCTGCATGGGTACCAATGAATATCTCTGTCTCATGGCGTGTTGTGTGTTCTTTTTC
>NZ_JAWODO010000032.1:0-12876 GCF_046483245.1 Desulfosalsimonas sp. | reverse complement strand
CATACTTCGGTGCCCGCACCCCAATGCCCGGGTCAAAAAATTCGATGCCGGCCGGGCCCGTCAAATGCCCGGAGTCAGGGCCTTGATTACCGGGGATTCAAACGAGGCCAAAAATCTGAAATGGCGCTATAATAATTTTACGGCCCCGCTTTTGGATCCGCACTGCCGGTTTGAGGGCGAGGCCGTGGCCGCAGTGGCCGCAGACACCCCCTACCAAGCCCGGGATGCACTGGCGGCAATCAATGTGGAATACGAGGTTTTGCCGCATCTGGCCGATCATGACCGGGCCATGGACGAAAACGCGCCAAAAGTGCACAAAACAGGCAATCTTGTGGGCAAGGACCAATATTCACGCGGTGATGTGGAAAAAGGATTTGACCGGTCACATGCGGTACTGGAAAGGACTTACCATACCCAGTGCGAACTTCACACCCCCATGGAACTCCATGGATGCGTGGCCAACTGGGAAGGAGACCGCCTTACCATATGGGAATCCAGCCAGGGCGTCTACGCTGTGCAGTCCACCATCTCGGAAGTGCTCGATCTGCCCTTTTCCAGGGTACGGGTGATCGGCCATTACATGGGCGGGGGATTTGGCAGCAAGCTGCAGCCCGGCAAATACACGGTGCTGGCCGCCCTGATGGCCCGTCAGGCCGCCCGTCCGGTCAAAATGACACTCACCCGGGAGGAAACCTATCTGAGCGTGGGCAACCGCCCGGCCAGCACCATGCACCTGAAGGCAGGGGTGAGAAGCGACGGAACCCTGACCGCCCTTGATTTCCGGTGCACAGGCCCGAGCGGGGCATACCCGGCCGGCGGGACATCCCTGATGGACTGGCTGGTCCGGGATCTTTATCAATGCGACAATGTTTCCTGCCGCTCAAACGATGTTTATATCAACGCCGGCCCGGCCAGGCCGTTTCGGGCCCCCGGCCATCCCCAGGGCAGCTGGGCCCTGGAGCAGATGATTGACGAGCTTGCGGGAAAAACCGGCATGGATCCGGTGGATCTGCGGCTGAAAAACATCCCCGAAGTCAGCCAGGCCCGGGGCGGCATGCCCTATACCACCACCGGGCTTCGCAGGTGCATCCTGGAAGGGGCGGAAAAATTCGGCTGGAAAACCGCGGTGGAAAAGGCCCGGCAGCACAACCGATCAAACCGCCATGTAAAGCGCGGGGCCGGCATGGCGGCATGCCTGTGGATCGCCGGCGGCGGAGGACAGCCCTCAACTGTTGTGATCCGGCTGTTCCGGGACGGATCCATAAACCTCAACATGGGGGCAAGCGATATCGGCACCGGCACCAAGACGATCATGGCCCAGGTGGCTGCCGAGGAACTCGGGGTAAGGCCCGAAATGATCCAGATCGAGCATGCAGATACCGGCACCACCCAGTATGCCACGCCCAGCGGCGGCAGCAAGACCGTACCCACAGAGGCGCCGACCGTGCGCAACGCAGCCGTGGAGGTCAAACGCCGGGTGCTTGAAATGGCCTCAGAGGACCTCGGGGTCCCGGCAGAAGACCTGGACTACACAGGCGCGGAAATCGTTTCCAGAAGCAACAAAGACAAACGGATACAGGTCACCGAGGTCAACCGCCTGAAAAAACGCGGCGTTGTGGTGGGGGTCGGCTACCGCGGGCCCAACCCGGCAGGAAAAACCGTCAACCCGTTCGGCGCCCAGTTCTGCGAGCTGGAAGTCAACATGAAAACAGGGGAGATCCGGATTTTGCGCTTTGTGGCGGCCCATGACAGCGGCCGGGTCATGAACCGGCTCACATACGACAACCAGGTGTTTGGCGGCATTGTCATGGGAATCGGTTTTGGCTTAACCGAATTCCGGCAGCTCGATGGCCGGCAGACCGGAAAGCTTTGCAACCGCAACTGGCACGACTACAAGCTGCCCACTGCCCTGGACGTGCCCGCAGACATGGAGAGCCTGCCCATTGAAATCGATGATCCGGAAGCCAACAACACCGGCGCCAAGGGCCTGGGGGAACCCGTGACCATACCCACGGCCCCGGCCATTGCAAACGCCCTTTATATGGCCACCGGCATCCGGTTCACCCGGGCTCCGGTCACGCCGCTTGAAGTGCGCAGACATCTTGATTTACAAAAGGAGGTATAAACCGTGCTGCCGCATTTTTCATACGTCCGTCCGGAAACTGTCAAGGATACAATCCGGCATTTAAACGCAAAGGGTGCAGCCGTGCATGCCGGGGGCACAGACCTGCTCGGATGTCTGCGCGAAGGGATCATGGATGTTGACAAGGTAGTCAGCATCAGCGCCCTTGCCGACCTTTACGAAATCAGGCAGACCAAAGGCGGCGGGCTGTCCATCGGCGCGCTGGCCACCATCACCCGGGTGGCCGAAAGCCCCCTGGTCAGGGAGAAATACCCGGGCCTGGCCCGGGGCGCCGCTGAAGTGGCCAGCCCTCAGCTCAGAAACCAGGGCACCCTTGGCGGGAATCTCTGCCAGAAGCCCAGGTGCTGGTATTACCGGGGCGAGTTTGCCTGCCTGCGCAAGGGCGGTAATATGTGTTATGCCTTTGACGGAGAAAACCAGTTTCATGCAATATTCGGCCACGACAATATCTGTGCCATCACCCATCCCTCGGATACCGCCCCGCCACTGGCCGCGCTGGGGGCTAAAGTCAGGACATCCGGCCCGGAAGGCACCAGAAGCATTGAAGTGGAAAAGCTCCACGTGCTGCCCAAACAGGACGTGCAGGCTGAAACCGTGCTCAAACCCGGCGAACTCGTCACCCGTATCGAACTGCCGCCGCCCGGCGAAAACCTCTACAGCGCATACCGCAAGGTCAGGGCCAGGCGATCCTGGGACTTTGCCCTTGCCGGCCTGGCCCTGGCCTTTGAAAAAGACGGCGATCGGGTAAAAAACGCCCGGGTGTTTCTCTCCGGGGCCGCACCGGTGCCATGGCGCAGCCGGGCCGTGGAGCAGGCCATAAACGGGCGGCGCCTCGATGATGCAACCATTGCAGAAGCAGCCGAAGCCGTGGTCCGGGAGGCAGACCCCCTGAGCGAAAACGCCTACAAGTTAAATCTTTTCAAAGGGGTTGTTGAAGAACAACTGCATGCCGCAGCCATGGCGGCATAAACCAAAGCGGGAAGAATCTTGACAGACACAGCGGTATTAGAGGCCCTTTATCAGTACAAGCAGCAGGCCACGGCCTGTGCCCTGGTCATTGTCGTGGACTGCCGGGGATCGGTTCCCGCCGGCCCGGGGTCAAAAATGCTGGTAGCCGAAGACGGACACACCGTGGGCACTGTTGGCGGCGGTGCAATGGAGCAGAAGGCGGCTGAAAAGGCCCGGGACCTGATTCGCCGGGGCGGCGGCCCGGAACTGATCCATATGGATCTGACCGGGTCATCCGGCCATGTATGCGGCGGGCAGGTGAGTTTGTATATGGAGCCGGTGCTTCCGGCACCGCGCCTGATCGTATGCGGTGCCGGCCATGTGGGACAGGCCGTCTGTCGGCTGGGAACGTATGCCGGATTTTCCGTAACCGCAGCCGATGACCGGCAGGATATTTTAAGCCCGGAAAATCTGCCGGATGTCCACCAGGTTCGGGCCTGCGCCTTTGAAGACCTGTTTTCCCAAATCCGGGTGGATGCGGAGACTTTTGTGGTTGTCTGCACCCGGGGCCATGCCCACGATTACACAGTGGTGGAAAATGCGCTGAAAACCCCGGTGCGCTACATCGGCCTGCTGGGCAGCAGGAGCAAGAAGGCGGCGTTTTTTGACAACCTGCGGGCCGCAGGGTTTTCCGATGCGGACCTGAGCCGGATTCACACGCCCGTGGGGCTTGATATCGGCGCGAAAACCCCAAGGGAGATCGGATTCAGTATTGTGGGACAACTCATTTCGCAAAGGAGACAAAATGGCTGCAAAAACCGGAATCATACTGCTGGCCGCGGGAGCTTCGGGCCGGATGGGCCGGATCAAGCAGCTTCTCCCTGTGCTGGGTGAGCCCGCCATACGATTGTGTCTCAGCCGGATCTGCAATGCCGGCCCGGACCATGTCATTGTGGTGCTCGGCGCAAACCAGGACCGGATCCGGCCTGTGATAAAAGACATTGCCGCAGATATTGCGGTCAACCCGGAGCCCGGCAGCCAGATGGCCGATTCGGTCGCCTGCGGACTGGCGCTGCTGCCCGATGACATAACCGGGGTCATGGTGGCCCTGTGCGATCATCCCCTGGTGGCCCAAAGCACCTATGCCGGTCTTGCCGCACTTCACCAAAAAAACCCGGAATCCATCCTCCTGCCGGTTTACAACCGCCGGGGCGGGCACCCCACTGTCTTTCCCGCGGACCTGTGCAGGGCTGCTACCCCCGGGACTCCATTGAATGCCGTGGTTCGGGCCAATGCCGACCGGGTTTGCCGAATTGCCGTAAATGACCCGGCAATTGTCCGGGACATGGACACACCTGAAGACTATCAGCAAATGATTGATCTGGCCTCCGGACAGACGGCGCAGCAGGCATGACCTAAACTGAGCTGCCAAACACGGGCTTTAGTACGCAGGTGGCCTTATCCGCTTCTGTTTTGGTGATAATGCAGTTGAACCGATTGGCATCCATGCACATGTAAAAATCCGCCTCAGGCGAGTGGGGATCTTCGGGGTCAAAAAAGCGCAGGGCCGAGGCAGCGGTTTTGAGCTCTTCGGCCATGGGGCCAACATCGGGATTGTCCCCGCAGACAAGGCCCCGGATATACCGGGCGCACAGCACATCCTCCAGGGCCTCGCTTCTCCCCTCAAACCCGGCACAGACCAGATAAACCGCATCCGGACAAGTCCGGGCAATATAGCGAGCAACAGCGGCAGCATTGACAAAGCTTGCCGTAATCACGGTTTGTGCACCGCGCGCGGCCAGAAGCGCCTTTGTACCCGCATGGGTGGAATGCACAAGGGTTTTGCCAAAAAGGTCTTTTCCCACGATCTCAGACGGGGAGTTGCCCAGGTCAAAATCCAGGGGCTTTTTGGCGTGGCGCTCTCCCATGAGCAGATAATGGGGGTGTTTCTGCTTCATCGCCCGGGCTGCATCCAGGCTTTCTGCGGCCACAATTTTTTCCGCTCCCTGGTCAAATGCATAGCAGGCAACCGAAAAGGCCCTGAAAACGTCAATGACAACCGCAAGGCCCCGGGCTTTTTCAGCGCCCCGGGCATAATGAACAATATGAAAGTTCATTTCAGATCCGCCTGCATTCCATATCTGACAGGGCCGCCTCCACGGGCTCGATATGCACTTCCACATCCAGCACTTCAGGGCCCTGGTGCAAAAGCAGGCCTTTGACCTGTTCGGCCACGCGGTGGCCCTCGTAAACACTCATTTCACTGTCGACCACCACGTGCAGATCCACGCACAACTGACTGCCGGAATACCGGGTACGGATATTGTGGACCTGGCGAACCGCCGGATGGGTCTTTACAATCTGCCGGATCTGTTCGCACACCTCAAAAGGTGCGCCCTGGTCCACCAGTTCCTTAAACCCGGAAGCAATGATGCCGATGGCGGCATAGCAAATCAAAATGGCCACGAAAAATGCGGCCACGTGATCAACCAGGTGCCACTGCGGGCGAACAAAGGAAACAGCCACGGCAGCAAGCACCGGCACGGAGCTGAATGCATCCAGCCGGTGATGCCAGGCGTTTGCCGCCAGGGCCACGCTATTGACACGCCTGCCGACCCGCCGGGTCCACTGGTATAACATTTCCTTGATCACAATAGATACAGCCGCAGCTGCCAGGGCAATCATGCGGACGTTGTGGGCATGGACCTTGTGCACGGATGTGACCGCGTCCCAGCCGATGCCTGCACCGGCCATAAACAGCATTGCCCCGATAAAGATGGAAACCGTTGTCTCCAGGCGTTTGTGGCCGTAAGGGTGGGCAAAATCGGCCGGCCGGGACCAGAAATAGGAACCCAGGATCACGGCCACGTCTGTAACCGTATCCGTGACGCTGTGGATCCCGTCTGCCACCAGGGCCTGGCTGTGACCCAGCCACCCGGCGATCACCTTGAAGGCCGCAAGCAGGATATTGACGCCAAGCCCCCACCAGGTAACCCGGCGGACCAATGCCTCGGGGACCTCATTTGCGTTTTTTGTCATGTCCCGGCCGTTTATGTTTTTTGCGCTCCTGCACCTGGTTTAACCACTGCTGCTGTTGCCTTTGATATTCCTCCTCGCTCTGGTGCCAGCCGGTATAGTCCGCCTCGGATGCATCCGGGGTTTTTGCAGGCATGTTTTTGAAAAACCGGATCAGTTTTTCCACCCGGCTCTCCCCGCTGCTGTTTTTTGGCCATGTCATATAAGGTCACCCGCTGGTGAAAATTCCATGATAAGACAGCCCGAAGCGCCGCGCAAATTCGCCTGTCACCTCTTTTAAGGTGGGGTCAAGGTATGAAATGGCTTTGCATGCCACATCTTCGGGCATGCCGAAAAAGGCCTCGGCCACGGCGCCGGCAATGGCGGCCATGGTGTCTGCATCCCCGCCCAAAGACACGGCGTTTCGCACGGCATCCTCCCAGGTTCGGGCTTCGAGAAAGGCAATAATGGACTGGGGCACCGAACCCTGACAGGAGACGTCAAACCGGTAGGTCCTGCGGATCTCAGCCAAGGGGGGCTCCAGGTCATAGGAAAACCGTTGGGTGACAAAATCCCGGATCTGGTCTTTGCCCGCCCCGGTTCTGGCCAGAAACACACCAACCGCTGCTGCCTGCGCGCCCTTGATGCCCTCTGGATGATTGTGGGTCACGGCCGCGCTTTTTTCAGCCTCTGCCAGCACGGTTTCCAGATCATCAAATGCAAACCCCACCGGGCTGACCCGCATGGCCGATCCGTTTCCAAAGCTGTAATAGGGCCTGCGCAAGCGCTGTGCGGCCCACTGCATAAAGGATCCCCCAAATCCGGCATGGGGATATTTGTGGAAATATTCGTGGAACTTGTCAATGTAATCCGCGCCGGTTAAAATCGCATCCGCCACAGCCACGGTGAGCACGGTATCGTCGGTAAAAGTGCAGCCATGGGAAAAAAGCGCAAAATCCCGGGTTTTCATTCCCCGGCCTTCATACACCGAACCGATGATATCCCCGGCAATGGCACCCAGCATATCTGTTTCCTCCTGTTTGTCAAACGTACCAGGCAGGGGGGTGCATGTCAAATGCAGCCCGAACGCCGCAAAAAACAAAAACTATGGCTTTATTTCAATGGATGTGCCCGCGTCAACAGCCTGCCAGATCTCATCCATGGCCCTGTTGGAAACAGCGATGCAACCCTGTGTCCAGTTGAAATACTTTGATATGGAAGCCAGCCACCCCGCGCCGTTTTTCTGGCCGTGGATCATGATTTCCCCGCCCGGGTCCACACCGGATCGGGCGGCCCGCTTCCGGTCGGCCCGGCTGGGGTAGGATATGTGAATGGATTTGTAAAAATCACTGTTTGCGTTTTTGTAATCCAGGACATATCTGCCCTCCGGGGTCTTTCCGTCGCCTTCTTGCTGCTTGTGGCCTTGGGGGTCAGGGCCGAAAACCACATGATACTGGCTGATGATTTGGCCGTCGCACTTAAGATACAGCTTTGATTCGGACTTGACCACCACCACCATGTCGGCTTTTTCCAGCCCGAAGCCGGCCGCGGGCATGGCAAAAAAAAGAACAACCAGGGCGATGGCGCCTGCAATAATTCTCATTAAGGATTCCGTAATATGGCGATATGGATCAATTGCGCCCCAAAACATGCTTATTCCCGCCCCGGCCGGTTATCTGAATTCCTCCGGGATCACGGCTACGGGTATGGGCTCCATTTTGTGGCGGTTTTTCCGGTTTAACGCCCGGTAAATGGACAGGACCTGTTTCTGGCGGTCTGTGAGGTCCTGCTGCCGGCTGTGCTGTGCGTCAAATTCCATGGCCCATTCCAGCTCGTCATAGGTGGCCCCCATCTGGTCCTCGTCGCTGCGGCTGTCAGGCCAGAGCCCGTCTGTGGGCGGGGCATCCATGATTTCTTCCATCACCCCGAGCTGCCGGGCAAGCTGGTAAACCTCGGACTTGTAAAGATCGCCGATGGGGGATATGTCCACGCCGCCATCACCGTACTTGGTGAAAAAACCAACCCCGAAATCCTCCACTTTGTTGCCGGTGCCGGCCACTAGCATCCGGCCGTGGGTGGCAAAGGCGTAAAGCGCTGTCATTCGGATCCGGGCCCGTGTGTTGGCCATGGTCAGATGGTCCTGGATTTCCGGCGGCAGGCAGTTTTCAAACGCTTCGAGCACGGCGGTGAGATCCGCGGTGTGTCCGGAAACATTCTCATAGTGTTTTTCAAGCCAGGCGGCATGCTTTGTTGCAAGGATTTTCTGATCCTCGGCCTGCCGGATGGGCATGTTGAGCACCATCACAGAAAGCCCGGTCTCAGCGCACAGGGTGGATGTCACCGCAGAATCAATACCTCCGGAAATGCCCACCACAAAACCTTTGACACCGGCACCTGCGGCATACTCCCGCAGCCAGCCAACAATATGATCAATGACTTTGCGTGCCTGCATCATCACCTCTGATATGCAATCTTTACCCGCCTGTCGCGGGTGAAATTCAATTTTCCGTGCCGTCAATGAGTCTTTGCTTGATCTTCCGGTATTCCTGCTCATCAATATGGCCGGCATCTTTGAGCTCTGTCAATGCCTGAAGCCGGGATACGAGATCCGGCTGTTCGGGACTGTTTAACAAGGGGATGGCGGCATTGTCATGATCTGCGGCAATAAGATTGGCATCACCGGGGCCCTGCTCCGGGTCCCCCTTATACGACACCTTGAAAAGGCCGCCGAAAAAAGACAGTTCCACCGCCTCACCAGCGGCTTTCTGTTCGTAAAAATCCCTTGCCGTGGCATCGCCGGATTGTCTCAGCTTTCTGAAAAACCTGATCCCCCATATCACCATCCAGATGCAGAAGCCCAGCACCAGAACCGCCCCGCCGATCAAAATCACATGGCGAAGATCAAAGACCCCCTTGATGAGAACCACCACCACGGCCGCAAACAATGGAATGACAAAAATGGTGGCCACCAGGGCATAAAAAACGCCCAGGTGAGAGAGGATAAACTTTTGGTCACTGTTGGGCCGACGGCCGAGCATTGTGCTGTCTCAGTTTTGATTATAAAAACAAAAACAATCCCTGTTGGTGTTATTATATTTTTACCATAAATCTCAAAAACAAACCAAAACAAAAACCACGAAGCCGCACAAGGCAGCCGGACAAAATTTTGTCCAAAACTGCCTTGTGCGATTCGTGTTTCAAGGTTCTTGCTGATTGCGAGCCTACTGGGGTTTATATGAAGAGATAGAACCCCCGCTATAGGAGACCAGCTCGAAATCCGGGTATGCGGTACCCGCATGCTCGGTAAAATCGAGCCCCTCTCGCTCTTCTTCCGCGGAAACCCGCAGGCCCACCACCATATCCACCAGCTTAAACAAGATAAAGGCGGCTCCGAAGGTCCAGACAAAGGCGGCGGCAATGCCCAGCACCTGCACGCCGATAATGGCCGCAGAGGTTCCTCCGGTGTTAAAAATGCCCGCGGCCAGCGTTCCCCAGGCACCGTTGACACCGTGCACCGACACCGCGCCCACCGGGTCGTCCACCCGGATCTTTTCAAAAAACAAAACAGACATGACCACGATCACCCCGGCCACGGCCCCGATGACAATCGATGCCGTGGGCGAGACATTGGCGCACCCGGCCGTAATCCCCACCAAGCCCGCCAGGGCGCCGTTTAAACTCATGCTCACCTCGGGTTTTGAAAACTTGATCCAGGAAGTGAGCATGGCAAACACGGCGCCTGCGGAGGCGGCCAGGGCTGTGTTGACCGCGATCAGCGCCACATCCGTGTTGGCCGCGGTTGTGGAGCCGGCGTTAAACCCGAACCAGCCCATCCAGAGGATAAAGACCCCCAGGCCGGCCAGGGGGATGTTGTGGCCCAAAATCGGCCGGATGGAGCCGTCTTTTGCGTACTTGCCCATCCTGGGGCCCAGCACGACAGCCCCGGCAAGCGCGGCCCACCCGCCCACGGAATGCACGACAGTGGAGCCGGCAAAATCGATGAAACCCAGATTTTCCAGCCATCCCCCGCCATCGAGCAGCCCGCCCCAGGCCCAGCTGCCAAACACCGGATAGATCAGGCCGGTGATAAAAATGGTATACAGGATATAGCCGATAAACCGGGTCCGCTCAGCCATGGCTCCGGACACGATGGTGGCCGCGGTGGCGGCAAACACGGCCTGGAAGATCCAGAACATCAGCACCCAGGGATCGCCGCCGGGCTCATAACCGCTTAAGAAAAACCCGGACGTGCCAAACCAGCCCGTGTTGGAGACCCCGAACATCAGGCCGAAGCCCACGGCCCAGAACACCAGCGAACCCATGGAAAAATCCATGAGATTTTTCATCAATATGTTGATGGAATTTTTGGCCCGGGTAAACCCGGCTTCCACCATGGCAAAGCCCGCCTGCATGAAAAAAACCAGGATGGCGGCAACCAGGGTCCATGTATAATCCGCATGGATCTGGACCTGGCCGACGGCCGCATGATTTGATTCAATTGAAGGACCGTCGCCGGCAAACGCCGGCAGCAAAACTGCGGCCCATATCATCGTTGTCCATAGCAATGTTTTCATTCCTGATACCTCCCGGGTTCAGTTACAGGTTTTAAAGTTCAGCTTTCAGAAACAGGATGCGCTGACCTGAAAGGCCTTGGTTCTACAACAGCAATTGGCGTGCCATTTATCATTAAACCTGCTATTAAAAATAACTAATTGATTTTATAGAATATAAAAAAAATTCAATCGTGGAAGTTCAAAAAATAAATTACATTTTTGCAATGAAAAAAGAGAAAAATAACAAAATTGTAAATTCTTAGGCACAAAAAAGATGGCACCGTAAAAAGCTTTTTACCGCGTCAGCTGTTGTTGCAGAAAGGAAATCCTGCGGCCGCAAGCCCGGGACCGGGCTATAACAGTAACTTTTTCTGACGTTACTTAGATGTGTTGCTCTGGATGCCCTTGGTGTGAAACTTTGCACACAGTCGGCCATGATGCCGGCCCGGGGGTGGTTTGCGAGTCGCATTGAGCGCGCAAGCGGTCAGCAGGGAGCAAACCGCCACCGGGTCGGCATCATGCGAAAATTACAGAACCAAGCACTATCAGCAACTTTTTTGATGTTACTTCGAAGTCTGATTTCAGATGGCGCCGTAAAAAAAGGGCGGCCCCTGACAACAGGGACCGCCCTTTTTATCTGCCTGTGATTTACACAGCCAGGAGGGGGGACTAAATGTCGTAATACAGAAAAAACTCGTGGGGATGGGGCCGCAGCTTGATGGCATTGACCTCTTTTTCCATTTTGTACTCAATCCAGCGCTCGATCACATCCCTGGTAAACACATCGCCCTTGAGCAGAAACTCGTGATCATCTGCAAGACCCTGCAGGGCCTCTTCAAGGCAGCCCGGGGCGGAATCGATCTGGGCCAGCTCCTCCGGGGGCAGGTCATAGATGTTTTTATCCATGGGATCGCCCGGATCAATCTTGTTTTCAATGCCATCGATGACCGCCATAAGAATCGCGGAAAAGGCCAGGTACCCATTGCAGGACGGATCCGGGGTTCTGAACTCGATACGCTTGGCCTTTGGCGATGCCGAGTACATGGGAATCCGAACCGCGGCACTGCGGTTTCGGCTCGAATAGGCCAGGTTCACCGGCGCCTCAAAACCCGGAACAAGACGCTTGTAAGAATTTGTGGTGGGATTGGTAAACGCGCACAGGGCCTTGCAATGCCGCAAGATCCCGCCCACGGCGTAAAGCGCCTCCTGGGAGAGCCCGGCGTACTTGTCGCCGGCAAACAGGGGATTGCCGTCTCTCCAGATACTCACATGGGTGTGCATGCCCGTGCCGTTGTCTTCAAACAGGGGCTTGGGCATGAACGTGACCGTCTTGTTGTACTGATGGGCCACGTTTTTGAGCACGTACTTGAACCATACGAGCTGATCGCCCATTTCCATTAGCGGCTTAAACCGCATGTCGATTTCGGCCTGGCCGGCGGTGGCCACCTCGTGATGCTGGCATTCCACGTCAATGCCCAGATCCTCCAGGGCCAGCATCATGTCGGTTCGGATATCCTGACCCTTGTCCATGGGCGGCACCGGAAAATAGCCTTCCTTGTGACGCGGCTTGTAGGCCAGGTTGGGATTTTCCTCCCGCCCGGTATTCCACACGCCCTCTTCTGAATCCACCATGTAAAAGGCCTTATTTCTCTGGGAATCAAAGCGCACGTCGTCAAAGATAAAAAACTCGGCTTCCGGGCCGATAAAGGCCGTATCGCCGATGCCGCTTTGCTTGAGGTAGTTTTCGGCCTTCTGGGCCACGTGCCGCGGGTCCCGGGAGTAGGCCTCCCGGGTGACCGGGTCCACGATGTTGCCGATCAATACAAGGGTTTTTTCCTCGTAGAAGGGATCGATCCTGGCTGTGGAGGCATCGGGCACAACGAGCATGTCACTTGCGTTGATGGGCTGCCAACCCCGCAGGCTGGATCCGTCAAACCCGTAGCCGTCCTCAAAGGAGTCCTCGCTCATTTCGCTGACCGGTACGGTAAAGTGCTGCCAGATGCCGGGAAAATCCATGAACCGGATGTCCACCACCCGGATATTTTCCTGCTGAATCATTTCCAGTACGTCTTTTGCCTGCTTCATTTTCTGTTTCCTCCTCGAATTTTTGATGAATAAACTGCTTTAAACGCCAACAAATGTAAATCCTGTTTTTTTATATGGCCTCGTTGTCCGCCTCGCCGGTACGCACCCGGAGCACCCCTTCCAGGGGGATCA
>NZ_JAWODO010000094.1:0-3165 GCF_046483245.1 Desulfosalsimonas sp. | reverse complement strand
GCAAAACCGCCAACAGTGATGTTTTCACCGGGCTTGAAATCACCCTTAACCATATAAAAGTCGGTTTCTGCAGCTTCATCTTCGCCAAAACCTTCCTCAAGGCCCCGGAACCACCCGGCAGACCAGTTCAACATCCCTGTGCCGTGCAGGGTGACGCCTGCTGCGGTTTCTGTCCACAGCCAGTGGTTCACGCCGCTTTTCTGCAGACCGGCCCGGCCCATGACCTGGTCGTTCATCCCGGGCAGGTTGAGCTGGATATAGGCAAACCGGTTTTCAAAATCCACGCTGTCACCGGAATACTTCCAGCCGCCACGATCGTCATCAGCAGATCCGAAGTTGTTGGCGCCGGTTTCAAACCCATACACCATCTTGGCCCGGCCGTCATCCGTGCCCACCTCTGACCGGAAACGGAATTTGCCCGCAGCAAAAGTCGTGCTGTCATTGCTGCCGTCCCCAAGTAAAAAGCCGTCCGAACCACTCATGACCCCGGTCCAGGCCTTTCCGTGGAAATCCACAGTGATGGCTGCCGCGGGCACGGCTGTGCATAAAAAAAACAACCCTGCTGCCAATACGGTTAAAATGCGTTTTCCTGAATTTTTCATTTGTCCTCCTTAATTGTTTTGCTGTGTTTTGACACAACGATTTTTTGCCGGGATGCATGGTTTGCCGGTCATCCCTGTTCAAACATTTCTGTATGGGGCCATATCACCGGCAAAAGCGATTCTGCAACCCCTTTTTGCAAACATTGTGCGGCAAAGGGGCCTGATTTTATGCCATTTTTTTATGGCACCCATTGAATTGTCCCTGAAATATAAAGATCTTTTTCACTGCCCGACCTGCCAAAAAAAATTGCATCTTTTTTATGTCCTTGTGCGCAGCCGGGCCCGGTAAACCATGGCCGCCACAAAAAAAAGCGCCCGCACGGGTGCGGGCGCTTTTTGTATGGCTGTAACTTTTGGTTATAATGCTAAAAATCTACCTGGAACCGGGCCTGAACAATGTTTGCATTGTCATCCTCCACATTTTCGCGGTCTTCGAGGTCTGCATAAACGTAGTTCAGCATCATGCGCACATTGGGATTTAAGTGCCAGTTGACGCCCAGGGTCAGATTGCTTAACTCGCCGCCTTCGATTGCCTCATCGTTTAAGTCCAGGTTTGAATAGCGCACGCCGACTTCCCATGCACCGGCTCCGGGCTTGTGGAAGCTGAAGTTTCTGTTTGGCTTAACCCGGCCGAAGGATCCTGAACCGGGCTTGTAATTGCGGCTTTCACCTGTGAGAAAATAGCTGCCGTAGACATAATAGCCGCTGAAGCTTGGATCATTTGCCGCATCCGAGCCCACAAAGCTCTGCATGTATTCTGCCTGCACCGAAAACGGCCCCATTACCATGGCCGCTTCCAGACTCATGATATCCGCGTCGTCTAAACCAAAGCTGCCGGTATTCGCCAGGCGCACGCCGGTTATATGCGCTTCCGGCCGCTGCCTGTACCGGAGGGTTGTTTCGTCTTCATCCCGGAACTGCCGGGTGTAGGAAAGGCCCAGATGCACGGCCTTTCTGCCGTCATCAGCGTAAACTGGCGCCCCGGTGACCCTGGCGGTAACATTTATGTCCGTACTATCATTGAAACCTTCCCCGAAGCCGTCGGCGTCATAAAACGCGCCTATGGCCCAGGACATGCGTTTTCCCAGGGCAGCGTCATATGCCATGACACCGGTGTTTCTGCTCGGGGAAAACACATTGGGAAGGCCCCGCTCCATAAAGGTGATGTATTTGCTGCTTCCCTGTTCTTCCAGGGAAAACGGTTCCTTGAAATGACCGATCTTTATGTTGCCGATCGCCGGGATCTTTTTCATGCCGATGTACATGTCCTTAAAATCAGCGTCTCCGCCGCCAAAATCATATTGCGCCTTGAAAAAAACATTGTTTTCAAATGAGCCGGAGGCGAAAAGACGGGCGCGCCTGAATTCCACGCCGTCTCCGTCCAGGCCGCCGCCCAGGTCATCATCAAAGCTGTCATCAGCGCTTATGCTTGCCCAGTCAGCCATGATGCGCCCGCCGAACTTCACGTCATAACTGCTTTTTTCGCTTTTTACCCTCTGTGTGAGTTCCTCATACCGGGAATCTGAAATGTGATCTCCTTGTTTCAGGATATCCAGAATCTCCTCCGTGGTACTTTTCTCCGCTGCAGCGGGCCCCGCAGCGAATGTGAAAACACAGGCGAACGATGCCAATAAAATCGCCCCCGCCCTGCTCAATGATCCTGCAAACCGATTAAAACCCTTCATTTCCTTTTCTCCTTTTTTTGTGATTTGAAGTTTGCGTTTTCACTTTCTGTGGCGGGTATAGCCGACGACATTGTCGGTTCAGCGGAGAAAAGGTGACGTTTTGATGACGATTCAAAAAAATTTTTTTGCCCGCGGGCACGCAGGGCTTTTCAATTTTAACTTATTTATAGATCCGTTCCAGCAGGTGCATGGGACCGGCTGCATCAAACAAGGACAAGAGGGCCTGAAAAATCGTAACAGAATCGTAACATTTCAGCCACGAACCTGTAGCAAAGCAGGGTTATTGTTTGCCTGCAAATGCAGAAAGGCCTTGCGCTGCAAAAAAGGTTGCCCGCGCAGCCGAAAAAAATTGGATTGAAAACATTTAAGGAGGATCGTATGAAAAGATTGTTGATGGTGATGCTGGTTTTCATTACAGGGCTTGCCCTGGGCACGACACAGGCGTGGTCTGCTGAAAAGCTGACAATCAAAGGCTCCACGACGGTTCTGCCCGTAACCCAGAAAGTGGCAGAAGCTTTCATGGAACAGTATCCGGATGTTAATATCTCCATATCCGGAGGCGGCTCGGGAAACGGAATAAAAGCCCTTATCGACGGTACAACAGATATCTGCCAGGCCTCGCGCTTTATCAAGGACGAAGAGGTCAAAAGGGCGGTTGAAAACGGGCACTACCCGGTACCGTTCGGAGTGGCATTAGACAGCATCATCCCGGTTGTAAACCCGGACAACCCGGTAGACGACCTGAGCTTAGAAGAGCTCAGAGGCATTTATAACGGAGACATAACCAGCTGGAAGGAAGTCGGCGGCCCTGACCGCAAAATAACCATTGTTTCCCGGGATTCATCCTCTGGCACCTACGGGGTCTGGGGAGACATAAT
>NZ_JAWODO010000055.1:0-18771 GCF_046483245.1 Desulfosalsimonas sp. | reverse complement strand
CGGCGCAAGCTCAATATGTCATGGGAGGATATCACCGAGATGTTGACCCTGATTCTCTCGGTTTGCCCGGTCGATTCACTCACCCCTGAAACGCATGAAACGGCAATGGCGGTAGCAAAGCGCTACGGCTTGAGTGTATATGATTCAATGATCGTTTCAGCCGCACTGATCGGAAACTGTGAAATCCTGTATTCCGAGGATATGCACGATGGCCTGATCATCGAGGGAAAACTGCGGATCCAAAATCCATTCAGGTGATCAACCGGTTCCACCATAAATATCTTGTATCAGCAAACGCCCTTCAGGAAAAATACAATGAGATGTTTTACTGTCTTGAGCAAAACGGATATATCGACAGTCACCTTTCCGAAAAAATGGTTAAAGCAGTGCAATTTCGCAAGAGCGAAAAAAAAGGATTTCCTTGGGAGTGTGTTTACCGCCGGGCCGGCATCATGCCAAAATCATAGAACCAAGAACGAACAGCAACTTTTTGAAGTTGGTCAGAAGTCTGATTGACGGCCGCATCAAAGGCAAAACCTATCTGGTGGCTGAACGAAAACCCTGTTCAGCCAAAACCCGAATATCGAAATCCGAAATCCGAAACAAATACGAATATCGAATGTTTAAATGATAAAAACCAACAGCTTAAAACAGGATGTTTCTGTCATTGATGCATTTAGGGTTTTGGTCATTGTTTCGGATTTCGAGCTTCGGATTTCGGATTTCCTGAACGAAAACCTGGTTTTCGTTCAGGCGCTAATTATGACGGCCGGAAAACTTTGGCAATCCCATAAAAACCAGTCAGATAGCGCCGTCTGATTTGCAGGTTTTTCAAATACCGCTTATAATATTGTCCATGATTTTCTTTGTCCATATTCCTTTTCACAGCAAACCAACAGAGGACGGGGTATGACAGACAAACCAGACCAGGAAGAAAGCCAGGCCGGCGCTGAGGCCGAAGAAGGCTGGTTTCACCTGGACATCCACCCCCAGGTCTTTTTCATCTCAGCGGCCCTGATCATTTTTTTTGTGGTGGCCACCATTGTTTTCCAGCAATACCTGGGAAACGTATTTGAACAGATGCAGGCGGGCATGTCCAAGTATGCCGGCTGGTTTTTCATCTGGACGGTCAACATCGTGCTCATCTTCATCCTCGTGCTGCTGGCCGGGCGGTTCGGCGACATCCGGCTGGGCGGTCCGGACGCCAGGCCTGAATTTTCCACCATGGGATGGTTTGCCATGCTGTTTTCCGCGGGAATGGGCATCGGCCTGCTGTTTTACGGAGTGGCCGAACCCATGTTCCACTACGCCGCCAACCCCCTGACCGAACCGGGCACCACTGAATCCGTGCGAAAGGCCATGGACATTACGTTTTTGCACTGGGGCCTGCATCCTTGGGCCATCTATTCCCTGGTAGCCCTGTCGCTGGCCTTTTTCTCCTTTAACAAAGGGCTGCCCCTGTCGATCCGTACGGCCTTCTACCCGCTTCTGGGAGAGCGCATATACGGCTGGCCGGGCAATATTATCGACATCCTGGCCACTGTGGCCACCCTGTTTGGCGTGGCCACTTCCCTGGGCCTGGGCGTCCAGCAGGTCAACGCCGGCCTGGACTATCTGCTGGGCGTGGGACAATCCGCCAACATCCAGGTCATACTGATTGCCGGCATCACCGGCGTGGCCACCTGGTCGGTGGTCAAGGGGCTGGACAAGGGCATCCGCCGGTTAAGTGAGATGAACATTGCCTTTGCCGCCCTGCTGGCCCTGTTTGTGTTCCTGGTGGGCCCCACCCTGTTTATCATGAATGCGCTGCTGGAAAACATCGGTTATTACATCCAGCACCTGCCCCAGCTAAGCACCTGGAACGAAACCTACGAGCAGACCCAATGGCAGCAGGGCTGGACTATTTTTTACTGGTCCTGGTGGATCGCCTGGTCGCCCTTTGTGGGCATGTTTATCGCCCGAGTCTCCCACGGCCGAACCATCCGGCAGTTCATCATGGGTGTTTTGCTGGTGCCCACGTTTATCACTTTTTTGTGGATCACCATTTTCGGCAACACGGCGCTTTTCATTGAAATGTTTGGCTCCGGCGGCATTTCCAGGGCCGTTCAGAACAACATCCCGGTCTCCATGTTTGTGATGCTGGAAAATTTTCCCCTGAGCATCGTCTCATCGGCCCTGTCCATTGTCGTGATCATCACCTTTTTTGTCACTTCTTCGGACTCGGGCTCCATGGTCATCGACATTATCACCTCCGGGGGCAACCCCAACCCGCCGGTGCTATCCAGGCTGTTCTGGGCCATTATGGAAGGTGCGGTGGCCGCAGCCCTGCTCATGGGCGGCGGGCTGGTGGCCCTGCAGACGGCCACCATTACCACGGGGCTGCCCTTTGCCGTAGTGCTCCTGGGCATGTGCGTGGCCCTGTACAAGGGGCTTTCCGATTATTCCGCACCACAGGAATTTGTCCTGGGGGATCGAAAACCCGAAAAGGAATTTAAAATCAAAACCCGACCGCCGCTGGACAAAACCTTCGGCAAACGGCGGCTGTGGTAAATACCTGCTGAAAAAGGGGGAAACCGTCATGAAAAAAAACCTAACCGCCGCCCGGTGGATCCTGTGTCTGGCCGCGGTGGCCGTATGCTTGGCTATCGTTTCCGGCGCACAGGCACAAACCCAAAACAAAACCCTTCGGCTGGCCTATACAGACTGGTCATCATCGGTTGCCTCGGCCAACCTGATCAAAGCCGTGCTCGAGGAAAAACTCGACATTTCCTGCAAACTGATACCCATGGACGTAGAGGAAATGTGGCAGTCCGTGGCAGAAGGCCGCGCCGATGCCATGGCTTCAGCCTGGCTGCCGGATACCCATTCCATGTATTACAGCCAGTACAAGGACCAGGTAAAGGATCTGGGCGCAAACCTGGAAGGCACCAAAATCGGCCTGGTGATCCCAAACATCACCCTGGGCCGGCTCACCGCCGGCACCGGGATCCGCAACAAGCCCTACATCCCCGTTGATTCCATCACCGAGCTAAAGCAGCATGCGGATAAATTCAATTACCGGATCATCGGCATCGAGCCCGAGGCCGGGATCACGCACAAAACCCGACAGGCCATGGAGGTCTACGGACTCGAAGAATTCCGGCTCCAGGAAGGCAGCGAGGTGTCCGCGATGGCCGAACTGTCCCATGCGGTCCAGCACCAGAAGTGGATCGTATTTACGGGCTGGCTCCCCCACTGGAGCTTTGCCCGGTGGAATCTGAAGTTTCTCGATGACCCGGAAAACGTTTTCGGCGGTCCCGGATCCATCCACACGGTGGTACGAAAAGGCCTGAAAAAAGACATGCCCGAAGCATACCAGATGCTGGACCGGTTCTTCTGGACCCCTGAACAGGTGGGTCAGCTCATGCTCTGGATCCAGGAGGACAACGGCCTGTTTCCCTTTGAAAAGGCCATGCGCTGGGTGCGCACCCATCCCGAAAAAATCGCTGGCTGGATCAAACAGGAAAAACAGCCCCACAGGAGGTAGGCCAAAAATGCTTCAGGACATATATTTTCAGTACAAAAACGCCTGCATGATGCTGTTTCGCAGGGAGGGCGAGCAGGTGACGTTCCGGGGATCGGCCTTTCTGGTGCATCCGGACGGCTACCTGCTGACCGCAGCCCATTTGATCACCGGAAAATTAGATCTCATGGTGGTGCCCATGCAGGAAACCTCGGGTTTTTGCCAGGCCCATATTGACACCGTGACGCCCATGGGCGTGGAAATCCGACAAATCGACCGGAAAAGGGATATAGCCCTTCTAAAGTTTACCCGGGAAATCGAGATTGCCATGCCCGATCACATCATGGGAACCCCCGAGGAAGTGCCCGTGGGCAACATGGTGGCCAACATGGGCTTTCCCTTCGGCTTCTACGGCATCTACAACCAAGTAATCAAGCAGGCGGTTATCTCGGCCAAAATTCTGTCAGGCAATGAAACCCGGCTGTTTTTGTTTGACACTCTGGTCCATGACGGCCAAGGAGGAGGACCCCTGATCAACCTGTTTGACGGGCGGATCATCGGGGTTATCGGCGGGCGGTTCTCGCCCCAGGAATTGATGCCCGAGCACCTCAAAGATACTGATGCGCCCATTAAAACCGATATTTCCTATGCCGTGTCAACAGATCATGCAACGGCTCTCATGGAGGCAGAATCCATTGAAATTATATAGTGCCTGAACGAAAACCGTCTTTTCCGCCAATCTCTGCGTCCGGCTCAAATTTTAATCCTCAAAATACGTCGAGTATTCCTGCGGTTAAAATTTTCGCCGTCCTGGACCTTAACGAAAAATCCTGGTTTTCGTTCGGGCACTATATAGCAACAATCAGGACCGGACGGGAAAATCATCAGCCAGGGTGCGTATGGATTCCAGCGGGACACCCAGATAAGCGGGGCTTTCCACATCCAGTCCCATCTGATCCCATTGGGATTCGGCAAGTTCGGCCGTGATCACTGCACCTTCAAGCCGGACATCAACCCGAACCACCGGCGGGTTCCTTCTCTCTGCCGCAATATATCCCCTGAACCGGTTGGGTATGTGATTTTCAACGGGATATGGGGAAATCCGAACCCCGGCGGGCAGGACCGCAATTTTTTTCAATGGTGTTCCCTCATACGGAACAATTAAAGTCAGGGAACCGCACATGGCCTTTCCGAGACCGAAATCAAGGCCGTCTATCCGGTTGCACGCAAAAATCGCCGGGGAACCAAAAAGCCTAAACACAGACGATGTTTCCGGGTTAAACAAGATTTCCTCCGGTCTGGCCACCTGTTCAACGTTGCCGCCATTGATCACGGCAATCCGGTGGCCCATCTCAAACGCCTCTTTTTGATTATGGGTAACATAAACAGTGGTCAGGCCCATTTGTTTTTGCAGGTCCTTGAGTTCCTGGCGCAGATATCCTGCAGTCCGGGCGTCCAGACTGTTGAAGGGCTCATCAAGCAGCAGGATTTTGGGATGGGGCGCAAGTGTTCTGGCCAGTGCAACCCGTTGTTTTTCACCCCCGCTGAGAGATCCGGGATAGCGGTCCAAAAGATGCGAAATGCGCAGCCGGCCGGCCAGTTCTAAAACCCTTTGGTCAGTCTGCGCTTTGGGGATCTGCCGGGCATGCAGGCCAAATGCAATATTATTCCGTACATTCAGGTGGGGAAACAGTGCAAAGGACTGAAACAGGTAGCCCACGTTTCGCTTTGCCGGCGGCAGGTTATCCACGGGTACATGATCAAAACATACCGACCCGGTATATGCGCACAGACCGGAAATGACGTTTAAAAGCGTGGTCTTGCCCGCTCCGGTGGCACCGGCAAGCACCAGAAGTTCTGCATCCCGGATCAAAAGGCAGGTCTTTTCACAGATATAATTACAAATTTCTCTGAGTTCAATGCAGGCCACGTCACCTCCACCGGGCAGTGGTCTTTTCCTCAAGGAAACTGAAAAACTTTTCAAATATCAGACACATCACCGACAATACCATCAGACAGACCAGAATGATGTCCATCCGCATCAGGTTTTCCGCCCGCATCATCAACGCCCCGATACCCGTGGGGATGGCCACCATTTCCGCAGCGATCACCACTTTCCAGGCCATTCCCGCCTCCAGCTTCAAACCGGTAAAAATATTGGGCAGGGCCATGGGAATCACCACCCGGCCCAGAATAACCCGGTCTGTGGCCCCCAGAACCCGGGCCGCATGAATATACTCAGGGGGAACCTGCCGGATACCGGTCACTGTATTGTATAACACCGGGAAAAACGAGCAGATAAAAATAATGGCAATGGGCAGCATCTCATTGACCCCGATCCAAAGCATCAGAACCGGCAGCCATCCCAGGGCCGGAATCGGGTAAAGCAAGGTAACCACGGGGTGAAACCACTGATGGACGTGATGATTCCAGCCCATCCAGACGCCCATGGAAATTCCGCACACCGCACCTGCTGAAAAACCGGCCACCACCCGGCCCAGACTGCTGATCAGGCTGGGAATCAACAAATCCCCGAACAGCATTTCCCGGATTTCAAGGACCACAGAGGAAAACGCAGGCAAAAAGAATTCTCCGGGAAACAGGTCAAGGCGTACGCTCATCTCCCACAAAACCAGCACCAACGCCACCGGCACCAGCCCACGCATCCTGGCAACTTTTTGAGCACTATTCATTTAAAAATCTGAGGTCCAGCATCTCTTTGGCAGGAAAAGATTCACGGATGTATCCCAGCCGCGCGGCTTCGTCAATGGCCGCCTGTACCGCAGCCGGATCGATTTGCCAGGTGTTTTCCATTTTTTTCTCCAGGGAGATTTGAATCACCTCCGAAAAGACCGCCAGTTTTTCCGTGTTCCCGGCGATATGGCCGGGAAAGATCCGTTTTCCGGCTGCGTTGAGGCGCCGGGTGACGATGCCGGCGGCTTTTGTTGGATTGGTGTTGATATAATCAATTCCCTTTCTGGTGAGTTCCACCAGGGTCTTGACCGCCTCAGGCCGCTTCTGAAGAAAATCCTCGGTCACCACAAGCACACTGCCCTGCATGCCGGGCCACAGATCTTTTGCTGAAACCAGCTCATGGAATCCGGCGGCCCGGGCCATGCTGGGAAACTGTTCAGGCATGACCGCCGCATCGATCCGGCCGGTTTGAAGCGACAAAAGCAGCTTGGGCGGTGACATGCGGCGGGCCGAGCCCACCAGGGAGGAATCGAGTTCATATTTTTCCACCAGCTTGTTCAACAGTGCAGCCCCCGGGCTGCCTTCCCGCGTGCAGCCGATCCGTATGCCGGGCTTTTCCAGGTCCCGGACATGCCCGACCCGGTCCCTGTTGACCACCAGGCCGTAACCATACAAATGGGTGCCGGAAACAATTTTTATGGGTGCGCCTGCATTGGCCCGGGCGTTAATGGCCGGGAAAAGGCAAACATAAGCCGCATCCACATCCCGCCGAGAAAGGGCGGCAGACAGGGCCATGCCAGTAACATAAGCGTCATGAACCTCCACCTTGAGGCCCGATTTTTCATACCAGTTTTGATCAACCGCGATATGGGCGCATGCCGCATGGTCCACAAACTCCACGGCCAAGCGGATTTTTTCCCCCGCCCCGGCATTGGCCGGAAAGATCAAAAAACCGGCAAGAACCATCAGCGCCAGAATCCACCGGGCCGCAGTTGTTTTCATGAATGCCATTTCCTGTTACTGGCTGCAGGCGCAAAAACGCGGCCAGCCCATGAGTCCGGCAGCCCCGGCAATGGTTGTGCCGTAAAACAGCACCGGCTTGGGAGTTAAAAAAGCTTCAATCGTATCATTGACAATGGTGGTGCCGGTCACCAGAAGCAAATCCGCCCACTGGCAAGCCCCTGCACTGTCGTTGGGGCCTTCCACTGCCACACCGCCTTTTATCTGACCAATATTGTCCGGGTCCAGATCCACAATCCGGTAATCAAAGTCCTGCTGCAGCCGCTCCACCATTTTGGGCTGATAACCGATCTGGACAATCCTGGGCCGGCCGTAGTGCTCGATAATAAAATCAGCCAGTTGGCCGGCACATTGTGCAGGGGCGTTGTCCCGGCAATGAACCGTGTTTTCAGCCAGGCCCAGGTGACGAAGCACGGCATTCATAGATGCCACAAAAACCGCCCGGCGGAAATTGTTCTCCAGTGGCATGGCCAGAATTTCATCCAGTCTGCTGGAAAAATCCCCGAACTGATCCGTGAAGGCCTGGCCCCGGCTGGTCTCAAAAACCGCTTCCATGAGCCGCTCCTTTCCCTTTTGAAGGGGAAAATCATCGCCTTCCGGGTTTCCGATGGCCTCCCGGGCCGTCAGGGCCCTGGCCTGAATCCGGATCTGCTGATCCAGCAAATCCTTTTCCGCACAAATCCTGTAGAACCGGTTCTTTAATATCTCATATAAAGACGACATCGCCCTTTCCTTAAAACAGTGCAAATGTACTGTAAAACCAACCCGATGAACCCAAAACCGCCTTTTCCCGGCCGCAGGCGCACGGTCTGCGACTTCAAGGAACACAGATATAAAGCCCGGCCCCCCCTTCTGTCAAGAACCATAAGAAACCATCGAAAAACAAACCGCTTTCCGGTGCGATGGCCTAGCCCGGAAAAACCGGGAAATAAGAATGCAGCATCAGGGCAGCGGTTTTTCAGCCTTGTTTTCCAGCATACCCCTTGCGCCCGGAGCGCAGGCGGGCCAGCAGGGTTTCAAAAGCGCGGTTTAAAAGGATAAAGCTTTCATGGTCCCCGCCGTGGTCCGGGTGATGGCGCCGGGCCATGCGCCGGTACTGGCGGGTGAGGGTTTTGACCGTATAACCGGAAAAATCGCGCGCTGAAATGCCCATGACCGCAACCGCTTCATCTTTCTCCATGCGGTTTTTGGCCGGCGGGGCCTGAAATGTCCGGCGCCGGTCCATCCACTCCCGGATCCATTCCTCCAGGTAAGCGCCCTGGGAAAACTCGTTGTCAAAAAACCAGCACACGTACCGGATCAGATACTCGTTTAATCCGTCACTGCATCCCAGGTCCGCCCAGAACCCCGCGTCCGCGTTTAACCGGCAGACCGCTTCCAGAAAACATTCATCCACCTGCTCCCGGGGAAGGGTTTCAGGATACCTGTGCGACAGCCGCCCGGGAAACGCGTCTGCCACGTTGAAAATCACGTAAGGATAAATTTTCTTTTCCCGGGCGGTCAGGATGCTTTCTTTTTCCATGAAATACTGCTCGATCTCATCTCTGGACTTGTCCAGCAGCTCCCGGTAGATCTTGGCGGGCGCGGCCCGGATATGGGTCTGATCCAATTCGGCAAACCGCAGATAATGCATCCGGCGGCGGTCAAATATGTGAAAACCCCCTTTTTCCGCCTGATCCACGCTTCTGCGCAGATCCTGCTTTGCCCCGGCTGTCAGGTGATCATGGGAAAAGGCTTGGATGACCCGCTGGGTTTCCGGATCCAGAAACGGAAAAAACACCCGTTCCAGCTCGTCGTTGTCCGGCTCCACGCCCAGCTCAAGGAGCCGGTCGCACAAATCCTCGTGCACGTAAAAAGCGCACCCGTCGTCCGGATATACCAGGTAGTCGGCCGGATTGCCGCCCAGGTCAAAAAGATGCCGGCTTTCAAGCGCGCCCCGGCACCCAATGCTCTGGCGCAGAAAATAGCGGGTGCCGCTTCGGGTCCTTTTCTTTGCAATATACATATCGGCTCCGGGTTATGTTTTTTCGTCCTGACGCTTCCGGGTGCAAATGGGTTGCACCCTAAAAATGCGTCCGGCTGACGGATTTTGCAACGCCCGGAAAACAGATCAGGCTTCGGCCGGACTGGTGTAAGCCAGAAGGGTTTTGCCGCTGCTTTCGGTTTCCGTAAACAGGCCGGCCTTGACCAGGGTATCGACCACCTCATTTAAAGTGCCCACATCCACGTCTTCAGTGGACATGCCGGAAAGAATGCCGATTACCTCCTGGCGGCTGCGGGCCTTGCCGTCGCCAAACTCCTTTCGGATGGTATCCTGAAGCCGGCTGGTTTCAAAGTCCTGCTTATGACCGCCATTTTCGGCATAGGGATATATGATCTGCCTGGCCAGTCTGCGCTGTTCCCGAGCCCTGGATTTTCTGCGGATCTGCAGCCCGCGGAACAAAAACGCCGCGAAAAATATCAGAAACATGGCCCCGAAAGCCTCGATCATGATGATAAAGGGCTGATGATCATAGGCCGTTGCCATCAGGGCGGCGGCGCAGCCCAGCAGGCAGGCGGAAATGGCCAGAAAAAACGCCGCCCAGAAAAAGGCGTGATCCGATTCCCGGATGGCCGATACCGGCAGCAGAATCACGCCCCGTTCCGCGGGTGCCAGCAGGTCCTCGGCCTGACGGATATCAACAGACTTCTTGTTTGCCATTCTTGTCCTCCTTGCAGAAAATACGTTTGCCCTTTTCAGGTGGATGATTTGAAAAACCATGCTATCTTACAAAAATATCCGGATTCGTCCAATGCTTATTTTTGTTCAAGGTTCAAATTGCGTTTGCAAATTTTTGCCGGGATGCCATCTCAAAGGAGGGATTCAATGAACCAGCAGAAAACCGGGAATCGCCCGGATGAGCGCATTGTGCGCACCACGTCGGCTTATGACTGCGGCGGCCGCTGCCCCCTGCGGCTGCATGTCAAAGGCAATCAGATCCTGCGCGTGGAGGGCGACGACGCCCCGGAGCCAAACCAGCTCAGGACCTGCCTGCGGTGCCGGGCCTACAAGCAGTACGTGCATCACCCGGATCGGTTTTTATACCCCCAGAAGCGGGTTGGAAAGCGCGGGGAGGGGAAATTTGAACGCATTTCCTGGGACGAGGCCTATGACACTTTCATCGGCCAGTTGGACCGGATCAAGGCCACTTACGGAAACAGCAACAAGGCGGACAAGGCGTTAAAACAGCTCGAATTCATCGCGGTCAGTGAGCTGTTTCCCACGGCCACGGCCCGGTACGCGGATATCATCTTTCCGGTGACCTCGGCTGCGGAGCGAAACGATTTCACCCGGCCCTGGCCCTCTGGCCCCTATTTCACGGTGATCAACCAAGCCATCAAACCCCTCGGGGAATGCAAGTCGGATCTACAGATCGCCTCGGAACTGGCCGAACGCATGGGCGTTGAAGGCTTCAATCCCCACAGCGAGGAAGAATGGCTCAAAATCCTTTTTGAAAACAACCCGGAATACACTACCCATATTGACGACTACGAGGCCTTCCGCCAAAAGGGCATCCACAGAATCGAGCTGCCCGAGTCCATCGTGGCCTTTCGCGACCAGATCGCAGACCTGCAAAACAATCCGTTTCCCACCCCGTCGGGCAAAATCGAGATTTTTTCCCAACGGGCTGCAGACCTGGACAACCCGGCCTGCCCACCCATTCCGAAGTATCTGCCCACGGCCGAAGACCGGTTTGACCCCCTGGCCGAAAAATACCCCTTGCAGCTGCTCACCCCTCATCCCAGAAACCGGGTCCACTCGGAACTCTACCTGGCTTCTGCGTGCTGGCATTGCGCCGCCCCGGTGTGTGCGGATGCCTGCCCGCCCGGGGCCATATACAAAAGACAAGATGACGGCGTTGTGATAGTGGATCCGGAAAAATGCCTGGGAAAAGACGATTGCGGGACCAAGTGCTTAAAAGCCTGCCCCTATGATGCCCCCCAGTTCGGCCCGGAAGAAAACGCGCGCATGCACAAGTGCAACTTCTGCGAAGACCGGCTGGCCGCCGGCAAGGTGCCCAACTGCGTGGAGGCCTGCCCGGTAAGGGCCCTGGATGCCGGTCCCATGGAAGAGCTGGAAAAAAAAATGCCGATGCCGCAAACTTTCCAAGGAAGCCCAAGGCCGGAGGCAATTTTTGAAGCGACATTGAGGGTTTTTACGGGAAAATTCAGCAAAGGCCGGAGCTTGAAATTTCAAACTGTTTGAGGCCGAAAAGCCGAGTTTGTAAATTTCAGCGGAGGCATTGGCTGAATCCGTAAAAACGCTCCGGAGCGAAAAAATGCCTTCGGCTGCAGGGCTTCCTTCCTTCAGCAATGGCACTTCACCGGTTTATTGGTTTACTGGTGCAAATCATTTTCCCGAAACCACTAATCAAATACGGGTACGCCCGGCAGGAAAGGAAAGGAAAAAATGTCTGATTTAAACACTTTGTTTTCACCCATTGTCATCAACAACACCGAAATCCCCAACCGTGCGGTGCTGCCGCCCATGGGCACCGGGCTTTGCGAAAAAGGCGGCCGGGTAAACGACGCCCTGCTGGCCTACCTCAGGCGCCAGGCCCGGGGCGGGGCCGGCCTTTTGATCTCCGAGATCACGGCCGTGCACCCCACGGGCATGGTCAGCCCCAAACAGGTGGCGGCCTGGGATGATGAATTTATCCCCGGGCTTTCGCAGATGGCCGAAGCCATGAAATCTAACAACGGCAAAGCCGCCATGCAACTTCATCACGCAGGCCGGGAAAGCTTGTACATGATCAAAAAACAAACCGCCATGGGCCCGTCTGCGGTGCCCAGCCTCGTCTACGGCCAGGCCCCCAGGGAAATGACCCGTGAGGACATTGCAGAAATTGTCTCCGCGTTCGGCGCTGCCGCAGCCCGGGCGCAAAAAGCCGGATTTGATGCCGTGGAAATCCACGGGGCCCACGGATACCTGCTCACCCAGTTTTTGTCCGCTATTTCCAACCAGCGCACGGACGAATACGGCGGCAGCTTTAAAAACCGGGCCCGGTTTGTCACAGAGGTGGTCCGGGCGGTAAGAAATGACGTGGGAAAAAATTTTCCCGTACTTTTGCGCATTTCCGTAGAGGAATACATCAAGGGCGGCTATACAGTGGAAGATGTTCTTGGGATTCTGCCGGATTTGAAAGAAGCCGGCGTTGACGTCATCCATGCCTCCATCGGCACCCACGGCAGCCCGGCCGGGGTCACCAGCGCACCGCCGGCCTTTGACGTGGGGTTTAACGTGGGCCGGGCCCGGCAGATCAAAGACGCGGCCGGTCTTCCCGTGATTGCCGTAGGCCGGTTCAACGACCCGCGGCCGGCAGACAAGGTGATTGCCGACGGAGATGCGGATTTGGTGGCATTCGGCCGCCAGCAGCTCTGTGATCCGGATTTTCTGGAAAAAGCGCGGCAGAACCGGTATGCCGATATCCGCAAGTGCATTGCCTGCAACCAGGGCTGCATTGAGCGGGAAATGTTTGAAGGCAAATCCGTGCGCTGCGCCATCAACCCGGAAACCGGCCAGGAGCTTGTCTGCCCGCAGCAGCCCGCAGCAGATCCCAAAACCGTCTGGATCGTGGGTTCCGGCCCGGCCGGGCTGATCGCCGCATCAGAGGCCAAACGCCTGGGCCATGACGTGCGCCTGTTTGAAAAAAAGCCCCAGGCGGGCGGCAACATCCTGTATGCCTGCAAAGCCCCGCACAAGGAAATCTATCTGGACTGGATCCAATGGCAGGCCGACCAGGTGGAAAAGGCCGGGGTAAAAATTGAAACCAATACCTGCGTCACCGCGGACATGATCGCAGATGCCCAACCCGACCAGGTGATCCTGGCCCTGGGCGGCGAGAAAATCATCCCGAAAATTTCAAGAATTGACCTGCCCCACGTGTATGACGCCTGGCAGATCCTGGGCGAAACCACAGCCCCGGGCAAAAACGCCCTGGTCATCGGCGGCGGGTTAATCGGCATGGAAACCGCCTGTTTTCTGGCCGCAAAGGGCGCTTCCGTGACCCTGGCCGAGCAGATGGAATCCTCGCCCGTGCCCAAGTTCACCTCCCACGGCTACAGCCTGCACAAGTACCTGAAGGAAAAACAGTGTGTGCTGCGCTTTGGCGCTGCAGTGGAGAAAATCACGGAAAACAAGGTGGTGCTGAAAACAAAGGACCAGTCCGAAGAAGTCCCCGGCTTTGACCAGGTGGTGCTGGCAGTGGGCATGAAACCCAGAAACGGCCTCTCCCCGGCCCTTGAAAAAGCCGGCATTGCCCACACGGTGGTGGGCGATGCCCTGGAGGTGCGCCGCATCATGGAAGCCGTGGAAGAAGGCGCAGCTGCCGTGTGGCAGCTTTAAGAAGCCGCCACAGCGGCATTGACACGCTGTCGCCCAAAGTCAGAAGGCCGCCCTGCTGGCCGGGAATTTGCGGGCTTTTACCGGGATTTGTAAAAGCCCGAGCCCGGCCTGCGGGTTTGCTTTTGGGGCTTTGAAGGGGTTTTCGCGCCCGGGGCGGAAACAGCGTAGTCAAAATCCGCAAATGTGCGGCGCTCGATCAGCGATCCCACAACCCGGTCAATGGATTTAAGGACCTGGCGGTCTTCGTTTGTGACCAGGTTAAAGGCGCTTCCCGTGTGCTCTGCCCGACCGGTTCTGCCGATGCGATGGATATAGGCCTCTGCAGTGGCCGGAACATCATAATTGACCACATGGGATACGCCGGAGACATCGATTCCGCGGGAGGCGATATCGGTTGCCACCAGGATCTGGTACTTGCCGGACTTAAAACCGTTTAAGGCGGCCTGGCGGCGGTTTTGGGACAAATTGCCCTGCAGGGAGGCCGCCCCGTAGCCGGCACGCTCAAGGGCCTCGCTCAGGCGCTTGGCCCGGTGCTTGGTCCGGGTAAAAATCAAAACCGATGCAATCCGGGTGTCCTTTAGAATCTTTAACAGCAAAGATGTCTTTTGGTTCTGGGATACGGGAAAATGGGTATGGCTGACCGTATCTGCGGCCGCGGGCTCGCCCACCTGCACAAATGCAGGCTTGTGGAGCACCTCATCTGCCAGAAGCCGGATCTCCTTTCGCATGGTGGCGGAAAACATCAGCGACTGCCGGTCCCGGGGAATCTTTTTCAAAATCCTTCGGATATCCGGGATAAAGCCCATGTCCAGCATCTGGTCGGCTTCGTCAAGAACCAGGGTCTCAAGGCCGGAAAAATCCATGTTGCCGCGGTTGATGTGATCAATGAGCCGGCCCGGGCAGGCCACCACGATGTCCACGCCCTTTTTCAGGGCCTGGATCTGGGGGTTGATGGCCGCCCCTCCGTAAAGGGTCAGGCTTTTCAAACCGGTCCGGCGGCCCAGAGTTTGGATATCCTGGTGGATCTGCTCTGCCAGCTCGCGCGTGGGCGCAAGGATCAGGGCCCGGTTTTTTCTGCTTTTGCTTTGAAGCAGTCGATGCAGAAGCGGCAGCACGTATGCGGCGGTCTTGCCGGTGCCGGTCTGTGCCAGGCCGATTAAGTCCTGGCCCTGCTTGACCCGGCCGATGGTCTGGACCTGCACGGGTGTGGGCGCGGTGAACCCGGCTGTGCGGATTGCCGCCTCTATTCTGGAATCGAGTTGAAACTCTTTAAAATCCAATAGTTGATGTTCCTTATGATTCAATGAATTGTTGAATTGTTGTTTTCTGATTCTGGCAGGAAAAGGCTGCTCGACTGTTTTCGATTCAACAACAGTGAATTTTCAGATGGCGCTGTAAAAAGTTGAAGATCAAGGCTTGCGCGATTGCCAAAGAATGCAGCGTACTTAGCTGTACGTGAAATTCCGGGGAATCGCGCATAACGCAGATATTCGACTTTTTACGGCGCCATCAACTATTGAAGGGAAAAACTTACAAAATCGGGGGCCGGGGGCCACATGAAAAATGGCAGGATGCGCCGGTGGCCGGTTTCCGTAAAGAATGGTGAAGTAAAAAGGGCATCCCCCTTTACGGGAGATGCCCTTTGTCAGGCAATTATTCCTCGGTTACATTGACTGCAGCCGGGCCTTTTTGTCCCTGCTCAATATCAAAGGTAACGTTGCTGCCTTCTTTGAGACTTTTAAAGCCGGTTGAGTTGATCCCGGTGTGATGGACGAAGACGTCCGGACCGTTTTCCTGCTCAATGAAACCAAAACCTTTTTGGTCGTTAAACCACTTTACTGTTCCGTTGGCCATAATGATATCCTCCTTTCTGTGAGATGCTCAAAATTTTACACTGGAGGATGTAGCCGTAGAACGGAAACCTGTTCCTTCAGGGAAAAATCGCTTTGCCAATTGTGCAAAGCCGTGTTGAATTAAATTAAAGTAACACACCCTGACAGAAAAGCAAGCTTTTTTTAAAAAGACCAAACAAAGCAACTCAATCGCCTGAAACAGAAAGCACATCACAGACGGCTTCGGCCAGCTGCTGCATCTGGACGGGTTTTTCGAGATAACGGGCAATGCCGAGGGATGCGGCTGTTTTGTCCGAAACCTGAATGCTGTAGCCGGTACACAGAATAATTCTCATCTCCGGCCGGATTTCCAGAATTTTTTCGGCAAGGCGGTCGCCGGTGATGTGGGGCATGGTCATATCCGTTATCACCAGTTCAAACCGGTACGGATCTGATGAAAACATCTCAAGGGCGGCTTTGGGGTTGGTATGGCCGCTGACCCGATATCCGAGCTTTTCCAGGCGCTGTTGGTTTAAACTGACAATCATGGGCTCATCATCGATCAAAAGAATACGCCCGTGGCCCCGGGGCGTATCACCGGTTTGAACCAAAACAGCTTCCGCGTTTTTTTCTGCAGCCGGCAGCAGGATCTCAAATTCGCATCCCTGCCCCGGCTGGCTCCTGACCCGAATGCTTCCGCCGTGGCTTTTGACAATTCCGTGCACCACCGAAAGGCCCAGGCCCGTGCCCTTGTCCACATCCTTGGTGGTAAAATAAGGATCAAAAATCCGTTCCAGGCTTTTGGCGGCAATCCCATGGCCGGTGTCTTTGACCGCAAGCCGAAAAAAGCGCCCTGTCCCCATGTCCGGATCCAGGGCCGCATTTTTATCTTTGAGCTGCGCCGCCGCCAGGCTCACTGTCAAAATCCCCCCGGACATAGCCATGGCGTCTGCCGCATTTCCGCACAAATTGATCAGCACCTGGTGGATCTGGGTGGGATCTGCCGAAACAACCGCCGGTTGCTCCGGCAGGCGGGTGCGGATTTCAATGTTGGCGGCAATCACCGGGCGAAGCAGTTTCAGGGCCTCGCCCACAAGCATGCAAAGGTCAACCGCCTGTTTTTCCTCACGTGTCTTGCGGCTGAAAGTCAACAACTGACGCACAACGTCTTTGGCCCGTACCCCGGCGGTCTGGATTTCATTGACATACGACCGGGCCCGGTGGTCTTCTGCAAGTTCGCCTGCGGCCAGCTCGGCATTTCCGATGATGATGCTCAGCACATTGTTGAAATCATGGGCAACACCGCCCGACAGGGTTCCGATGGACTCCATTTTCTGGGTCTGGCGGATCTGGCCCTCAAGGCGCCTTTTTTCCCTCCGGGCAAGGACCCGGCCGGTGACATCCCGGCCGATGCCGCTGATAAAAGGGGCGTCGTTTTCCGGGCGCACCAGTTCGCTGCGGTATTCGATATAAATCGTGCTGCCGTCTTTGGCCAAATAGGGGGTAATGCCTTCGTAGCTGCCCTTTTCGAAAATGGCCCCGAGATATTCGCTTTCAAATCGATCCCGGTGCTCAGGGAGCATGAAATCAGATATCGTCCGGCCCAGCAGTTCCTCGGCCCGGTAGCCGAACAACCGGTGCAGGGCGGGGTTGGCGGAAATCAGCCGGCCTTCAAGATCCTGGGTGTAGACCAGGTCGCTGATGGAGTTAAACAGGTCGCGAAACCGCTGCTCTGAGCAGGCAAGCTCTTGGGTGCGCTCTTTTACCTTTTTTTCCAGATCAGACTTGTGCTGCCGGAGCATCTGCTGCTGGCTGTGATTTTCGAGCACAAGGGCGGCAAGGTTCAGGGTGTTTTCAATAAAAGGGGCATAGGAAAAAAACATTTCTTCGTCTGCAGGTGCGCAGAAAAAAATACCGTAAACCGCAAGGGCGGTTTCAATGGGCAGGCATTCAACACCTTGGCTGCGCTTAAACCCGGTCAGCAGGGCTTTGCGTCCCGTTGCCTGCCCGGTTGCGCCTATGAGCTGCTCAAACAGCCGCCGACAGTGCTGTTGCTCCGGACCGGACGAGCCGTTTTCCCAGTGAAGACGGCCGTCTATGAAAATGCCCGATTTTTCCATGCCCGGCACACGGGAAAACCCCCGGCACAGAAAACGCGCCATTTTAGATCCCTGCCCCATCAGGTGCAGGGTGCTCTGGATCAGAATGATCCGGCCGAGAATTTCCGGGTCCGGACTAGGCATGGGCCTTGTTGTGTTGGCTGAGGTATTTTTCAAGAAAGCGTTCCGGCTCCATGAAGCCGGGATTTTTCACAAGCTGTCCGCGGACGATCATCAAAGGATGGATGGTGAGCATATCCATGATCACTGCCGGATCAAACCTTTGCGCATCATACTGGCAGACCGTTGTCAGGGGATGGTCCTCCAGCACCCGGTTGAGCCTTGCCTCATACACCAGCAGATCCTCCAGGTGGGCCCGGTTTTCCGCCAAGGCCCATGACATTTCCCCGATCCCCCGGGCCCCGGCATATCCCTGCTCCAGGGCGCCTTGATAATACCGGGCAACCACGCCGAGCATGAACTCGGAGGAAAAATAGGCATCCGGGCAGCATGCGTAATGGCCCGGGTAAAGGTCGAAATCGTCTAACCGGGCCTCCGTGTCCACGCCCAGCGCCCGCAGCTCCTTTACCATTTCCTCGGTGGAAATGTCATCGACCATGTAAAGCAGCCTGTCGTTTTCCACCAGCCCCTGCCGGAAAAACCGGGCCATGGTTTTTTTGCGTTCCGCGTCATCGCTGTACACATAGATAATGTGGCGGCCCTCCTCAAAGGGTTCGTCTGCAACGCCCAGCGAGACCTTGCGCGTTTTTCCCGCCATAACCCCTCCCTTTTTGCCGGTTTGGCCCGGTAATCCCTGAAATTTTGTAAAATTTCCGGATCTATGTATTCTTTGACATTGTTTGGCACGGAAGTCAAGAAAGGACACCCCCATCTTTTTTTGCAAAAATCCGCAGCTTTTTCTTGCTATAATGATTTTGGCAGTGTATATGGAATTTGACAAAAAATGCCTGCTTTTACCACCCCCTGTCCTTTGATCCTGTCGGTTTGCCCCGGAAAATCAGAGCCCGGGCTGTTTAAAAAAGCCAGGTTTGACTGTTTCGTAAAAAAAAAGTTTTTGGATGGTTGCTTGTTGCTGCGAATGCTGAGTTCTATAATTTTCCAGAATTTTCGCATGACGCCGCCCCGGTGGCGATTTGCTCCCTGCTGACCGCTTGCGCGCTCAATGCGACTCGCAAACCGCCCCCGGCCGGCATCATGGCCGGCGGTGTGGAAAGCTTC
>NZ_JAWODO010000145.1:0-11343 GCF_046483245.1 Desulfosalsimonas sp. | reverse complement strand
CGTCACGGCAAACAGATACTGCCAATCGATGAAATCAAAAACCAGACTGAATAAGTGTCCAGAGCATTTGACACTACGCATGAATTGTGTCCACAGGTCTCCTTGAGAACTATTATCAATAATCCTGAAAATCCCCTGCTTGGGACTTTTGCTTTGAACCCGGGCTTTGGGCTTTTGCCTTCTCAGCCATGGCCTTTTCCCGCTCAAGCTGCTTTTGGCTTTTTTTGGCCTGGATCTCTTTGGCTTCCGCATCACTGACTTCCACGAACTTGCTTTTATCCGCCCCGCATACCGGACATGTCTCCGGCGGCTGATCCCCCTCGTGAATGTAGTTGCAGACCGTGCACCGCCATTTTTTCATTTTGGAATATCTCCTTTTTTGAAAAATAATGAAAGGTTCACAAACGTTTTTTCCATCGCTTGATGTTTTTCAGGAAGAAAGCCCTGCGGTCGGGGTTTTGGTTTTTTCGCTCCGGCATTGGCTGAATTTTTCCGTAAACGCTCAATGTCGCTTCAAAAACCAAAACCCCGACCTTGGGCTTTCTTGGAAACTTGTTGGAAAATTGTCCCGGCATAACAATATATGATTTTGCTTAAAAATGCTTCTCCGGATCGCAGCCCGGAAACAAGCTATAACAGTAACTTTTTCTAAAGTTACTTAGATGTGTTGCTCCGAACCCCCTTGGTGTGAAGCCTTGCACACAGTCGGCCATGATGCCGGCCCGGGGGTGGTTTGCGAGTCGCATTGAGCGCGCAAGCGGTCAGCAGGGAGCAAACCGCCACCGGGTTGGCATCATGCGAAAATCACAGAACCAAGCACGAACAGCAACCTTTTTTAAATTTAAGGACTTTCGGCTTCTTCTCTCCGTTATCACTTGTTATTGCCCGCACCGATCAGGGGCAGGGTCTTATCCAGCCGGAAAGTAACCAGGTACAGATCGGTCTGGTCCGGATCCGCATCTGTGGTGGGACACCGCCGCTTCATGGAGCGGATTTTTTCAACATCGCTTTCCTCTCCGGTTCTTGTCAGATACAGCCGGCAGCCCTTGTAACCCGGTCCCTGCTCCATAAACAGATAAGACGCCTTTGGATTTTCCAGCAGATTTTTCCGGGTCAGCCGGTCACGCATGATCATGGCCACAGACCCGTCTTCGAGTATATGAGGCCTTGCATAGACCGCTGCGTTGACGTTTCCGGCTGCATCCGCCGTGGCCAGAATGCCGGTACCCTCGGTTACTTCAAAATACGATTTCAGATCCTTCTGCATTTTTCTTCTCCTTGTGATCCAATGGTTTGCTATTTCAAACATAAGCTTGATGGCGCCATAAAAAGTCCAATATCTGCGTTACGCGCAGTTTCTCAGAATTTCACGTACGGCTAAGTACGCTGCATTCTTCGAAATTGCGCAAGCCTTGATCTTGAACTTTTTACAGCGCCATCTAGAATCGGACTTTTTACGGTGCCATCAAGCTTCGTTTTCGGATATTTCCCACCAAATATAGCAATGATTGCACGGCTGCGCAAAAAGAATGCAGGAGATTTGCGAAAAATCCGATTTTTCAGAAAAATCAAACCGCCTCCTGCCCTGGATGCTTGACACCCCGACATCAGACGATATACTTGAATACATATCCGCATATAAAAATCGGCAACCCGGAAAAAAACGGAGAAAAAAACAAATGACCGAAAAAAGCACCTGGTCGCTGAAGTCTTTCATGGCGCAGGCAGACGTTGAAAAAACCGTCAGCAGCGCCAGTTCCGCCTTGTCTGAACGGCTCGGATTCGTTCCCCCCGTGTGCGAAGTCTTCAAATCCCCTTTTATCCGGCTGGAAACAGAAAACCGTTATGGTTTCCAAATCCACCCTTCGGCCAGGGAAAGCCTGCCGGATATCATTGACAACCCGGTGGAGGGCATTCTGGGCGCGGATCAGCCGGACCCGGCAGCCAAACCTTCGGACCGGCGGTTAAACATCGGCATTGTGTTTTCAGGCGGCCCGGCCCCGGGAGGGCATAACGTGATTGCCGGGGTGTTTGACGCCATGACCGCGGCCAATCAAAACAGCTGTCTTTTTGGATTTCTTTTGGGTCCCGACGGTATCCTGGAAAACAATTACGTGGAAATCACCCGGGAAAAAGTCGATGCCTACCGCAACCTGGGCGGCTTTACCATGATCGGCACCGGAAGGTCCAAAATCGACACACCGGATAAAATGGCTTTGGCCCGCCGTCACTGCCAGGATCTGAACCTGGCTGCCCTTGTGATCGTGGGCGGCGATGATTCCAACACCAATGCAGCATTCATGGCCCAGGAGTTTTTCAACGACGGCATCCAGGTCATTGGCGTGCCCAAAACCATTGACGGCGACATCCAGGTACGGGACAAAAACAACGAGCTGTTGTGTGCCATGTCCTTTGGCTTTCACACCGCGGCCCGGGCCTTTGCCCATAACGTCAGCGGACTGTGCGCGGACTGCAGTTCGGATGTGAAATACTGGCATATCTGCAAGGTCATGGGGCGGGTGGCCAGCCACCTGGCCCTGGAAGTGGGCCTGCAGGTCCATCCCAATATTACGCTCATTGGCGAGGAGGTGGCTGATTTCATCGACGAGGAGCGGATCGAAAAAGCCCGTGAACAGGGAACCGTGGATTATACCGCCTATGGCATGACCCTTCGGCATGTCTCCCGGCTGATCTGCGACGGCATTGTCAAGCGGGCGGCTGCTGGCAAAAATTACGGCGTGATTGTCATGCCCGAGGGACTTTTGGAATTTATCAATGAAATCCAGGTGTTTATCATCAAGCTCAACACCATTATCGCAGACTACAACCAGACCCATGACACGGATTTTCACTCGAACTTCCCGACCCTGGACGACAAGCTGGACTATTTGCGGCGCATGGCCCGCATGGCCCGGGAAAACCATATTTTCACGGTCTGGAATACCCGGGATGACGACCTGTTTAATGTCCTGCCCCCGTTTTTCCAGGAAGGCCTGCTCACTGAGCGCGACAGCCACGGCAACTTCCAGTTCTCCCAGGTGGAGACCGACAAGGTGATTATGGGCCTGGTCAAGGATTACCTGAAAACCCTGGCCGAGCAGGGCGTCTATAAAATCGGCATCGAACGGGACTGGTATGCCCGAACCATGGAAAAAGGCGGCCTGGATCCGCAAACCTACGGCCGGGCCCTGTTTCAAAACTTTGATACCGATGATACCTTTCTGCTGGTCAAAAAATCCGCGGTTTCGGTAAAAACCTTAAAACAGACCCTGACCCGGGAAGGGGTGTTGGATGAAAGCAAAGACATTCCCAAACCCATTGACAAAATCTACAAGGCCTCCATGCCCAAATTCAAGACCCAGAACCATTTCTACGGCTATGACGGCCGGGGAAATGATCCCACCTGGTTTGACTGCACCTACACCTATAATCTGGGGCGAACCGTGTTTGCCTTAATCGCCTGTGGGGCCACCGGGCAGATGGCAGCCATCAAAAACCTGGAAAAGGATTTTTCCGACTGGACGCCGTTGGGCATCCCCATTGCCCCCCTCATGCACCTGGAGGAACGCAAGGGGAAACTGGCCCTGGTGCTGGAAAAATCCCTTGTGGACATTGAAGCCCCGGCCTTCGGGGTGTTTTCGGCCATGCGGGAGAAATGGTTGGCCGCCGAACCCGGGCCGGATTGTTACCGCAAGCCCGGACCCATACGCTATTCAGGCGAAAGCGAGGATTCCCGGCCCATTACCCTGGTGTTAAATGAACTGGGACGCAAATAAACAAAAAAGCGGAGCGCATGCAAACACACTGCGCCCCGCCCGGATTTGTGCACCGGTTTTTCGAATCGGGTTTCTGAACCGGGTTTTTTCCGGCCGAACCCTTTCGCCTAAGCTGAGGTTTAGATCAGCTTGCCCATTTGCTCCACGATCCGGTCAAAGGCCTGTGTCACAGCCGAATCCGCATACTCGCGCATATAGGACTGGCCTGCATCGCCGGATTTAACCATGTTGGCATCAAAGGGAATCCGGCCCAGGAAATTGAGCCCGAACTGCTGCGCGGTTTTTTCCCCGCCGCCGGAGCCAAACAGCTCAATGGTCTCGCCGCAGTGGGGACAGGCATACCCGCTCATGTTCTCGATGACGCCGAATACCGGCATTTCCACCTTGCTGCAGAAATTAATGGATTTGCGCACGTCTGAAAGGGCCACCTCCTGGGGAGTGGTCACGATAATGGCCTGGGCGTCCGGGATGGTCTGGGCCACGCTCATGGGCTCATCTCCGGTGCCCGGAGGCGAATCCACGATCAGAAAATCCAGTTCCCCCCAATCCACGTCGGAGACAAACTGGGTAATGGCCGAATGCTTGAGCGGTCCCCGCCAGATCACGGCTGAATCCTTGTCCGGCATAAGCCCCTCGATGGAAATGGCGGCCAAGTGGTCGCTGTAGCGCATGGGGGCGAGCTTTTTGCCGTCTCCGGTGAGCATGCCGGACAAACCCAGCATCCTGGGCACATCCGGGCCGTGCACATCCACATCCATAATGCCCACCTGGTATCCCTTTTCTGCCAGGGCCATGGCCAGGTTCACAGACACGCTGGTTTTCCCCACGCCGCCCTTGCCGCTCATGACCACGAACTTGTTTTTGATTTTGGCAAGGGTTTCCTTGACCGACTGTTCCTGCTGCTGCTGTTGTTGTTGCTGCTGCTGTTGTTGTTGCTGCTGGGCTTGCTGCGATCCGCATCCGCCCTGCTGACACTTTTCCATGATTGCCTGCTCCTTATATGCAAAATAAAATGAACAATTCAAAAGCCCGCGCCCTACCGGCACTCTGAGGGCTCATTGCCTGCCGGACGAACGCGGCCCACCGCAATATCCCCACATTCGGGGCAATGGTCGGGGCGGCCGGTTCCGCACGGCAACACCCACTGATGGTTGCATATCTTGCATCCAAACCGCCGCTCCGTATCCACGAATCTGTAGGAACCGCCTTCAATGCGGATGGCCCTGCCGTTTATCAGGGCATCGGCCACCACTTTGCGAGCCTGTTCGATAATCCGGCCGAAAGTGGCCCTGGAAACGCCCATCAACTCTCCTGCGGCTTCATGGGACAATCCTTCATAATCGGCCAGCCGGATGGCTTCGCATTCATCCACTGTCAGGACACTTTCCGACAGTTCCTTCATGGGAATCCCCCGGGGCTTGAAATAGCTGACATTTGGATTGTATGCCACGTTACGTTTTTTATGCGGTCTCCCCATTTTCTCCACCTTATGAGTATAATCTCAAAATAATAAAATATGTACTTGCCGTCCGCTTGTCAAGGCCGGATTTATCCTTTTTCCCCGTCCTTCTGCCGGCTCTGGATGCAGCCAGTAAATCAGCAACGTCAATCCGAGGACTTGAGTCTTTGGCGAATGGATGCGGCATGGGCCGACAAACCCTCGATTTCTGCAAGGGCCGTGACCGCTTCGGCTTCCCGGACAAAGGCATCCCTGGAATAATAAACCACGCTGGACTGCTTGACAAAGCAGTCAACCGAAAGGGCCGATGAAAACCGGGCCGAACCGCCGGTGGGCAGCACGTGGTTGGGGCCGGCCATGTAATCGCCCACCGGCTCAGGGGTGTAGGCGCCGAGAAAAACCGCCCCGGCGTTTTGAACCAGGGGCAGCCATGCAAACGGATCCCGGATCTGCAATTCCAGATGCTCGGGTGCGATCCGGTTGGACAGGGCCATGGCCACGGAAATATCACGAACCACAAAAACCGCACCAAAATCTTCTATGGCCTGTTCTGCGATCTGTTGCCTGGAAAGCCCGGCCAGCTGGTGCTGGACCTCGGATTGCACGGATCGGGCCTGATCCCGGGAGGTACAAACGAGAATTGCCGATGACAGGGGATCATGTTCTGCCTGGGACAGCAGGTCGGCTGCGATAAAGCCCGGATCGGCTTCTTCATCGGCCACCACCAGGATTTCACTGGGCCCGGCAATCATGTCCACGCCCACGAACGCGGAAACGATTTTCTTGGCCAGGGTCACGTAAATATTTCCCGGCCCCACGATCACATCCACGGGGGCAATGGTCTTTGTACCGTATGCCAGGGCGGCTATGGCCCAGGCACTGCCGGTTTTATAAATTTCCGTAACCCCGACCCGATCTGCTGCAGCCAGCAGATGCGCATTGATTGCGCCGTCTTCCATGGGCGGGCTCACCATGACAACCCGGCTGACACCGGCAATGGCGGCCGGAATGGCGCCCATGAGAACCGAGGAGACCAGGGGGGTTGTGCCGCCCCTGGCCCCGGGAACATAGATGCCGGCAGCCGACACTGGATTGAGCAGCTGGCCGAGCACCACGCCCTGGCGGTCCGCGGTAAACCAGGAATTGCGCACCTGCCTGCGATGAAAGGACGCAATCTGGGATGCAGCCGTTTCAAGGGCAGCCATAAATTCAGAACTGACAGACTTTCGGGCCGCCTCGATTTCCTGCGTTGTCACCTTGAGCCCGGAGATGCGCATCTGAGGTGCATCAAAGCGGTTGGTGTATTCCACCACTGCTTCGTCCCCCCGGGTCCGGACATCCTTGACAATGGCGGAAACATTTTGATAATCCGCCGCTCCCGTATCAATGCCCCGGCTTAAAATTGCCTGAATCCGATTTTCCGCCTCGGTTGATGGGTAATCATAAATTTTCATTTTCCACTGCTCCAGCGCTGTGATTCAACCCGGTTTTACGGCCTGACCGAATCAATGTCCCGGGATGTTCCGGGATTCTTCAAAATTTGTCTCTGTTTTATGGCAAAGCCGCGCAGATGTCAACAACCCGGCCGCTACGGCCCATGGACCGGCCGTAAAAAAACAATGCAACTGCCTGCAATTTCGGGCAATCATTAATTGTTGACTTATTTTAACAATTATGTAATACTTAATGTTTATGTTTTATTTTGTTCTGCGCCTGTAAAAAGTCTGATTACAGACGGCTTTGTAAAAAGTTCAAGATCAAGGCTTGCGCGATTTTGAAGAATGCAGCGTACTTATCCGTACGTGAAATTCTGAAAAATCGCGCGTAACGCAGATATTGGACTTTTTACAAAGCCGTCAAAATTATTTCAATAATTAACCGGAGGAATCATTTATGGAAGTCAATCGAATTTGCAATTTCAATGCTGGTCCGGCAGCCCTGCCCGAACCGGTGCTCCAGGAACTTCAGGCCAATGTATTGAATTTTCAGGACTGCTGCATGTCCATTCTGGAAATCAGCCATAGGTCCAGCGACTTTGACAATGTGATCAATGATGCCGTGGCCCGCACCAAGCGGCTTTTGGGCATCGGGGAGGATTATCACGTCCTGTTTTTGCAGGGCGGCGCCAGCCTGCAGTTTGCCATGATCCCCATGAACTTTCTGGCAGAAGGGCGCACAGCCGATTACATCAACACCGGCACCTGGTCCACCAAGGCCATCAAGGAAGCCCAGATCCAGAAAAAGAACTTTAACGTGGCCGCCTCTTCCGAGGACCGCAATTTCGCCTACATTCCAAAGCAGCTCTCCCTTAACCCGGATGCCACATTTGTCCACATCACTTCCAACAACACCATCAAGGGGACCCAGTGGGATCATTTTCCGGACACGGGCAATGTACCCCTGGTGGCAGACATGTCCTCGGATTTCATGTGCCGGCCCATTGACATGTCCAAATTCGGCATGATCTATGTGGGCGCACAGAAAAATATCGGCCCGGCCGGGGTGTGCATGGTGATCGTGCGCGATGATATGCTCAAACTCATTCCCGACGGTCTGCCTACCATGCTGGACTACCGTACCCATGTGGAGAAAAACTCCATGTACAACACCCCGCCCTGCTTTGCCATCTACACGGTGCAGCTGGTGCTCAAATGGCTGGAGGAAACCGTTGGCGGACTCGGGGAAATGGAGAAAATCAACCGGAAAAAGGCGGAACTCCTTTATTCCGCATTTGACGAAAGCGATTTTTACAAGGGAACCGCGGATCTCGACAGCCGCTCAATGATGAATGTCACATTCCGGCTGCCCAGCGAGGAGCTGGAAAAGAAATTCATTGACGAGGCCGCCCAAAACGGTCTTGGCGGCCTTAAGGGCCATCGTTCAGTGGGCGGCTGCCGGGCCTCGATCTACAACGCCACCACCGTGGAAAACGTTGAAAAACTGATATCCTTTATGAAGGAATTTGAAAACAAGAACAAATAATCTCCCGGATAAAGGCCAAAACGAAAAACCCATATAAAAAAGGCTGCCGGACAAACCCGGCAGCCTTTTTATTTTCATTCCGACACGGGCGGCGGTATCAAACCGACGCCCTGTCTTGTCTATACCAGCTCAAACACGGCCGCAGCACCCATACCGCCGCCGATGCACATGGATTCCACGCCGTATTTCACGCCGCGTTCCTTCATCTCGTTGATCACCTGGGCACAAAGCTTGGCGCCGGTGCAGCCCAGGGGGTGGCCCAGGGCGATGGCACCGCCGTTGACATTGACAATGCGCTTGTCACTGTCAGAGGACCACAGGCTCTTGTCATCATATAGCCCGAGCTGCTGCATGCAGTAGATGGCCTGGGAGGCAAAAGCCTCGTTGACTTCAAAAATGCCGATATCCTCGACCTTAAGCCCGGCCATGTCCAGAACCTTGGGAATTGCGTAAGCAGGTCCAACACCCATTTCATCGGCTCTGCAGCCGGTCACGGTATAGGTTTTGACCTTTGCAATGGGCTCGAGGTTGTATTTCTTCAACGCCTCTTCGCTTACGATCAGCGTGGCCGCGGCCCCATCAGTGGTCTGGGAGGAATTTCCCGCAGTAACCGAACCGTTTGCGGCAAAAACCGGGCGAAGCTTGCCAAGCCCTTCAATAGTGGTGGTCTCCCGGATGCCGTCGTCAAAATCCTGGACAAAGGTTTGCTCTTCCCACTGGCCGTTTTTTTCCACGAAACGCGAAGCCGTGGTGGGGACGAGTTCCTTGTAAAGTCCGTTCTTTTTCGCATTTGCCGCCTTCATCTGGGAATGATAGGCAAACTCGTCCTGCATTTCCCGGGTGACATTGTATCGGTTGGCCACGTTTTCGGCGGTAATGCCCATGGAAACGTAGACATCCGGATTTTCCTTTGCCATCTTGGGATGCGGGCGGGGCATGTTGCCGCCCATGGGCACGATACTCATGGATTCAATGCCGCCGCCGATGGCCACATCACACCATCCGCTTTTGATGCGCATGGCTTGCAGCGAAATGGCTTCCAGCCCCGAGGAGCAGAAACGATTGACCGTGGCCCCGCAGGTAGCATCCGGAAAACCGGCCATCTGGGCAATAACGCGGCCGATATTGAGACCCTGCTGGGCTTCGGGAAACGAACACCCGATCATCAGGTCTTCAACGTCCTTTTTGTCCAGATTTGGGGTTTTTTCCATGACGGCTTCTATCACGGTCTTGAGCAGATCCTCCGGCCGTGTCTGGGCCAATGCGCCTTTGCCCCTCCGGCAGCCCGGCGTGCGGAGCGATGTGACAATATAGGCTTCTCTCATCTGTATATCCTCCTAACTTTCAGTTATTATATCTGTTACAGGAACAAGGGCTTGCCCGTTTTCATCATGTGCTCTGCCATCTGCTGGGTCTGCTCGGTGCGCCAGAGATCCACAAAGGCTTCGCGCTCCAGCTTGAGCAGATAATCCTCGGCAACCGGTGTGCCTGCGGGCACGTCCCCGCCGGCTAAGCAGTAGCAGGCCCGTTTGGCAATGGTTTCCATGTGCGGGGTGATGTATCCGCCCGATTTCATGTTAAACATCTCAGACCAGATCATGCCCTGGCCCTCGCGGCCGAACACCGGGAACTTTTCTTTGCGCGGCGGAGCGTAGCAGTCATCAACCATCTTAAGCACTTCCTTTTTGGCCTCGCCGATGAGCAGGTCCTTGTTGAATACGATCCGGTCTGTGGGACGCAGAAAACCCGCATTTCTTGCTTCTGCCGCAGATCCGGAGACTTTTGCCTGGGCCACCTGCATAAACGCCTGGACAAAGAACCCGGAGTAATCGGTGATCTCGGCAATCTGGGGTTTGTACTTGATGTAATTCTGCCACAGATGCATCATGCCGGCACCACCGGGCACCAGACCGGCGCCGACTTCCACCAGGCCCATGAACAGATCCGCATTGGCCACCACGCGGTCAGCCGCCAGGCAGACCTCGCATCCGCCGCCCAGGGCCAGGCCGAACGGGGCGGCCACCACCGGGTAGGGGGCGTACTTGGAAGCCAGGATGCTTTGGTGCACGGTCTTGATGAAATCATCGATTTCAGAGAACTTGCCCTCTTTTGCCAGGCCGAGCATGAAGCCCAGGTCCCCGCCTGCGGAAAACGGAGCCGGCATGCCCGAGGCCTGGTTGCCCACAACCACGCCCACGCCGTTTTCAGCCACATATTGGTGGGCCTCGATCATAAACTCGATCATTTCGCGGTTGACCGCGTTCATCTTGGAATGAAACTCGATGTCAAAAACACCGTCACCAAGATCGATCAGTGAACAGGAGCCCGAGGTTTTGACCACCTTGTTTTCCTGGCGCAGATTATAGAGGCTGACCTGCTTTTCACTGACTGGCACGGGCTTGTAGGCGCCAGAGGCAAAATCATAGAAATATTTTTTGCCGCCTTCGATCTTGTAGAAAGTCTCGTTGCCCGCATCCAGAAACCTCTTGATTTTTTCCGGCACGGTGCGGCCTTCTTTTTCCATCTTTTCCACGGATTTTTTCACCCCGATGGCTTCCCATGCCTCAAACGGGCCCATTTCAAAATTGTAGCCCCATTTCATGGCATTGTCGATGTCCACGATGGTATCGGAAATCTCGGGAATCCGGTTGGCGGCATAGATCAGGCTGGTAGCCATGACATCCCAGGCGTACTTGCCGGCCTTGTCGTCGGCATAAACAATGGCCTGCATCTTTTCCGGAAGAGAGGCCTTTTTCTTGGCCTCTGCCAGGCAGGGAAAATCGACCTTGCCGTATTCTTCATAGTCCAGGGTCTCGGGGTTAATCACCTTGCGGATGGTTTTCCATTCCGGGGTGATTTCCTTTTTGTAAAACCCGCCCTTGGTTTTGTTGCCAAGCATGTTGTTGTTAACCATTTTTTCAACAAACGCGGGCAAGGCCATGGTGTCGCGCATTTCATCGTCCGGGCACATGTCGTAGCAATTCTTGGCCACGTGATACATGGTATCGAGCCCCACCATGTCGGCGGTCTTAAATGTAGCGGTCTTGGGCCGGCCCATGGGCTGGCCGAAAATGGCGTCCACTTCGGGAATGGTCAGGCCGTGCTCAAGCATGGCGTGCATGGCTT
>NZ_JAWODO010000041.1:0-69228 GCF_046483245.1 Desulfosalsimonas sp. | reverse complement strand
GAGAGATTGAGCTTTTCCTCGATTTCCTTTCGCATGTTCTCGGACCAGGGTTCAGCGCCGAAAATGCCGAACTTAAAGCTCAGATCCTTAAATGATACCCCCATGTCTTCGGCCGCCTCGGCCAGGTGCAGGGAGTAGGAGGGGGTGGCCGTGAGAATGGTGGGGGCAAAGTCGCGCATGATAACCACCTGTCGCTTGGTGTTGCCACCGGATACCGGGATGACGGACGCGCCAAGCTTTTCCGCCCCGTAGTGCACGCCCAGACCGCCTGTAAACAAACCGTATCCATAGGCATTGTGGATGATATCGCCCCGGGTGGCCCCGCCTGCGGAAAGCGCGCGGGCCATGAGTTCGGCCCAGGTGTTGATATCCCGGGATGTGTAGCCCACAACCGTGGGTTTTCCCGTGGTGCCCGAGGAGGCGTGAATGCGCACCACGTTGTCCATGGGAACGGCAAACATGCCAAAGGGATAATTGTCCCGCAAATCCTGTTTAATGGTGAAAGGCAGTCGCTGCAGGTCTTCCATTCGCTGGATGTCACCGGGCTTCAGCCCGGCCTGGTCGAATTTTTTCCGGTAATGCGGAACTGTTGCATACACCCGGGAAACCGTTGCCTGCAGCCGCCGCAGCTGGATGGATTCCAGGGCTTCCCGGGGCATGGTTTCATACTCGATGTCGTATATCATCGTTGTCCTCCTGTGCGTGGTGTGGTTCTTCATACAACCGCTGCCTGGCCCGGGCCGATGGGTTTGCCCATAAAAAAAGGCTGCGGGAAAACCCACAGCCTTTTGGCATGAAAAAAGGCCATGGGTTGCCTGTTTGCGTCTTCCCATGGCCTTGTTTGCGTATTTCGATTGGCTTTTTTACTGCGCCGATCCATGGGAAGACTTTTTAAAGAAAAAAAAGTTCCCGAAACCGGCATGCTCAGATGCTTGTTTCATGCGTTGGCAGACCTTGTGAATTTTTGAAAAAATATGTCCCGAAAAAAACAGATGCCCGTACATTAAACAGCCCCGGTTAGATCTGTCAAGAAAAAAACCGTTACTGGTTTAATTTGCCCCGGAATTCAGGCTTGCGTTTTTCCAGAAATGCGCTGGTGCCCTCTTTTGCATCTTCGCTGGCCATGCACAATGCAAAGGCGTTGATTTCAATTTCACAGCCGGTTCCCAGATCCGCATCCATCCCGTTTGCGATGGTCTGCTTGGTCGCCTGGACCGACACACGTCCTTTTCGGGCAATGGTTTTGGCTGTTTTCACGGCGGCTTCCATGAGTTCGCCAGCCGGTACCACCCGGTTGACAATGCCTTTTTTCTCAGCCTCTTCTGCTGAGAGCATCATGCCCGTGAGAATCATTTCCCGGGCCAGGTTTCTGCCCACAATGCGGGCCAGGCGCTGGGTGCCGCCGAATCCCGGGATAATGCCCAGATTGATTTCCGGCTGTCCCACTTTGGCGTTGTCCGCAGCATAAATGAAATCGCAGGAAAGGGCCAGTTCCAGGCCGCCGCCCAATGCAAAACCGTTGACCACGGCTATAACGGCAATGGGCAGGGCTTCGATTTTAAACATGAGCTCATGGCCGCGGGAGGCAAAATGCTTGGCGCTGACCGGGTTGAGTTTGGCCAGTTCGCTGATGTCGGCACCGGCCACAAACGCTTTGTCCCCTGCGCCAGTGATCAGAAGCGCACGGATATCATCGTTTGCCGCGATTTCATCAACGGCTGCGTGCATTTCAGTAATCACCTGGGCGTTGAGTGCGTTTAAGGATTTGGGGCGGTTGATGGTGATGGTGGCGATGGCATCGGCAACATCGACCTCAATGGTTTCATATGACATGTCAGCCTCCATATGTAAGCGGGTTAAAGGGGCGAAAGCAGAAAACGCTTTCAAACCGGGCGGATCTTTGATAATAAAATAGCGTTCATGCTTAAGGTTAAATAAATGAATTTGTTTTATTTGTCAAATTTGCAATCATGCGGCCTCCTGCCGCGAAAAGGAAAAGCCCTGGAGTCAGACAATGGATGATCAGGCGATTATAAAGGCATATAAGCGCTATGCCGGAAATTATGACCGGATTTTTGGAAAAGTTTTTGAGCACGGCCGCCGGGCGCTTATCGGGAAAATGAATTTTGCCCCGGGCCAGCGGATTCTGGAAGTGGGCGTGGGTACCGGGCTTTCTTTGCCGCTTTATCCCAAAGACGTCTCGGTTGTAGGCATTGACATTTCACCGCACATGCTCTGGTATGCCAGAAATTATACAAACGGAAATGGCGACGGCAGCCGGAGTTTGTCTCTGATGGACGCCCAGAGCATGAGTTTTGCCGATAATAGCTTTGATAAGGTGGCGGTCATGTACGTTGTGACCGTGGTGCCTGAGCCTGCAAAAATGATGGAGGAAATCCGGCGGGTGTGCAAACCCGGGGGCGATATTTTCGTGGTCAATCATTTCAGCAACCCGCATCTGATTCCGAGGATGGTGGAAACGGTTATGCTGCCCTTCAAAAGCCTGCTTGGATTTCGTCCCCGTTTTTCACTGGAGGCGTTTCTTGCGCAGAATCCGCTCCAGGTTGTGGAGACCTGCCCTGTAAACCTGCTGGGATACTGGACCCTTATCCATGCGCGCAATGCTTCCTGAAATATAAGTAATACCGCCGGTGCATAGCCCCTCTTTGTTTCGGGCGCAGATGCTGCGGCAGCAAGGTCTGGGGGAAAACCCGATTGGCGCGCCTGGCAGGATTCGAACCTGCGGCCTACGGATTAGAAGTCCGTTGCTCTGTCCGGCTGAGCTACAGGCGCGCATACTCTGGATCTTCACTGATTGACAGGTAAAATCCTTGAGAATGGGGAAAAATTTTTTTACCATTAGAAAATGCTTTTGTCCATTATAAAAAGGGCACTTCTGCCACAACGGCAAAATCGCTTTACCCAAACTGAGCGATTCAATAAGGTTGAGATCTTGCGGGAAAAAACTTATTATATGTATTTTATGGCAAAGACCGCGATTGTTGCACTCACCGGTGCCAGGCGAAAAAATTCGATGATAGCCCAAAGATTATGAGCAAGCAGAAGCCAACCGATCATATTGAAAATCCGGAAAATGGCCTGTCCGACAGCGACACGGACGGCGGCAGCGATTCGGCAACCACCCGGAGGCTGAAACAGGCCGTGTCTCTGCCCGGTGAGCAGGGTCAACTGGTCCCCTATGACCCGCTCCAGCGGTATCTTTCCGAGATCAGCCGGTATCCCCTGCTGACCCGGGAGCAGGAGGTTGAACTTGGCCGGCGCCTGCAGGAGGAAGGGGATCCGGATGCGGCTTATATTCTGGCCACATCCAATCTTCGGCTGGTGGTCAAGATTGCCATGGAGTTTCAGCGCACCTGGATGCAGAATCTTATGGATTTGATCCAGGAGGGCAATATCGGCCTGATGCATGCGGTGCAGAAGTTTGATCCCTACAAGAACGTCAAGTTTTCCTATTATGCAGCCTTCTGGATCAAGGCCTATATTCTGAAATTTATCATGGACAACTGGCGCCTGGTCAAGATCGGCACCACCCAGGGTCAGCGGAAGCTGTTTTTTAAGCTCAAAAAGGAAAAACAGAAACTTGTGGAGCAGGGTTTTGCCCCGGAGACAAAGCTGCTTTCCAGCCGGCTGGGCGTCTCCGAGCAGGAAGTGCGGGACATGGATCTGCGCCTTGACGGCTGGGATGTGTCTTTGGATGAGCCATTAAAGGATGACTCGGACACCGAGCGGGGCGATTTTTTTAGTTCGGATACCGAGTCCATTGAATCCCAGGTGGCCCGCAAGGAAGTCGAGTCCCTGCTGCGCGAAAAGCTCGGGGATTTTAAAAAGCAACTTTCAGAGCGGGAGCTGGATATTTTTCAGCGGCGCATATTCACCGATACTCCCGATACCCTTCAGGACATCGGGGACAAGTACCAGATCTCCCGGGAGCGGGTGCGGCAGCTGGAAAAAAATATTGTCAAGAAAATGAGGGTTTTTTTCGAAAAAGAGATTCCGGACTTCGCCGCCTATGAATATCCCGAGGAAAACGAGTAACATCATGCGGCTTTCAGGCGCCGCAACAAGTGAAACGCCCAGGAATTCAAGCCCGGCGCCCCGCCTCGGGATCCGCACGTTTGCTCTGTTCGGGGGTTTAATGGTTATAACTGCTGTCCTCACTGCCGGATGCGCGGGCAGGGATCACCACCCCGGGCCTTCGGTACCGGCTGCTCAACCCCCTCCTGACATCACTTCGCCTGCTGGGGGGCAACAGCGGCCGGTCAGCCATTATTATGATTTTTTACGCGCGCAGCTCGCTGCCCGCTCCGGTCGGTTGGAAGAGGCCGTGGCCTTTATGAAAGACGCTGTTGACAAGGTCCCGGATCAGGCGGTTGTCAAAAAAGAGCTTGCCATGCTCTACATCAAGCAGGGCAGGAAGGATAAAGCCCTGGAAATTATCAAGGAGGCCCTGGGTCAGGATCCGGACAACACAGAGTCGCTGATCGTCGCCGGTTCCCTCTGGCAGAGTGCCGGAGAACTGGATGCAGCCCGGCAGGCTTATGAAAAGGTTGTCGAAAATGCGCCGGAACGGGAAAACATTGCCCTGATGCTGGCCCGGCTTTATCTGCAGCAGGAGCAGTTCAACCGGGCTGCAGAATTGATGATGGATTTTGTGGAGCGGTTTCCGGGAAATTATATGGGGTTTTATTATCTGGGCCGGGCCTACAATGAACTGGGCCGGCTCGAGGATGCTGCAGACGCTTATCAGCGGTGCCTGTCCATTGAGCCGGATTTAATGGAACCGCGTGCTGCGCTCATTGATATTTACAGGCGCCAGGGTAAAGAGGGCAAGGCGGCTTCCCAGTACCAGGCCATTCTTGAACGCGATCCACGCAATGCAGCCGCTGCCCTTGAACTCGGGGTTTTTTATAAAAAACAGGGCCGGGCGGATAAGGCCCGCGCAATCTGGGAGGATCTCGCCGGAAGCGCCGGGCCTGATTCGGATGTGATCAAGGCCGTTACCGGGATGCTGGGCCGGCAGCGATATGATGACGCCATAATCGCCCTGTCAGGCGTTTTGGAACATGACCCGCAGAATTCCGCTTTGCATTATCTGGCCGGGGCAGCCCTTTACCTTTCCGACAAAACAGGTCCTGCCATGGACCATTTCCGGCAGGTGGCGTCTGACAGCGATTTTTACATTGATGCCATGATCCACCAGGCCATTATTTACAACCGGGAGTCCAAGACCGGGAAGGCTGTCGGGCTGCTTGAATCAGCCATGGAAAAAAGCGACAGCGCCGGAAAGGCAAGTCTGATTCCGTATTTGAGTGCATTTTATCAGGAACAGGAGCATTACCGGCAGGCTGAATCGCTTTTGCAGCAGGGGCTTTCCATTAATCCCGGGAGCACCGAATTGCTCTATGAACTCGGGGTGCTCTACGAAAAAATGGGCAATGTTCACGCTGCAATTGAAAAAATGAAGCAGGTCATCGAAAAGGACCCGGAAAACGCAGACGCCCTGAACTATCTCGGATACACCTATGCCGATCAAGACATCCACCTGGAGGAGGCCGAGGCTTTGGTCCGCCGGGCCCTGGAACTGGAGCCGGAAAGCGGCCACATCCTGGATTCCATGGGATGGGTGCATTATCGGCAGGGCGATTATCAAAAGGCCCGCAAGTATCTGGAAAAGGCTGTTGAAAAAATCGGCGATGATCCCGTTATTTTGGAGCATCTGGGCGATGTCTACCGCAAAACCGATCAGCCCGGCCGTGCCCTGGAATATTATAAAAAGGCCCTGGAAAACGGCTCTGAAGAAGCGGATGCCGTAAAGGAAAAAATGGATGCGCTCCGGCAGCAGGAGGTGTCGCCTTGAAGGGCCGCCTGATTGCGCTGTTTTTGATTCTGCTCACAGGGGCCTGCGCTTCTGTGGAAAAACCTCCGCCGTCTGCCGTTTCCCGGATGGAAGCGGGAAAAGCCGAATCCCTTCTTGCCCGTATCCAGGAAGCAAATGAGGCAATGACCCCCTATAAGGCCGTCGGCCGAATCGGAGTGGACGATGACAGCGGTTCATGGTCTGTTCGTGCGGCGTGGCTTGGCGCGCCAGGGGGGCGTTTCCGGATTGAAGCCATGGGCCTTGCCGGCCAGCCCTTTGTCAAGATTATCTGCGGCCCGGATTTGTGCTCCTTCCACTTTCCGGAAGACGGGGAGGTCCGGCGCAGGGATACCGGTCGGCGAAGCCTGGGCCGGCTTGCCGGGGTGGATATTGATGTGGATGATCTTGCACTGCTGCTCGGCGGCGGGGTTCCCATAGCGGATCATGACACGGCTGCCGCCTATCAAATGCTTGGCGGTGATCCAATGCTGGTGCTCAAAAAACGGTTTTCCGGAACCGTACAGCGCATCCGGTTTTCCACTGAACCCATCAGTGTTCGGGAAGTGGAAATGTTTACCTGGCAGGGGACTGCCTATCGGGCGGAAATCCTTGAGGTGCGGTCTGCAGATGGACGAGATATGCCCTTTGAACTTCAGATCTCTGATGCAGCGGGCCATCGCCTGTCGGTGAGCGTGGAGCGCTGCTGGGCGGATGCGGCCGTACCGGCCCGGGCCTTTTCCCCGGAACTGCCCGGCAATACGGATGCAGCGCCTTGAAGCAAGATAATGTTCGATCTACGGCTCGCCCGTCAAATGCCGTCTGCCTTGAACTTCACCTGCGATCCTGTTCCAATGTGACCTGCCTGGGGGTGCGGCCCAATTTTTCCGATTATCCCCCGGCTGAGGCGGAATTGATCCGGGATGCCCCGAAAATATATTATCCTTCCACTTTTTATGCCGATTTGCTGGCAGCTACCGGAAAATCGATTTTTCCGAGCGTGCATACCTATCGGTTCGTTCAGGACAAGATCAAGCAAAGCGCCCTGTTTGAAATCCTTGATCTGCCCCGGCCCAGAACCCGCACCTTTTACGGCAGGCGCCTGCCGGAAAAGATCCTGTCGCATTTCCGGTTTCCCTTTGTGGGCAAAATTGCCCGGGGTTCGGCCCTGGGCCGGGGCGTGTTTCTGATTGCCGGCCGTGATGACCTGGATGCTTACTGTGGGCTGACCAATATCGCTTATATCCAGGAATATCTGCCCATTGACCGGGATATTCGGGTGGTGGTCATCGGCGATAAAGTTGCCCATGCCTACTGGCGCATTGCCGCACAGGGCGAGTTTCGGACCAATCTGGGCTGCGGCGGCAAAATCAGTCTGGATCCCGTGCCTGAATCCGCCCGTGATCTGGCCCTGCATACGGCTCGCTGTTGCGGTTGGGATGATGTGGGCATTGACATTTGCATGACAGGCAACAGATTATATGTTCTTGAGGCCAACATGAAATACGGCAAAGCCGGCTTTGCCGCAGCTGGCATGGATTATTACAGGATCATGGAGGAAAAGATCGCCAATGCAGAGATCTGAGCTCCCCGCCCTGCAAGAGTTGACAGCGATGCTCGACGACCGGGAGCAGCAAAGCCTTTCACCCGGGGCTGCCAAAAGCGCCGGGGGGCTTCGCAGGCGCCCGGAAAAACAGCTGGAAACCGATTACCGGCAGCCCTTTGCCGTGGATGTGGACCGTATCCTGCATTCTTTGGCGTACAGCCGGTATATTGATAAAACCCAGGTATTTTATCTGATCCGCAATGATCATATCACCCACCGCATGCTCCACGTGCAGCTGGTTTCCAGGGTGGCGCGGACCATCGGTCGGTTTTTGGGATTAAACGAAGATTTGATCGAGGCCGTTGCCATCGGCCATGACATCGGTCATCCGCCCTTTGGCCATGACGGTGAACGGTTCCTTTCAAACTTGTGCCAGGCCGCTGGCATCGGGCAGTATCATCACAACGTGCAAAGCGTTCAGTTCCTGGAAAAAGTCGAGCGAAAGGGCCGGGGCTGGAATCTCTGCCTCCAGACGTTAGACGGCATTCTGTGCCATGACGGAGAGGTTCACAACCGGCACCTGGCGCCCGTGCAGGGCAAAACCTTTGAAGACCATCAGGCGGAACTCGCAGAAAAAAAATCCGGCCGGCCGGTTGATCTGGTGCCCATGACCCTGGAGGGATGCGTGGTGCGTTTTTCCGACACCATCAGTTATATCGGCAGAGATATTGAAGACGCCATCCGTCTGGGCCTGATCCGGCGCAAGGACCTGCCGGCGGACTGCGTGCAGCACCTGGGCGATACCAACGGCACCATTGTCTATACTCTTGTCACGGATGTGATCCGCACCAGCTATGAGCACGACGCCGTGGCTTTCAGCCCGGAGATCTCCGGGGCTCTGCGGCGGCTGAAGCAATTTAACTACGAGGCGATCTATTCAAATCCGGCCATCAAGCAGGACACACCCAAAATTGAGCATTTGTTTGAGCATCTGTTTGAGCGGTTTTTCAATGATATTGAAGCCGGCAACAAACAATCACCTGTTTACCGCAATTTTATTGCCGATATGGCCGAAGATTACATATCAGCGCACTGCTCTGCTGAAATTGTCCGGGATTTTATCGCAGGGATGACGGATCAGTATTTTTTAAATTTGGCCCCGGAGCGCATGCGGCCGCAGATCCGCGCCTGGTGATTTGGTTTTTTTGTCCCTGGCCGGTGCTGAAAAAACGGTTGAGTTTTTCCGGCAAACGTTACAATATAGCAGTTTCACATCAGAATTTGACAAATTGCAGTTGCATCCGGCACTGTTTTTTTGTGGTGCCCAAAGACCCGGAAGCCTTGTTGGAGGATATGCGCATGAAAAAGCTTAAGTATGTTTGCTGGCTGCTGATTGTGGTATTGGCAGCAATTGTGGTGTTTCAGAACAAAGGGTTTTTCCTCGTGGAGCGCAGCTTTAAGCTCAACCTGTATTTTTTTAAATACGCCTCGCCGGAACTGCCTACGGCCGTATATTACCTTGCGGTGTTTCTCATCGGTTTTTTTCTGTGCTTTTTTATGAGTTTGTCGAAGAAATTCAAGACCCGCAAAACAGTCCGGCAGCTCAATGAGCAGCTTGCTGCCAAGGACCGCAGGATTTCCGAGCTTGACTCAGAGCTGGCGGCCGCAGGCAAGGCACAGCAGGCCCCGGCTATGCCTGCCGGCCCGAAGGACACGGCTGACCCCCAGGCGGAGCCTCCTGCTGAGCCCGAAAAGTAAAGAATCAGGTTTTTCAATGAGATCCGGGATGGAATGGATCGGGGATGAGCCTTTATGACCGGCCGGCAAACCAGCGATGCACAAATGACGCCCATGATGCGCCAGTACCTGGATATCAAGGAGCAGTACACCGATTATCTGCTGTTTTACCGGATGGGCGATTTCTACGAGATGTTTTTCGATGATGCCCATACTGCCGCCCGTGAGCTGGAAATCACCCTGACATCCAGAAACAAGAACGAAAAAAAACCGGTGCCCATGTGCGGAGTGCCGGTCAAGGCCGCTGAAATTTATCTGGGGCGCCTGATTGAAAAAGGCTACAAGGTGGCCATCTGCGAACAGACCGAGGATCCGGCTGCGGCAAAGGGGCTGGTCAAGCGGGAAGTGGTGCGTGTGGTCACCCCCGGAATGGTATTAAATAGCGATCTGCTCGATGCACGCACCAACAACTTTATTGTCTCCATCCTCGGCCGGGCCTCCCGGTGGGGGCTTTCCTGCCTGGACCTGTCCACAGGGGCCTTCCGGGTCACGGAAAGCGGTGATGTGCATGCGCTGCTGGAAGAAATCAGGCGCATCGCCCCCAGTGAAATCCTGATGCCTGCAGCCGCCCGGACCGGCGATGGCTATGAAATTTTTTGCACCTCGTTTGAGCAGTCCGCAATTACCTGGATGGATGACGGGGCCTGCGATTACAAACCGGCGCGCCAGCGCCTGATCCGTCAGTTCCAGACCCGAAGCCTGGAGGGCTTCGGCTGTGAAGGCCTCAAAGCCGGAATTGGCGCTGCCGGCGCCCTGCTGTTTTACGTCCAGGAGACCCAGAAACAGCAGATCGCCCATCTGTCGGGTCTTGAAACCTATTTTCTGGACCAGTACCTGCAGATAGACGATATCTCCTGCCGCAATCTTGAGCTGCTGGCCAATTTACGAGACGGCACCCGAAAGGCCACCTTGCTTTCGGTGCTGGACTTTACCATCACGGCCATGGGCGGCCGGCTGATCAAGCACTGGATCCGATATCCCCTTCTGGGGGGCGGTGACATGGCGGCCCGGCACGAGGCTGTGGATCAGCTGGCGGCATGCGGCATGGAGCGAAAGGCCATTCGCGCGTCCCTGAAATCCGTGGCGGATTTGGAGCGGCTGGGCAGCAAAATCGTTATGGGCCAGGCTAATGCAAGGGATCTTGTGGCCCTGCGGCGCTCCATTGAGGCATTGCCGGAGATCCACGGGCACCTGGCCGGATTCAGCACGGATCTTTTGTGCCCGGATACGTCGATTCTGCCGGAGTTGACCGGCCTGGGCCAAACCATTGCCGCCGCGGTGGTCGATGACCCGCCGCCCGTGGTCAACGAAGGTGGCATGATCCGCACCGGCTATGACGACAATCTTGATGAACTCATTGCCATTGCCAGAGACGGCAAATCCTTTCTGGCCGAGCTTGAAGCCCGGGAAAAACAAGCAACCGGTATCCAGACCCTCAAGGTTCGCTACAATAAGGTTTTCGGTTATTATATCGAGGTGTCCAAAAGCCAGGCGGATGCCGTGCCCGCCCATTATGTGCGCAAGCAGACCCTGGTCAATGCCGAGCGCTATATCACCGATGAGTTAAAATCCTTTGAAGCAAAGGTTCTCGGCGCCCAGGAGCAGCGCGCATTCCTGGAGTACGAAATTTTCTGCAAACTTCGCGACGCGGTGGCGCAAACCCATAAGGCCGTGGCCGCAGCCGCTGCATTCGTGGCCCAAATCGATGTGCTCAACGGCCTGTCCGAGGCCGCGGTGCAGAACCAATATGTCCGGCCCGCCATCAACGAGCAGGGTGTGATCGATATTGCCGAAGGCCGCCATCCGGTGGTGGAAAAACTCATTGAGGCAGAACGGTTTGTTCCCAACAGCCTCCGGATGGATAACCGGGAAAATCAGGTGCTGATCATCACAGGACCGAACATGGCCGGTAAATCCACGGTGCTGCGCCAGGCTGCCCTGATCGTGCTCATGGCGCAGATGGGCTCTTTTGTGCCTGCAGACCGGGCCGATATTGCTGTCACGGACCGGATTTTTACCCGTGTTGGGGCCCTGGACAATCTATCCCAGGGTCAGAGCACGTTTATGGTGGAAATGGAGGAAACCGCCAACATCATGAACAATGCCACTTCCCGGAGCCTTGTCATCATGGATGAAATCGGCCGGGGTACGTCCACCTTTGACGGCCTGAGCATTGCGTGGGCTGTGGCCGAATATCTCCATGACCTGGATGACACAGGGGTGAAATCCATGTTTGCCACCCATTATCATGAACTCACGGAATTGCACCGGGTCCGCAGGCGGGTGAAGAATTACAATATCGCGGTGCGTGAAATCAACGACGAGATTATTTTCCTTCACCAGTTGGCTGAAGGCGGCACCAACCGCAGCTATGGAATTGAAGTGGCGCGCCTTGCGGGGATGCCGGAAAAAGTTGTTGAGCGTGCCAAAAAAGTATTGGAGAATGTGGAAAAACAGGGTCATGTCCTGGGTAGGGAGGCAGCTGCGCCGGCGCGGCGCACCCGGGTTCAGCAAAGATTTGTGCAGCTGCCCTTGTTTCAGGGCCCCGAGCAGGACGTGATCGAGAGCCTTAGGCAGGCCGAGGTGGAACACCTGACCCCCATGGACGCCATGAACCTACTGTACCAACTGCGGCAGAAACTTCTGGGCCAATCCGCAAGCCGGTCCGGGAATTCTGACGCAGGCAATCCGTAAGCCGGAGATTTTGGCCATTAATCAACAAAGCAGTTGCATGAAACACAGACGACTTATTCATATTTTCGTTATCTGCCTGATTTGCGTGTTAGGGTCGTGCGTATCCACGGGAGCCTCGCCAAATCAGCTCTATTTTGAGGCAGAGTCCTGCTACCGGCAGCTGCAGCAGCACCCGGAGCGGCAGAAATACCGCAGCTATTGGTTAAAGTGCATTGAACGCTTCGATGCTGTCCATGATCGGGACCCGGACGGTCCCTGGGCGGCGGCCGGGTTGTATAAGGCCGCAAGCCTGTACCGGGAGCTTTACAGACACTCCTACCGGTCTGCAGACCTCAAGGCTGCGGCTTCCCGGTTTCAACAGGTGACCCGAAAATATCCCGAAAGCGCTTACAGGCAAAAAGCCCGGGCAGCTTTAAGAGACATCGGGGATGCGATCAAAGCCGATGAAAAGGCGGCAAAACAGGCCTATTTTGAAGCCGAGTCCTGCTACCGGCAACTCCAGCAGCACCCGGAGCGGCAGAAATACCGCAGCTATTGGTTAAAGTGCATTGAGCGCTTCGAAGCTGTCCATGAACGGGATCGGGAGGGCCCCTGGGCGGCGGCCGGGTTGTTTATGACCGCACAGCTGTATCAGAAACTGTATTCCCATTCCCGCAGTCCTGCTGATGAGCAAAAAGCCCGGTCCCTGTTTAAAAAAGTGGCCGGGCAGTATCCGTCGAGCGCCTACAGCCGGCGTGCGCGCAAAGCGCTTGACGCGTCTGCGACAAGTGCGCATACCCCCGTGAAGCTTGCCGGAGAAGACACTGCGTCCGGGGAAGTCACCACGAATCATTCAGACCGCAGCAATGCGCCCGCATCGGGGGAGGCGGTTACGGTTACCGGAATCCGCTACTGGTCCAACCCGGAATATACCCGGGTGGTCATTGATGCCAACCAGGCCACTGATTTCAAGCACAACCTGTTGAAAAAAGATCCCTCCATCAACCAGATGAATCAGCGGCTGTACGTGGATCTGGACAACACCCGCCTGGCCAATCATATCCAGGAGCAGATTGCCATCAACGACACCCTGCTCAAGGACGTGCGCGCCGGTCAGTACCGGTCTGATAAAGTCCGTGTGGTTGTGGATATCAAGTCCTTTGAAGATTACAATGTGTTTTCTTTGAAAAATCCTTTCAGAATTGTCATTGATGTAAGGGGCCAGGCAGCTGCAGAGAAGCAAGCAGATTCCTCTGATCCCAAAATATCCCGGGATCAGAAAGCTTCCATTGCCCGGCAGCTGGCCCTGGGGGTGCGGCGGATTGTCATTGATGCCGGCCACGGGGGCAAGGACTACGGGGCGCCGGGTTATTTAAAGGGAGTGCATGAAAAAAACGTGGTACTGGAAATCTCAAAAAAATTGGCCGCCAGGCTTCGCGAGGAACTGGGCTGTGAAGTGCTGCTGACACGGGACAGGGATGTGTATCTGACCCTTGAGGAGCGCACTGCCATTGCCAATACCAAAAAAGCGGACCTGTTTATATCCATTCATGCCAATGCCGCCAGAAACCGGAATGCATACGGCATCGAGACTTATTTTCTAAACCTGACAACCGATGAGGACTCCATTGCCGTAGCCGCCCGGGAAAATGCCACATCCGAGAAAAATATCAGCGAGCTGCAGACGATTCTCGATGATTTGATGCGCAATGCCAAGATCAATGAATCCAGCCGGTTGGCCACTTATGTGCACAAAAACATGATCGGCCATCTGGACAGCCGTTACAGCCGGATTCATGATAAGGGCGTCAAGCAGGCGCCGTTTTATGTCCTTCTGGGCGCCCAAATGCCTTCGATTTTGGTTGAAGCCTCTTTTATCAGCAATAAACGGGAATGTCAGCGTCTCACCAATTCGAAGTATCAAAAGCATTTATGCGACGGCATTGTCAAGGGTGTCCGCCGCTATATCCGGGATACCCGGCCCACGGCATTCCTGGGATCCGGGGGCGACGGAGCTGAATCCAATTGAGAAATCAGTCCATGAATAAACAGCACTGACAAGGAAACAGGAGAATCATGACCCAACAAAGGCCAATTGAAGCCATTTCCGTACTCGACGGCAGATATGCCCGCCATGCCGGCCCGCTCAGGGAGATTTTTTCCGAATACGGCCTGATTCGGTACCGGCTTTACGTGGAATTGCAGTGGCTCAAATTTCTGCTCAGGGATCTGGGCATGGCGGAAGCCGATGATGCGGCACTGAAAAAAATCGATGCCATATATGAGAATTTTGACGTGGATGGCGCCGAAGCGGTCAAGGCCATTGAAAAAGAAACCAATCATGATGTCAAGGCCGTGGAGTACTATATCAAGGAAAAGCTCACGGCTTCCGGCCTGGTCCATATCAAGGAATGGGTGCATTTTGCCTGCACCTCCGATGATATCAACAACACCTCTTATGCCCTGATGATCCGCAGCGGCCGCCGGCAGATTGTCGAGCGGCTCCGGGAAATCCTGGCGAAAATCGAGGAGCTGGCCCGTGAGTACAAAAGCATTCCCATGATGGCGCGAACCCACGGCCAGCCGGCAACGCCCACCACTGTCGGTAAAGAGATGGTCAATTTTGCCTGGCGTCTGCGCCATGAACTGCGATGCCTTTCGGACCTGCCCATTCAGGCCAAGCTAAACGGGGCCAGCGGCAATTACAATGCCCATCACTTCGTGTTTCCTGAAATCGACTGGATGGCCGCCTCCACCCGGTTTATGGAGCAGCATCTGGAGATCTCGCCTGTGATGTACACCACCCAGGTCAATCCCAACAATTACATGGCCGCCATTCTTCATTCCATGGTACGGATTTCCGCGGTTCTCACGGATCTGGACCGGGATATGTGGGGCTATATTTCCCTGGGCTATTTCAAGCAGAAGCTCAAAGAGGGAGAAGTGGGATCATCGACCATGCCCCATAAAGTCAATCCCATTGATTTTGAAAACAGCGAGGGCAATCTCGGGCTGGCTGTTTCCATGATGGAGCACATGGCGGTCAAGCTGATGATTTCCAGATTCCAGCGGGATTTGAGCGACAGCACGGTGCTTCGCAATCTGGGGGTGGTGTTTGGCTACATGATGGTGGCCCTGGCCTCCACATACAAGGGCCTTGACCGGGTTGAGGCCAATGAGCCGGTGATCGCTGCAGACCTGGAGGCCAACCAGGAATTGCTGGCTGAACCCGTGCAGTCGGCCATGCGGGTTTACGGCGAAAGCCAGCCGTATGAAAAGTTAAAGGCACTGACCCGGGGCAAGCGAATCACCCGGGAGGATCTGGCCGGTTTTGTTGACGGTCTGGAGTCCATTCCCGAGGCCGTGCGCCGGGATTTAAAAGATCTTCACCCGTCTGAATACACGGGACTGGCAGAAGCCCTGGTAGAGCGTTATTTCAGGGTAAAGGGGCAATAGCGGCAACGCCTGCCCCATGATGCCACAAATGATCTTCCTTTCCTGCTTGCATTCGGAACTGAGAATATGTTATTGATTCTTAAACAGAAATCCACTGAGATAAGGATAAAAGACCGCATAGAATCAATGGGCATTTTCTCATTGATTCGGGTAAATCATTGTTATATAAGAAAAGAGTTTATGCAAAAAAAACAGCGCGCCGGACAAATTGCGGGCATTAGCGAATTCCGGCATTGGGGGGAAGGGTGCATATCAATTTGGAAGGCAAGGGGTAACCGTAAATGGATTTTACAATCGATTTCACCAAGGAACAGATCGAATCCATTGAAGATGTGCTGCAGCAGGAGTTGATCGATCTGGGGGTGCAGAGTGTCATCCTGATGGATCTGGCCGGCAATGTAATTGTCAATCTTGACAACGGGCATGCCAATCACGACGTGTTTTCCCTGGCTGCACTGGCGGCGGGCAATTACGGGGCGGTCAGCGCCATGGCCAATATCATCGGGGAGCAGGAATTTTCCCTGTTGTTTCACAAGGGGGAAAAAGAAAGCATCCATTTCAGCAAGGTGGTGGAGGATTTGCTGCTTTTGACCATTTTCAACCGGGATGTTTCTCTGGGATTTCTGCGATTGAAAGTAGCCGAGGCCATCAAGCGCATTCAGACGTTGATTTAATGTCGTTGCGGGGACTATGAACGCGCATATTCGGGAAATATAATGGCAGTGGAGAAAACCTAAAGGGTTGCGGAGGAAGGTGATTTGGCGTTAATTAATCCGAAAAAGCGGGAGGTCCAGGTCAAGATCGTTTACTACGGCCCGGGCCGCGGCGGCAAGACCACGAACCTCGAATATATCAACCGCAAATTCAAAAAACGGATTTTAAATGAGATGGTCACGGTGAAAACTTATGGTGACCGGACTCTGTTTTTTGACTTTCTCCCATTTGACATCGGCGAAATCAAGGGACACAGCATTAAGATCCAGCTCTACACAGTCCCCGGTCAGGTGAAATACAATGCCACCCGCCGCCTGGTGCTGCGGGGCGTTGACGGCATTGTTTTTGTGGCTGATTCCATGGATTTGCGGCGGGAGATGAATATTCGCTCCCTGCAGAACCTAAAGGAAAACCTGGAGACCTTCAATAAAAACATTTTTAACATTCCGCTGGTGATGCAGTACAACAAGCGGGATCTCGCCGATGAAGGCATCCCCATTCTCTCGGGGGAAACTCTGCAGAAGGATTTGAACTCCAGATTAAACGCCCCTTATTTCCCGGCCAGCGCCATCCGGGGCGATAATGTGGCCGCCACCATGAAAAAAATTATCGCACTGACTGTCAGTTCCCTGCGGAAAAAACTGCAATAGGAGGAAAATCATTGAATCGCACGGAAGATGATGAGGGCCTGGGCGAAGAAGTTTCCAGCCGGCTCGAGGAAATGTTTGGCGAAGACGAGGATGCCGGGTTTGATGAGCAAAATTCCCCTGTCCGTGAGCTCAGTGCGCTGGTGGCCGGGATTGACTGGGAGATTTCAGACGAAAGCATGGGGGCTTTTTTAAAAGAGATTCGTCGGTTGCAGGAGACCTACCAGGACGACAAAATCGTTTCCATGTTTTTAAAGCTCCAGGAAGCCGTTGGCAAATACATCAAGGCCAAAAAGGCCAAGGCGCACCCGGAGGCCATCGGTTTTGTGGCAGACGTGTTCAAAAACTTTGAAACCGTTCTGGCCCGTCCGGAAATGCCGGAAAAAGAGAAAAAACGCCTGCTTTCCGCAGATGTCAAAAGATTCAAGGAATTCAAGAAGCGGGTGCTTACCCCGGAACCAGCCGGGAGTCAAAAGGTTTCCGGGAAAACCGGGAACAGCCCTGCGGCCGTGCTGGAAAATCAGGAGGCCCTGGATTATATCGTTGGAGAGCTGAGGAAAACCATCAAGTCGGAACTGCAGGTCATCCAGCAAATCATCAAGAATCTCGGTGCGTAACCCAGGGAATGAACACATCTTCCTTCGAAACGGAGGCATTGCATGACAGCTGTTTTTTCAGGTGATATTTCCGGGATGGTATTGAAACGAAGCCTGCGGGCCGACCTGGGCGAGGTTTCCCTCGACAGTCAGATGTTGCAGGTGCTTATGGAACTCGACGGTAAAAAGAGGCTCAGTGAGGTGGCCCAGTCTCTGCAGATGAGCATGAAGGACCTTCGTGGCGTGGTCCAGAAGCTTCATCAGCTGAAACTCTGCGAACCGGCCCAGGATAGCATGCCGGTCCTGGGAAAGGATTTTCTTGATTTTCTCTCCTCCCAGCTTTCCCGGGCCATGGGGCCCATTGCGGACGTGGTGATCGAAGATGAGATCCGGGAGATGGGGGAGACGGCCAACCGGTTCCCTGCCCATAGGGCAGCCGAGCTAGTGGACTTGCTGGCTCGCCAGATTTTGCGCGAGGAAAGAAAAGTGGCCTTTCAGCAGGCCATGGTCAAAAAGCTGCGGGAAATCCAGACATAGTCCGGGATTGGTCCCTTGCGGAACAAGAAAAGAATTCCTTTGGAGATAAAGGAAAATGATTTTATTTCATGCTGCCAACAATTGACCGAGGAGGATAGATCATGACGGTGATTTGCGAGGAATGCGGAAAGGTTTATCATCTGGATCCGGATAAGCTTGAGCGCTATAGAGGCCAAAGTATACGTGTCCGGTGCGGGGAATGCGGCCATGTGACCCAGCTGTCCAGGTTGATGGAAACCACGGAATTGCCCGAGGAAACCTATTCCGAACCTTCCTATGCGACTGCCGACGCACCCCCGGAGGATGCGGAAGATGCCGGACCATCCCTGGCACAGCCGGGCGAAGAAGAGCCTTCGACTGCAGCCGGAGGCCCGGATTATTCAGGGGGTGATTTTTCTTCCGGCGGATGGATCGGGTTGCGCGGCAAGATGTTTTTCCTCTTTCTGGTCATACCGGTTATCCTGATGGCGGTTTCGGGCTATTTCTCATACATGCAGATCGACAAGCTGACCACGGAGATTACCGATCAGAGCACCGAATTGGTTGCCGAGGCCGGTAAGGATCAGCTGCTTCAAAAAGCCCGGGATGTGGCTTTGCAGTGCGAAATTTATCTGCGCACGCATCCGGAGCTTGAACGTGAGGATTTCAGCTACGATCCCACTTTCAATCAGATTGCCGTGCAAGCCGTTGGTGAAAGCGGTTACACCTGTTTGAGCGAAGAGGAAACTGCGGACCGGGACTTCACTCTATGGGCGCACCCCAATCCGAATCTGATCGGCATACCGAATACCGACGACACCCTGCGCAAAGCATTGGGCCCGTATTTTGAGGAATGGTGGGAGCTCATGGAAAATTCCTGGGGCAGAAAGGAGGCCGCCGGGACATATATGTGGAAGGACGCAGACGGTGACCTGAGGGAAAAATACATGGCAATCGTCCCCATCAACATCGAGGGCAAAAAGTTTCAACTGGAGGCCACCGCCTACATGGACGAATTTACGGAAAGAACCGAGGGCCTGCGCGAAAATGCCGAGCAGATGACAATGGAGACCCGCAATATCAACCTCGGGATTCTGGGCGGCTCGATCCTGATTATTGGTTTTTGTATTATTGTTTATGGATACCGCCTGACCCGCAAGATTCGCTATCTGACCGAGGCGGCAGACCGCATCAGCGTCGGGGATCTGGAAGCTGAGATCGAAGTGCGCTCCAAAGATGAAATCGGCAGTTTGGCTGAAGCGATCTCCCGGATGCAGGACAGTTTGCGGTTTTCCATTGAGCGGCTCAGAAGGCGCAGGTAGGCCGGGATTCGGGCAAGGCAAATTATGAGGGCGATGCGCCCGCCCGTGCCGGCGCATTGCCTGTTTGCTTTGTCTGCGGCCGTATCATTGCCGTAACTGAAGATCGTTAACAATACAATGTGGAAAAAGAAATGTTTCTGATTCCCAGAGAAAAGCCGGTTGTTGAAAATTTAAACAGCTACTACGTTGATATTGCCAGGCTCATTGAACATTACCAGGGCGAGGTGGGTGCCGGCGTGGTCCATTTTCAGTCTCCGGTTTCCGAGGCGGTGCTTTTTTTTGACGAGCAAAGCATTGTCAACGGATTTTTGGACCACCGGCGGCAGCATTTTCACGGCACGGATGCTGTTGAGCGCGTTGTTGAAGGCGCAGGCCGAAACAATTTTACCATTTCGGTTTATCGAATCCTGCCGGAGCGACTCTATTTCTGGGCCAATCTGCCGAAATCAAAGGTGGTGTATGCGGATTTGACCTCCGAGTTTACCAATCTTGAGGGATTGATTCGAAAACTGGAGGCGGAAAAGTTCACCGGCTATATTGACGTGGAGGTCAAAAACGCCCAGGGCGGCCTGCTGTTTATTTACAAGGGGGAAGTCATCGGAGGCTCTTCGGCTGACGGTGCCGGCAACCTGGACCGCTCCGAGCAGTACCGGCAGGACCTGATTCAACGGTCCAAGAAACATGGCGGCAATTTTAACGTCAGCCGGGTGATGCTGGATGAGCCCGAGGCAGCCAAAATATCGCCTCCGGAACGGGTCAGGGACAGCAGCAAAGCCGATTCCGGTTCCCGGGAGGTAAAGATCGGTTCGGCCCGGGTCATGGAGATGCTGGGAGGGTTGTTATACGCCCTGGAATCCTTGGTGCGGTCTAACCGGAAAATCAAAGGCGATTTCGAAACCCTGCTGAACCGCAAGTTTGTGGAAAATGTGGACAAATATGAATTTCTGGATCCGTTTGCCGCGGAATTCAGGTATTCCGAGGGCAAGGCGCAGTTTAGCGGAAGCGCCGATTATGGAAAGCTGGTAGCCGCAGTAGCGGAATGTGTCACGGAGATCGCTGAAAGCCACGGTTTGCTGGTTCGGCTCCAGAAAAATCTCGAAGTCTGGCGCAGGGAATTCGCTGATGAAATTGCTGCATTTGATATAAGATTGTAGTGCAACGATGGTTTTTAATGGCCGGCACCGGAGAAAACCGCCGGAATCCATATAACAGGTGATCATGACACCAAAAGTGCTCATAGTCGATGATGATGCGGTTTGGCTCCAGCTCATGGAGCAGGAACTGAAGCAAAATGCCCCGCCTTTTACAGTGGCAACAACGGAAAGCGGCCAGGAGGCACTGGATATGCTGGCCGCAGACCACGTCAGCGCCGTGGTCAGTGATTTGCGGATGCCGGGAATCGATGGTTTTGAGCTGGTAAACCGGGTCAGCCGGGACTACCCGGATATTCCCGTGATGATTGTCACCGCCTATGATCGTCCCAAGACCCGGGAGGTGGTTTTTAAAAGCGGGGCCAGCGACTACATGGTCAAGCCTTTGAGCACGGAAGACCTGATCGAGCGCATCAACCGGATACTTAGAGCTCAGGCGGAAGGCGGCAGCCTGCACAATGTTTCCCTGGAAACATTTCTGCAGCTCATTGAAATGGAAAGCCAGACCTGCACCCTTCGTGTGAGCCGCAAGACCGGCAATCAGCTGGGGGTGTTGTTTTTCAGGGACGGGGATTTGATCAATGCCCGCCTGGGCGGTCGGCAGGGCCATGAGGCGGCCTATGAAATTCTTTCCTGGTCCGGGGTGTCGCTGACAATTGAAAATTTTTGCCAGGTGACCGAAAAGCTCATCGACGGAGGCCTTCAGTCGATGCTGCTAAACGCCATGCGCCAAAAGGATGAAAACCGGCCGGATTTTTCGCCCCATGAAAATCCGCCAAATGACCAGATTTTGCTCGACAGCCCCATTTTCACCCAGTCCGAAGAACAAGATGCACCGTTAGCCACTGATCGTTCCCGTTCCGGTGCAGGAGACAGCAAAGAACCCGATTTCGCAGGGGCTTCTGATGCAGGGCGGTCCCAAAGCAAATTGGAGTCCATATTCGGAAAGGTTTCCGGAGTGGAGGATATATATGAAGATCAGCGGTATGCCGGTCTTCTGCAAGAAGCCGCGCGGATTGGAAAACTTTGCGGCAGCGGAGAGCTCAATGCGGTTTATGTGAATCACAAATCCACGGGCCAGCGGGTGATTGTGCCGGGCAGCCAGGTGAGCGTGATACGGATGAGCCATGATGTGTCCCGGGACCGGATCATTGATCTGCTGCTATAGGGGTTTTTCAAAATTTTGAAAAAAAGCCGGTTCCGCCGGGACGCAAACGCGTTATCAGGTGCACGGAAAGGGCAATGAAAGATATTTTCAGGGATATTATCACCATCGAAGGCGTCCACGGCGTGATCGTCTTTGCCGGAGACGGGCAGGTGGTAGCCAGTGAGTTTTCTTCCGGATACGGTGATGAGCAGTCGCGGTTTGGCAGGTTTGACTGGTCGTCTTTTGCCAGTGAATTATCCGAGATCAGTGAGGCCGAATTCGTCTTTGACAGCAAGCGCTTGTATGTCCGAAAGGCCAAGCCGGGCTATGTGCTGGTGCTGCTCGATGATCTGGCCCCGGTTTCAATGGTAAGGCTCAACTGCGAGATCCTTCTGCCCTCTCTGGACCGGATCAAGCCGGGCCGCAAGTTCGGCCAGATATTTAGTGGCCGAACGAAAACCAGGATTTTTCGTTAAGGTCCAGGACGGCGAAAATTTTAACCGCAGGAATACTCGACGTATTTTGAGGATTAAAATTTGAGCCGGACGCAGAGATTGGCGGAAAAGACGGTTTTCGTTCAGGCACTATTTAAAAGGCGCAAAGCCTGATCAATTTGTTTTTGTTGAAATGCGGCTGCATTTGGATCCGGCAGCCTGTAATATTTTGCGAATCAAAAAGGATGGAAACATGGAGACCGTGGAAAAACAACCCGGTTTCGACTCCCGGCAAAAGGTGGCAGAAGCATACGAAGCCCACGGATTATACGAAGAAGCCATATCCGTATACCGGAATATGCTTGAATCATTTACTGATTTAACCGAAGAGACAAGGGCGGAAATCCAAAGCAAAATCGATTCCCTGAGTCAGGAGGCCGAGGACCTGGATCAGGACGTGGCCAAGGAGTTGTCGACCGAAGATGTCTCTCACATCAAGTCAGGGCTTTCCCTCGGGGAAAGCGCCCCCGAGGTCTATGACAGCGCCACGGCCTTCAAGGAACTGGGCCTGTACAAGGAAGCGGTAAAAGAATATCAAAAGCTTTTTTCAGCCGATTATCCAGTGGACCAGTTTTATGCAGATTTGCTGGAGTGCCTTTTTGCTTTGTTTCCGCCGACCGAGGTCATCCAGCGCGTCGATGCCATCGGCGAGGAAAATCAGATTTCAGAAAAAACCCGGGCGGACATGAAATACGAGCTCGGCCTGGCATTTGAGCATCGCGATTATAAGGAACTGGCTGCTGAGTGTTACCAATCCGTTCAGGGAATCGATCCGGTCTACCCCAAAATCAAGGAAAAGCTGGCTTCCGCAGGACCGGGCGAGCGGTATGAATCCCGCTATGATTATCTGCTGCGAAATGAGATTGTCACCACTGATCAGCTTCAGAAGGCCCTGGGCATATCCAAACAGCTCAAAAAGAGCGTGGAACAGGTGCTCATGGAGCAGTTCAAGGTGCCCAAGGAGCAGATCGGAAAGTCTTTATCCGCGTTCTATCACTGCCCCTTCAAGGAATATAATTCAAAAATGGAGGTGCCCTACGAACTTCTGGCCAACCTGAAAAAGCCCTTTTTGCTCCAGGACTTATGGGTGCCCCTGAAATGGGAAATCGACCACATTGAAATCTTGCTCGATGACCCCAAGGACCTGCGCAAGCTCGATCATGCCAAGGCCCTGTTTAACACCAGCAAGTTTGTCTTCTCTGTTGGCATCAAGGAAGACATTGAAGCCATTATTAATCATTTTTTTGTTGGGAAAAAATCAGCCAAGTCTGAACAGGACAGCCTTTCCACTACTGAGGCCTTTGAAAATCTGCCGGAAATCGAATTCGACGAAGAAGAGGATGAAGAAGAAGACTTTGAAGCCTATACCGAGGCCTCCGGCAAGGTGGTCCGGCTGGTGGATCAAACCCTGATCACGGCTTTCCGGAAAAACGCCTCGGATGTTCACGTGGAACCATCCCCCATCACCCGGCGCACCAAGATTCGTTTTCGCATAGACGGGGTGTGCCAGGATTTTCTCGAAGTGCCCAATACCTTTGCCAATGCCTTGTTGTCCCGTATCAAGATCATGGCCGGGCTCGATATTGCTGAACGGCGCATGCCCCAGGATGGAAAAATCAAATTCCGGCGGCGGGGCGTGCCTCAGTTTGAACTCCGTGTGGCCACCCTGCCCACAGCCGGAGGCCTGGAAGATGCGGTAATGCGTCTTCTGGCTTCAGCCGGCGCCATGAAAATCGACGAGATGGGCATGACCGAGCGCAATCTTGAAGTCATGCGGCGGGGCATTTCCAAGCCCTATGGGCTGATTCTGTGCGTCGGGCCCACGGGTTCGGGTAAAACCACAACCCTGCATTCAGCACTGCATCACATCAATACTCCCGAGCGCAAGATCTGGACCGCTGAAGACCCGGTGGAAATTACCCAGCAGGGCTTGCGCCAGGTGGAGGTGCACAAAAAGATCGGGCTGGATTTTGCCCGTATCATGCGTTCGTTTCTCCGGGCTGACCCGGATGTTATCATGGTCGGTGAAATGCGCGATTACGAAACCGCTTCCATTGGTGTGGAGGCCTCCCTGACCGGTCACCTGGTGTTTTCCACCCTGCATACCAACAGTGCCCCGGAAACCGTGACCCGACTTCTGGACATGGGGTTAAATCCCCTGAATTTTTCCGATGCGTTTATCTGTGTGCTGGCCCAGCGCCTGGTGCGCCGCCTGTGTCCCAACTGCCGGGAGGCTTATCATCCCACACGGGAGGAATTCGATGAGATTGTTGAAATCTACGGCGAGGCGGCATTTGAGCAAACCGGCATTACCTGGACCGAGGATCTGACCATCTACAGGCCCAAAGGCTGTGAGCAGTGCAGCAGCGGCTATAAGGGCCGGATGGGCATCCATGAACTCATGGACGGCTCCAAGGCGATCAAGCGGATGATCAAGCGGCAGGCCAGTGCTGAAGAGCTTTTCAACCAGGCAAGCCAGGAGGGTATGACCACGCTGGTTCAGGATGGCATTGCAAAGATGTTTGCCGGATTCACGGACATGAGCGAGGTGCGCCGGGTGTGCATCACCTGATGCCCTGAGATTTGAAAAAGGAAGCCGATCCGTTGCTTGACTCCCTGAAAACGCGTTTACGGGGACTTGTCCGGCGGATTCTGCCCGGAACCCGGCCAAAACAGTTGTCTCCTCAGGTGCCGGACCCGGACACTAGTTTTGATAAGCGCTCTTTTGATCGCTACCAGATTACCTTCCCGGTACGGATTTCCGGAAAAGATTTCCAAAATCGCCCTTTTAAGGAAGTCACCCGCCTACAGGACGTATCGGGCAGCGGTGCACTGTTTTTGTCCAGTTTTCCGGACCGCTACCATGTGGGCCAGGATATAGATGTGGCCATTATGCTCGATGCTGCAGAAGACGTGCAGGCCTGCATCCGAAACCAGGCAAGCGTGGTGCGCATCAACTGCCCGGAGGCTTGCGGCGCCAAACCCGATGCCGGTTTGCAGGGCATTGCTGTTTGCTTTCACCATGGATTTGATTTTCAGCGCATGGCGCCTGAAGAAAACGGATGCCCTGAATGAGCCGGCGGAATCGGAAAAATTACTTGAGCACCGTTGGCCGGATTCGGGCGGCGGGTGTGCTGATGGCCATTTTCCCCGTTCTTCTGTTGCTTTTTCTCTTATTTCGTCTATCCCCTGATCCAGCCGGCGACCTTCTCTGGGCGTTGCCCCTGGCTTTGGCAAGCATGGTTTCCGGCTATATTTTACTGCGCCGGCTGGTATCCCAGATCCGGAAACTCATGCTGGCCGCCGGCCGGGCCGGGCAGGGGGGAGAAGCGGAGTTGACAGAGCTGCGTGCGGACCGGGAGTTATTCGACATTGCGGGTTCTTTTCATTTGCTGCAAAAGCAGGTTGAAGAATTAAATCGCAAAAACCAGCAACAGGCCACCCAGTTGATGGTCTATGCCAGGGATCTGGCCCTGTCTTATCAGCGCAGCAAGCGTGAAGAGCAATTGCGAAACCGCCTGAGTCGGTATGTGGGCAACAACCTCGTGGAAAAGCTCATTAACCTCAAGGAAGGGGTTTTTCTGGAAACCGAGCGGCGCAATGTCACTGTGCTGTTTGCCGATATCCGTTCATTTACCACCATTGCCGAGCGTATGGCCGCAGAAGAGGTGGTGGCCATGCTAAACGAGTATTTCAGCGTCATGGTGGATATTATTTTTAAAAACAACGGCCTGCTTGACAAGTTCGTGGGTGATCAGCTGATCGCCGTCTTCGGCCTGGTGGACACAGATGGCAATGCGCCGGCCAATGCCATCCGCACGGCCATTGAAATCCAGGCGGCCACAGACGCCATGCGGCGGCGTCGAATGGCCGCCGGATTGGAATATTTTGAACTCGGCATCGGGATCAACACGGGAACGGCCATTATCGGAAATATCGGATCGGCCAACCGGATGGATTACACGGTCATCGGTGATTGCGTCAACGTGGCGGCCAGGCTTGAGCAGATGGCCGCCGGTGGTGAGATCATCATCGGCGAGCAAACCTATCTGGCCAACACGGAGAATTTCGCGTTTGAATGCCGCGGGCAGGTGCACGTGAAAAACAAGCTGGATCCCGTGGTCTGCTACCACGTGCTGCGTTCCTAAACCCGGTTGATCCGGGGTGGTTTCGACAACCCGCCTGTTATTTTTGTTTATCCGCTGGTACGGGTCAGGGCATTCATTTCTTCGGCGGATAAGACCTTGTCGATATCCAGAAGAATCTTGACAGCGGATTCGGTTTTGGCCATGCCGAGGATGAAATGGGTGTTTGCCTGCATGCCCAGCGATGGTGCCGCCTCGATTTGTCCTCCGGTTTATTTTATCAAAGGGCGGTCTTGTCAGACCGCCCTGTTTGCATTTATTGTTTTTTTCAGGTATCAGAATTCTTTGAAATCATTATCGTCCAATGGGATTACCTGATCTGCGTCATTTGACCGGTGTTTTCCGGCAAGCTTTTTGGGGGTTTGTTTCTGCTGCCTGTTTTCCGGCTGATGCGATGACTGTTTTTTGGGACGAACCCTGGCCGTGGATGGCTGTGAATAATCTGACCGGTGGCCTCCACCGGCAGCGCTGCCTGCCACCACCGCTTCCAGTTCGGCAACCATTTTTTCCATTTCTGTCGCCTGGGAGGAAAGTTCTTCGGCTGCACTGGCAGATTCCTCGGAATCCGCGGCATTTTGTTGAACAACCTTGTCCATTTCAGAAACCGCGACATTGACTTGTTCGATGCCCTGGGTCTGCTCCTTTGAGGCGGCGGCAATTTCTGAAATCAAGGTATTCACCTTGGCCGAGCTTTCTTTGATGGAATTGAGCTGCGTGGCGACTTCCTCGGCCACGTTGACGCCATTGTTGGCGTTTTCCTGAGATTTTTCAATAAGCTGGGATGTGTTCTGGGCGGCCTCGGCGCTTCGCTGGGCAAGGTTTCTGACCTCTTCGGCAACAACGGCAAAGCCCTTGCCGGCCTCGCCTGCACGTGCAGCTTCCACTGCGGCGTTAAGTGCCAGAAGATTTGTCTGGAAAGCAATATCATCAATGGTTTTTATAATTTTCGAGGTTTCGTTGGAAGATTCCTTAATTTCATTGATGGCTGAGTTCATTCGCTCCATGGATGAGACCCCGTTTTCAACAACCTTGGAAGTCTCCTTGACAGCATTGTCTGCCTGATCCGCATTTTGGGAGTTTTGGCGGGTCTGTGCCGCCATCTCCTCGAGGGAAGAAGATGTTTCTTCAAGGCTTGAGGCCTGTTCACTGGATCCTTCCGCCAGGGACTGGCTGGTGGAGGCCACCTGGCCGGAGGCTGAAGCGACCTGCTCGGAACTCCTGTTTAAACTATCCACGATATTCATCACCCGACGGCTGATACCGTTGGCGAAAAAGATGACAATCAGCATTGTGGCGCCCAGGAAAACAACGGTCATGATTGTCATGAAATTGCGAATGGAATTGGCCGTTCCCATGAAATCATCAGCTGTCTGAGTTGTTACAACGCTCCATCCGGTAAGGTCCACGGGCGCAAAACCCCCAATTTTTTTATCCCCTTGGTAAATATATTGTTTCACCCCTGTTTGGCCGTTTGTTGCCGCCCGGGCAATGTCTTCCATGCCAGGAAGCTGGGTTATGTCTGTCTCCAGAATAAGGGTTTCATCCGGATGGACGAGAATCAGCCCTTTCTGATTCACTATAAAAGGATACCCGGTTTCGCCGATTTTGACAGAAGTGATTTTATCAGCGATAAAATCAATTTTAACAATTAATGCAAGGACACCGGCAAATTTGCCTTCCGGGGTCTGGACCGGGCTGGCCACCGGCACCACGACATCGCCCGTGACCTTTGATTTTATGGGATTGCCGACCAGGGTTTTTCCGCTCTTTGCTTTTTGAAAATAAGGTCTGTCAGCGATGGAGACATCCCGGTATGCGCCTTTGTTGCCATCTGAATAAATAACACCTTTGGGATCGGCCAAAAAGATGGCTTCATAATCATGACCGATGGACGTCATTATGCCTGAAAGCCTTTTGTCCAATAATTCCGCTTCAGCGGCCGCACTTTGCCTCCCTGTTTCAACCACTGCGGATACCGCTTCCTGCAATTTTACATCCGAACCAATTTCTGTGCTCAGCTTCAGCTCTTCCTTGAGCACCAAATCCGTCATGCTGGACAGATCTTTGGATAAATTGACGACTTGTTCCCGTCCAAGGCCCTGCAGAGCCTCTGATGCCCGGGTAACAGCAAAATATCCAACCGCCAGCAAAGGAATTAACACCACCAGTATTCCGCCGGCGATTAGTTTGAACCGCAATGATTTGGCCTTCATTTCGTTTGCCTCCTTTTAGTTTGGTCATTCTGCAAAATGTTTTCTGTTTAAAATTAAGATGTTTTTCCTCCTGAAATCATAAAAGGATCTTTTCGGACGTGTGGCGGAAAAATTAAGGCCAAAAGTTTTTTTTGTTACATAGTGGGTTGCGACTGTTTTTTTTCGATAACAAACGGGTTTTATGGTTTCCAGAAAGGGCCTTTTATCGGGGGAATACGGGTTTTCCATGAATAGACATCCAAGACGGCACCGGTAATGTTTTCAATTGTGCGCTTTGGATACGCCGGAGCCGGGCGGGCACGGGTATGCTTGCCAAGTTTGGCAAACCCTGATATAGATCTGGGAGAAGAAACCGGGGAAAATCAGATGGGCTTGGAAAGTTAACTTGCTGAAAAAACAAATAAAAATGGCGGAAGTGCATGGGAATCGAACTTGTGCCTTTGAGTATAACCCTTCGTTTTTACTCTATTATTTTTTGCCTTTTCCGATTCCGTGAAAGTTCCGTGAAAGTTCCTCAAAATCCACCACGTTTTCATGTTTTTCCATTAAAGCCCGTTTCCGCTCAAGTGTTACCTCTGCATACACGGTAACTGAATCGCACCTGGCATGATCAGTCAACATCTGAAGTTCATCCACAGTCCCGCCGTCCTCAATAAAATGCGCGCAGCTCGTGTGCTTGGTTGACTGATAAACCCACTTTCTCGGTATTCCCGCATCGTCGCAGGCTTTATACCAGATATTTCTAAGTGATATGCTTTGTATGTCCCCGGCTTCAAATTCCTCTTGATTACTTCATCCATCCATTCCTGATAAAATTGATCGACATCGGTGCGCTGGATTCCGGTGTACCGTTCAAGTCGGAACACCCCACGCTCAACATCGGATTGCATCTGAGCCAAGAGCTTTTCGACCTGTTTGCGCCCGAAATCTTTTTCCGTGTTCGGGTGCGTCTGATACATGCGGCTGCGATCCATATATCTTGAAATCCTGGCTCTTTTGTCGGTTCTCGGATCATACCAAACAACTTACCACCACGGATCAGTTACATCTTTTCTTAAATGGATTGGCCCTTTCATGCATACTCCTCCCTGGATAGAATTCACTCCAAGGTAATTATTATGGTATGTATGAAAAGAGGTGACGTGTCAACTATGATGGTCATGTAAAACGCTGGTTTTCGTTCAGGCAATAGATCGGTAATAACCGTGAATTGCTGCCGCAACAGACAGCGTTCCAAGGTAATGCATGTTTGGTCTGCGCAGCCGGATTCTTTGTGCATTTCCGGCAGCGCGGAGAATTCAGGATGATTTAATCGGGCAGACGCACCGTCAATACTGGAATCATGGACTTGCGGAGCACTTTTTTGGCTGTCGTTCCCAGCAGGCTATCGAGAAGGCCGTGGCCGTGCGTTCCCATGATGATCAGGTCGCACCCGCCCTCCTCGGAAACCTTCAGGATTTTATCCACTGGCTCGCCCCACAATACAACTACTTCGTCGTTTGCAGCCGCTTTTGAAGTGCGGTTTTCAGCCTTGACGTTTTCCGTGAACTGGTTCAGTGTTTCGTGGATTATCACGTTGTCGCGACGTTTCTCCAGAAGTGTTTCCCTGGCTTCCTCGATGTGGCGGTTCTTGATAGCCGCCCACTGGTCTTCCGGCAGGAGACCGGAAAGCTGTGCCTCTATGTTTATAGGGTCCGTGATTACATGCAACACGGTAATACTGGCCCTATAAAGATTGGCCAGGCTGACCGCATAGGAATAAGCGTACAGGGATGTGTCCGAAAAATCTGTGGTATAGAGAATTTTTTTAATCTGAACGGGTTTGATTTTCATGCATCCTCCCTTTGTTCGTGCCATAGTCCTTGAAAAATTAATGAAGACAATTTAAGGCTACCAAACTGAATGCCCATTGTTCCCGGATTTGGGAGTACCATTGAAGGTGGATGACATTCTGTAAAGCCCTTGCCAGATCCAAGGCAATTATGGGAAAGGGGTGGAGACCGGCAAGAGCTTTTGTGCTGTTTTGTTAATTCTTTGCTGGTTCTACATCGGGCTTGTCTGGAATCAGGGAGAGTCTCCTTTCCAAAATAATGTGCAGAACAATACCGACACCCAATCCCCATGCAGCGCCATGCATGGCAAGGACGACAGCCATGGTGCCGGCAACGCCGAGTTCGGCCGGCGTCTCGACCTGTTTAAAAGCGGTGATGATGCATAAATAGCCGGTCACCACCAGGGTCAAAGAGAGGCCGATGGGCAGAAAAGGTTTAAAAAAGCTGACCAACGGCAGGATGAACAGGGCAAGGAATCCGGCCACCCAGAAGGTTCCGCTTCCGCTGGTGATCGAATCCATGGCTTGACGTCCCTGTCGGTACCGGTCAGCCACTGTTGCGGTAACTGCCGTCCAGATCGGTCCTGCCAGTCCCGGGTAAGGCGCGAATAAGGAATGGATAACATTGCGCAGACCGGTAACCAGGTGAATACGATCAGCGCCGGTATCCACCTTCTCATCCGGGCGTGCTTCGGCAGAGGCGGTATGGACCAGTACAGTACCGACAATGATATCTCCGAATGCAATGATATAGGCGATAATGGCGGTTGGAATCGCCTTTATAAACATATCTGCCGTGGGAAATCCAACCATAAACGGCAGGTACCCCCACATCTCTTTAAATGCGGGGATCGTGATGCCGAATTCAATATCCGGCAGGGGGTATTCTCTGACCAACATGCCGATTCCGATGGCAAACACCATGGCGGGAACCATACCAAATTTGCCTAAAATACGGGCAATTTGATTTGTCTGCCTCAGCTTCAAAAATGAAATGGAAAAGAGCATGTAGAAACAGAGCAATGATCCGAGTCCAAGGGCAATAGGGGTATTGGTAATGCGGCCTCCTATCTCCAGTTCGCCCATTAAAGCAGCCACTCCGGCCCCCAGCAGGATTCCGGCCTTGATGGACGACGGAACATTTCTAACGATCCGACTGCTCAGCTTGGTGATACCGAGTAAAAGGAAAATCGCTGCCACGAGCAGCTGGAGAGCGACCAGCGCCTGGATCGCTTCCGGGCCGGGTTCAAACTGGGATAAATACAGCAGGACCACAGGAATGGCCGGCGTGATCCATCCCGGCACCATGGGAACCCCGAGGAATGCCGGGAGCATAAACCCGATGCCACAAACGAAGACATAAGCCAAGGCTATTTCATATGGCAGACCCAGGTATTTTTCAAGTAGTGGAATCATGGCCAGGCTCACGACAAAAAGGATCAAGGCCTGGAAGAATTCAATCCATTCCCATCGATAGTGAATCAGGGGCAGCCTGATTTTAAAGGGGCCAAAAGGCCAATAAGGCTGCTCTTCGCCTTCCTTGCGCTTATACAACGAAAATGACATGGTATCTCCTTTTTGTTTGTTCTTTTAAGATTCATTTGATTAAGCAGAGGCCTTAATTGACCTTCCGCTCACGACCCTGCCATTCTTTTTCACGCAATTTATACTTTTGGATTTTGCCGGTAGCTGTTTTCGGCAGTTCTCCAAACTCGACGACCTTTGGCGCCTTGAACCGGGCCAGATGCTCTTTGCAGAACGCGATGATCGATTCCGCGTCCGGTGTCGACCCGGGTTGTGGCACGACGAAAGCCTTCGGCACTTCGCCCCATTTCTCGTCGGGGATCGGGACTACCGCGACTTCCATGACGCCCGGGTGCTTGTACAATACGTTTTCTACCTCGACCGTTGAAATATTTTCACCTCCGCTGATGATCACATCCTTTTTGCGATCCATGATCTGCACGTAATTGTCCGGATGCATGACAGCCAAATCGCCGCTATGAAACCACCCACCCCTGAACGCCTCCTCGGTTGCCTCGGGGTCCTTGTAGTAGCCCAGCATGACATTATTTCCCCGCATAACAATTTCGCCCATGGTTTTTCCATCGCGCGGTACAGACTCCATGGTGTCGGGATCAACAACATCCATGTGTTCGGCGACAATAAAGGGAACGCCCTGGCGGGCCTTGTAAACGGCTTTTTTGTCGGGGCTTAGATCATCCCATGCCGTTTGCCACTGGCATACGCTATGGGGCCCGAAAACTTCTGTGAGGCCATAGGTCTGGGTTATATTGGCGCCGACGCTTTCCATGTTCTGTATTACCGTAGGAGCCGGGGGGGCACCTGCAGTCATGATTTCAAGGCGATGGTCTAACCGGATCTGGTTTTCGATGGCATAGGCAGACATGCCGATCAATACCGTCGGTGCGGCACACAGATGAGTAATGTCTTCGGCCTTGATTGTTTTGTAGATTTCTTCCGGGACCACTTTGCGCAGACATACGTGGGTTGCCCCAACAGCCGTAATGCCCCAGGTGAAACACCAGCCGTTGCAATGGAACATGGGGAGAGTCCACAGGTAAACAGATTGATCATCCGTGTGGAATTCCAACTGCTCGCCGATGGCATTCAGGTAAGCCCCGCGGTGATGGTACATGACTCCTTTGGGCTGCCCGGTGGTACCCGAAGTATAGTTGATCGTTGCCACATCGTATTCATCCTCGATGGCATTTTCCACCGGATCGGGTGAACTCAATCCGATAAATGTCTCATAATCGGGACCATCCAATGGCATTTCATTGCTTGCATCGCAGATGTTGACCAACAGATCGATATGCGGCAATTTATCGATCACCGGCAAAACAGTGGGGGCAAACTCATTGTCTACAAACAGGGCTTTTGCATCTGAGTGGTTGATGATATATTCAATTTCTCCGGAAGAAAGACGGATGTTGATAGCCACCAGAGTTGCCCCGATCATGGGTACTGCGTAATGGGCCTCGAGCATCGGGGGGATGTTGGGGCAAATAAAACCTACTTTATCCCCTTTGCGGATGCCACTTTTCAAAAGAGCATTGGCGAACCGAAACACCCTTTCCTGGAACTGGGCGTAAGTATAACGCTTTGGTCCGTTGATGACCGCGGTCTTTTCCGGAAAAACCGACGCACTTCGATAAAGAAAATTGACTGGACTAAGCAGATGCTTACAAACTGAACGGTTTGCCATTGCCTACCTCCTGTTTAATTGGTATTTTGTGTTCAATCGGATTGCAGTTGGACTAATTGATGGTATAGATTAGTCAATGCAAAATCATTAAACAATAGGCCCATGGCCGAAAATGCAATTGCAGAAAAGCTGATAGCGGGTAGGCTTTTACCGGGTGCTTTGTTTAGGTTTTAAGCCTATGCAGTAAAAGAGAGTTATGTGCATGACGGGATAAAAACAGGGGTACTGCAACACGTAAACTACGAGACTTGTCGCGGATGGGATTTTTTCGAAAGCAGGTAGATATTGATACTTCAGCGCCCAAAAATATAATCAGGGCTTTTGGTGAGAATTACACCTAAAACTCGATTTTCTGTGACCAGTGAACGGCAAATTTGATCAGTTCAGTGTAATGTTTAAGGTCAAGTTTATTCTTTATATTTTCGCGGTATGTTCCGATTGTTTTAGGGGAAAGGTTCATCTGTTCGGCAATTTCCTTTGTTGAAAAACCTTTGCCGGTAAGACGGAAAACTTCCAGTTCCCGGTTGGAGAGCAGGTCCAGTGAAAAGTTATTCTCAAGTTTCTTTTTTTTTGTAACCAGACGCTGGAATACTTTTTCTTTTATCTTTTCACTGGCGTAAATATTTCCGGCAAGAACATGCCGAATGGCCTTGACGACAACAGGTATTGCTTCCTGTTTCATTATGTATCCACGTGCGCCTGCCAGCATTGCCCTTTCGGCATAAAGCGACTCATCGTACATGGAAAGTACCAGCACTGGCAGATCCTGATAACTTCTATTGAGTTCCTGGACCAGGTCGATGCCGTCACTGTCTTTTAAGGAAATATCTACAATCACGAAATCAGGTTTTTGATTCTCAATCTCTTGGATGGCAATTTGAGCGTTTTCCTCACTGCCAATGACCTGCAGGTCCTTTTCCTTGTTTATTAGTTCGGTCATTCCAAGGCAAAATACTGGATGATCATCCACGATGAAGATTGTGACTCGTTTTTTTTCCTGGTGTTTATTCATAAGGCAGGCTTACTTTATCCGTTTTGCACCGTATTTAATAAAACACGAATAATCGTACCGTGTTCTTTTTTGGTAATGATTCGCATCGTTGCACCACTTATTCTCACCCGGTATTCCATAATTTGCAAGCCAATTCCCGGGAGGGATTCATTTTTCTCAAAGCCATTTCCATTATCGGAAATCGAAAGTTGCATTTTTCCCTGATCCCCTGAAAGTTCAATAATGATTTCGTCTGCATTGGAATGTTTGATTGCGTTTGTCACGGCTTCTTGTGCGATAAAATACAGATGAGTTGCGACAATATTATCACTGAAGTGAAACGTCCCATTCCCTTTGAACAGAACTCGAATGCCGGCAGTATCTTCAGTTCTGGCAGCAAGATCTTCCAATGCTGAAAAAAGACCATGGGAGACAAGATGTACCGGGCAAAGCCCCCTGGATAGTGCCCTGATTTTTTTAATGGCATTGCTTACCAAAACCGTTATTTTCGCTGCCAATTGAGCGTGATTGGAGGATTCCTCCTTTAGGTTTGTTTCCAGGACGGTGCATAGACCTTGTACTCCTATCATGTGTGGGCTTAGGTCGTCGTGGAGACATTGGCCGAATTTTTGACGTTCATTCTCAGATATATCCATAATTTGTTTACGAAGGCGTTTCGTTTTGGTGATATCTCTCAAGATTATCACGCTGCCAACCAAATTGCCTTGTGGGTCCTTGTAGGTAGCCCCGCTTATTGTTACCGGAACGATGTCGCCCCGATTGTTCAACCGGCAGGATTCCACAAACGACAGACTTTCACCCGAACGAATTCTTTTTATCATACTGCGGGTTTCGGGCCAGTTTTCATCCGGTACGAAATAGTCCATCTTCCGGCCGATGCATTCTTCCAATCGCCATCCAAATACCCGCGTAAAAGCAGGATTGAAAAAGATTACTTCACCTTTCATATTGTAAAGAACGATAGGATCAGGGGTTGCCTCCATTACTGATTGATAGCGTTCTTGGCTCATACGAAGCGCAGCTTCAGCTTTTCGACGTTGTTTGATCTCCTCGTTCAAATCATTGCTGTATTGTTCCAATTGTTCCATGAAATCATTGAAGTATGAAGCAAGTTGGCCGATTTCGTCTTTTGAATCCCACTCCATGCGCATGGAAAAATTTGTTCTGCCTATTTGATCAAAATGATTGGTCAATTTTTTAAGTGGCTTAGTAATGGACGCGCTGATCTTGAAAGTAAGGGCGATAATCAGGACAATCGTAATTGCTGCTATTAACAATATGAAGGAGCGGATAGTCATCAGAGGACGATAAAATTCGTCCAGGTAGCTTGAAGAGGCCACCATCCAGTCGTATTCAGGAATATGATTGAAAATCACGAGCTTTTGTCTTTCCCTGGGTTCATCGGGATTTTTCCAGGGATAAATGTATTTGCCCTTTTTCTCTTTCACCATTGCTTCCAGGGTTTGGTTGGAAAATTGATCGTCATTTAATACATTTACGCCTTCGAGTTTAGGATGGATGATTGCGGTTCCAGTGCTATCGATTACAAAAGAATATCCGGTTTTGCCGAACCGGAATTTTAATATACTGTCTTTGAAATCATTGACATTCACCACATCCTTGAATTCTTTTCGGTAGGATGTGACCGAAATTATCCAGTCCCAAGGTTCAAAATAAGTCATATACATCGCTTTTGGGCGTAACTGTTTTTCTTTCGGGTTTTTCCACTGATATTCCAGATATCCTTCAAGCACTTGAATTTGACGCTGAATAAACTCATGCTGGGCAACACTGGTGTTGAGCAGTTCCTCTTCAGGATGAATCACTACCACTCCGGAACTGTCGAGACAGTAGGTATAACCGGATTTACCGATGGTCTGGTTCAGGAACAGATTTGTAGTGAGCTGCTTGGCATTGTCTTCGGAGATCTTGCCATCTTGGTATTGATCGTAGTAGTATTGCGCAATTTCTTCGTTTTTCTCAGCGATGGCACGCAGATGATTTTTGATGGATACATCGGCAGAAGTTTTCACCATATTCAAAATGGCCTGTGTTGTGTGCTCTAGTTCGCTTTCAATATTTTTGGTGATTGTATTCCGGACGAGGATGTAGGTAAATACACTTCCCAATGAAAGTGATACTGTAAACAAAATCGTGTAATACAATAACAATTTATAGCGAATAGGAAGGTTTTTTGTCATTTTGGTAACACCATGGTTTGAATTAGACCAAAAAAGACGCAGGAATTCATTTCACATATGAATCGATGAAACGAATCTTTATATGCCTCCAAAAAACCGGGGCGTCAAATATTTTGTTGATTTTAAAAATAAAAAAATCCAATTTTTAAAAAATGCACCATAGCGGCTATCATGCCTCGCGGCTATTTGCCTCCGTGGGGTGCACCATAGCAGTTACATGCCCCCCGACAAAAATTTCTTTTTGCACATTACCAAGATTTTCTTTTCCCCTCCTGTCATTCATCCGCAATGACCTGTTCCGGGCCTATCGGCAGATTACACCGGTATTATGACCGCCATTATGATTTCACGGAGGTTTATCACGCCTCGGCTGAAACGGTCCGTTCCCTGGAAAAAATAGAAACATAATGGGACCTATACTTGGGACAAAATGAATTTTTTATCGTCTGTATGCTTATATGGGAAATAAGGTTTTGCCCCTGGTCAGATTTTGATATGTGAAAGAAAGTCAATCATTTCACCGGCAGAAAAGTGAAAGTACAGACAAAAGAACGGCGTATGCTTTCAGACAAGGCAGTTGTTGTCAACTGCGGCAAAACCGACAACCTCCCGGAAAACGGCGTCAAAGCCCCATCCGCCCGGGAATGAGCCTCCGGCAGGCCCTGCTTGCCCTGCGCAAGGTCGGCCAGCAAAACTTCGGCGAGGCCGGCTCGGGGCAGTGGCCCCTTGATGACGGTTCTGTCATTAAGGTTTCGCCGGTTGAAGAAGACGGAAGGTGCAAGCACCCCAACACGCAGCGGATTCGGCGCATGAAACCAAGCAAACAATCGGTTTCCGGATACAGGACTTACAGATATTATCCGTGGGGAAGGCAACGCGCCGGGCAGGAATGAATTATCACTGGACCCTATAATCCACCACAATAGGAAGAAAAATCTTTTGACCGAAAACAATTCCGATCAGCCGGAACAATCAAATTCCTTTAAAGGAACTGAGGGATTCAGGATGTAAAAAAAGTGTATTGCGCTGTGACTTTCGCCTTTAAAAAACGGTCTGCGGTGTAGTTGTGTGTCGCAAGAAAAGGGCTGGCAGCCGGGCTTTTTGGTCTCCACTTTTTCCGGATTACCGTTTTTTCGGATCAGTCAAGCACAATCTTCCTTTTTTTGCCCTTTGATCGGAATAGCCCCTGATTTGATGTGTGTGTGAAGTGTGCGATGTATGAGTGTGTCTGTGTTTTGTCAGGGACAAAGCTGGAGCAGAGAACCAGACAATCAGGGCTAAAAAACAAACCCCCATGCCTGCGGCTGCAGCCGCAAACACGGGGCAACGAATTATTCAATATCAGACACCGCACACCGGTCGGCTGCGGCGGCGCCCCTCCGACGAGCCTCTTTGTGGCGCCCATTCTCGGCCCGCCGCCGGTCCGACCGATGTGCTTGAGACTTCGATCAACTATCTGGGAATTTCAGTTTATCCCGGCATCTACCGGATGACCCAAAATTCAGGCCTTGCTTCGCTCGTGAATGTAAAAGACAGTTTGTTTTCCGTGAAAGTTTATGGTAAATCCTGAAAGGATCGTGAACGAAAAAAGCGGATTTGAGAAATTCAAGTTACTGAAAAAACAAATAAAAATGGCGGAAGTGCATGGGAATCGAACCCACCCGGGACGGTTTTAACGCCCCACACCGGATTTGAAGTCCGGGAGCCCCACCAGTGAGCTGCGCACTTCCGCATGGATCAATGAGACAATAGTAATTGTGTATTTTTTGTCAATAACATCTTTGGGGTGATTGTGCAATGGTCAACAAAAAACGACTGGCAGAAACCTTTAAAACCCTTGTATCCATAGATTCCGTCTCCCGGGAAGAAGGGCGGGTCTCGCGTGAAATCCGAAAGATGCTCGAGCCCTTAAACCCGGAGATCTTTATCGATGATGCGGGCCGCCACACCGGAAGCGATACCGGCAACCTGATCTTGCGGATTGCCGGCACCCGGGATGTGCCCCCGCTGATGTTAAATGCCCACATGGACACGGTGGAGCCGGGCCGGGGGGTCAAGCCCCGGTTTGTTGACGGGGTGTTTTACAGCGACGGCACAACCGTGCTGGGCGCAGATGACAAAAGTGCGCTCGCCATCATCATTGAAACCGTTTTGTCCCTGCATGAAAACAACAGGGATCACGGTCCCCTGGATCTGGTGTTTACCATATGCGAGGAAATTGGGCTGCAGGGCGCCAAGAACCTGGATTTCAGCCTGATTTCGGCAAAATACGGCTATGCCCTGGACACCGCGGACACCGAAACCATTATCACCCGGGCGCCCACGGCCAATCACTTTGAACTGGTGGTTTACGGAAAAGCCGCCCATGCCGGGGCTGAACCTGAAAAGGGGATCAATGCCATCGTGCTTGCCAGCCGGGCAATAGCCTCTCTGGAACTCGGCCGCATTGACGAGGAGACCACCGCCAACATCGGGGTGTTTCAGTGCGAAGGGGCCACCAATATTGTTCCCGAGACCGCCCGGGTCAAAGGGGAGGTCAGAAGCCATGATCCGGCAAAGCTGGAGGCGGTGACCCGCAAAATCCTGGAGGCCTTTGATGCCCAGGCCCGCACTTGGCCCCGGGAGCAGGGCCGACAAGACGTGTCCCGGGTGACCGTTGATCTGACAAACGAATTTCCAAGGACCCGTATCCCGGAAGAACATGCAGTGGTGCGCATGGCCAAGACCGCCGCGGCCCGCCTGGGCCGGGAGCTGGTCTGCCGCCGCACCGGCGGCGGGGCGGATGCCAATATTTTTTTCGGCAAGGGTATTATCACCGGGGTGATCGGCACGGGCATGCGCGAAATCCACACGGTCCGGGAAAACATTGCCGTTGATGACATGGCCCGCACCGTTGAACTGCTCACCGAGATCATCGGCCTGCACGCCCACGGGGATTATCGCCCATGATTGCCTATTTTGATTGTTTTTCCGGCATCAGCGGGGACATGACCCTTGGTGCCCTGGCGGAACTGGGTGTGCCCATGGACTGGCTGGTGCAGAATCTCAAAGACCAGCTGGGTCTGGATGATTTTCAGCTCACGGCCCGGCGTGTGAAACGCTGCGGCATTTCGGCCACGTCTGTCAGCGTTGAGGCGGAAAACGGACCGGAGCGCGATTACCAGGCCATCTCGCAGATGATCGCCCAAAGCCGCCTGGCCGAGCCGGTCAGGCAGATGAGCCTGGCCATGTTTGACCGGATGGCTGAAGCCGAGGCAAAAATCCACGAATGCGAAAAAGCCCGGGTTCATTTTCACGAAGTGGGCGGCGTGGATGCCATCGTGGACATGGTGGGCACGGCCATGGGCATTGATTACCTGGGCATTGAAAAGGTGTTTGCCTCGCCCCTTCCCCTGGGATCGGGCACGGTCACCTGCAGCCACGGCACCCTGCCCGTGCCGGCGCCGGCAACCGCGGCCCTGCTAAAAGGGGTGTCGGTATACGGATCCCAAATTCCCTTTGAGCTGGTCACCCCCACGGGTGCGGCCATTATTACCACCCTTGCCCGGGATTTCGGCCCTGTTTGCGACATGGTGGTGGAAAATATCGGATATGGGGCCGGCGGCCGGGATCTGGAGGCGCGCGCCAATGTCCTGCGCATCATCACCGGCAGCAGCCCGGATGTAGGGGCGGATGCCATGGTCATGGTGGAAACCTGCATTGACGACATGAATCCCGAGATTTATGCTTATGTTTCAGACTGGTTGTTTGCAGACGGCGCCCGGGATGTTTACATGATACCGGTTTACATGAAAAAGGGCAGGCCCGGGGTGCTGCTGCAGGTGCTGTGTGACAGCGCCTGCCAACAGGCTCTGATGTCGCGGATTTTAAGTGAGACCAGCGCCATCGGGGTGCGCTATTACCCGGTCCGGCGCAGGGTCCTGGAGCGCAGGGCCGTTGTGGTAAGCACCCCTTACGGCGAGATTGCGGCCAAGCAGGTCAAAACCCCGGAAGGCGGCTGGCGCATCGCGCCCGAGTATGAATCCTGCCGCCGTGCGGCAGAGGCCGGCAATGTCGCCCTGCGCACAGTTTATGAATCGGCTCTGGGCTGTTTTGCCCATGACGGGGGCCGGAAGCGTCCGTGAACAATGCCTTGACACATACGGCTGCAGATTATAGAACCAAATGAATTTTATCTCCAAATTGTCCGTGGCCGTGGCCACGGGCGGCTATATCGGCAAAATTTCCTTTGCCCCGGGCACGTTTGGCTCGCTTCCGGGCCTTTTGCTGTACTGGGTCATGGCGCAGATGCACACCGGCTATGCCGCGCTGCTGGTATTGGCCGTGATTGCAGCAGCTGTCTGGTCTGCGGGACGGGCCGAGGCCGTGATGGGGCAAAAAGACCCCGGAGCCATTGTAATTGATGAGATTGCGGGCATGGCAGTTGTTTTTGTGGGGCTTCCCCTGTCCTGGCCCCTGGCGGTTTCCGGGTTTGTGCTGTTTCGGATTTTTGACATCATAAAGCCCTTTCCCGTGGGGTGGCTGGAAAAACAATTTGACGGCGGTCTGGGTGTGGTCATTGATGACGTGGCCGCAGGCCTGATCTGCCGGGTGATTCTGGCAGCAGTCCTGGCTATGTTGCCAGCCGGCTTCGGGTAAGGACCCCGGGATGCCCATGAGTGAAAAAAATACCCAAAGGAGCCGGACACAAGCGCAAACGGACGATTTTGTGCGGGCTTTTATTGCTGTGAGCCTGCCCGGGGAAGTGACAGCGGCCCTGGCCGATTTGCAGGCGCGACTCCGGAAATCCGGCCTGAAAATGAAATACACGGCCCCGGAAAACATTCACCTGACGCTGAAATTTTTGGGCCCTGTGCCGGCTTCGGCCGTAAAAGCGGTTTCTGCTGCCACAGCAGAGGCGGTCTCCGGTTTTTCCAAAATGCGTATAGACACCCGGGGCCTTGGGGTGTTTCCCGGCATTCGCCGGCCCAGGGTCATGTGGACCGGAATCGGGGGACAGACCGAACAGCTGGCATGTTTGCAGCAGGCCGTGGAAGAGAAAATGGCGCAGCTGGGATTTGAAAGGGAAAACCGGGAATTTACCGGGCATTTGACCCTGGGCCGGTTTAAGGCAAAACCCGATCCGGCCGGTGTTGCAGATGCCATTGAACAGTTCGGCGGTTTTTGTGCCGGCCCTTTTGAAATACAATCCGTGCAATTGTTTGAAAGCACCCTGACCCCGAAAGGCCCGGTTTACAGGATGATTTCCGGCCACGGGCTGGGCGCGGACCCCATGGTTTAATATATTTTTCAACAAACACACGAAATTCATTTTGCAGTCTTGCAAAAAATGATTGTCACCGGCATCAACCCCGGGGACCTTGGTTTTCAGGCAAGGGGCATGACACATCCTAGGAGGCGGATATGAGCAAGTCCATGGACAAGGAAAAGGCGGTACAGACGGCCATCGGCCAGATCGAGCGCCAGTTCGGCAAGGGATCGATCATGAAGCTGGGCAGCAACACCATCATTGACATTCCGGCAATCCCCACCGGTTCCATTGCCCTGGACCTGGCTCTGGGCATCGGGGGCATTCCCCGGGGAAGGGTCACCGAGATTTACGGACCCGAAGCTTCGGGCAAAACCACTCTTGCCCTGCATGCCGTGGCCGAGGCCCAGCGGCAGGGCGGCATTGCAGCCTTTGTGGATGCCGAGCACGCCCTGGACACTGCCTATGCCAAAAAGCTCGGGGTCAATACCGATGAATTGCTGGTTTCCCAGCCGGATACCGGGGAGCAGGCCCTTGAAATCGCTGATATGCTGGTTCGAAGCGGGGCCGTGGACATTCTGGTCATCGACTCGGTGGCCGCTTTGGTGCCCCGGGCGGAAATCGAGGGGGAAATGGGCGATTCCCACATGGGCCTTCAGGCCCGGCTCATGTCCCAGGCCCTGCGCAAGCTCACCGGCACCATTTCCAAGACCAACACCTCCCTGATCTTTATCAACCAGATCCGGATGAAAATCGGGGTGGTTTTCGGCAATCCCGAGACCACCACCGGCGGCAACGCCCTGAAATTTTATTCTTCGGTGCGCATTGAGGTGCGCAGGACCGGGTCCATCAAGGAGGGCCAGGAGGTGATGGGCAACCGCACCAAGGCCAAGGTGGTCAAAAACAAGCTGGCCCCGCCGTTTAAGGAAGCCGAGTTTGATGTGATGTACGGCGAAGGCATCTCTGCCGCAGGCGATCTGCTGGATATGGGGGTCAAGGCCGGGGTCATTGAAAAAAGCGGTTCCTGGTATTCCCATGACGGCCAGCGCCTGGGCCAGGGCCGGGAGAACATCAAGAAGTTTTTCCATGAAAATCCGGACCTGCACGCCAACCTGCGCGACCGGGTCAAGACGGCCCTGGGCTTGACCCCGGGCAAAAAGGAAGAGGCCACCGCCGAAGCCGGCCAGGATCCCGCCGGCGGCGAACCCGAAGCAGCGGAAAAATAGGGGAAGCTCATGACGGGAAATGAGATCCGAAAGAAGTTTTTCGACTATTTTGCGGAAAAAAATCACCAGATCGTCCGCAGCTCCTCGCTGGTGCCCCAGGATGATCCCACCCTGCTGTTTACCAATGCCGGCATGGTGCAGTTCAAGCGGGTGTTTCTCGGCGAGGAAAAGCGCGCCTACAACCGCGCGGCCACTTCCCAGAAGTGCCTCAGGGCCGGGGGCAAGCACAATGACCTGGAAAACGTGGGCTATACGGCCCGGCACCACACCTTTTTTGAAATGTTGGGCAATTTTTCCTTTGGCGATTATTTCAAAAAAAAGGCCATCGGCTACGCCTGGGAGCTTCTGGTCGACGGTCTGGGCCTTGCGCCAAAGGATTTGTGGGTCACCATTTATCTCGACGACGAGGAGGCCTTTGAGATCTGGCGCGATCACATCGGCGTGGACCCGGAGCGCATTGTCCGCCTGGATGAAAAAGATAATTTCTGGTCCATGGGCGAAACCGGCCCCTGCGGCCCCTGCTCGGAGATTCTCATCGACCGGGGCGCGGCTGCCGGCTGCGGCTCGCCAGACTGCATGCCCGGATGTGAGTGCGACCGGTATCTGGAGATCTGGAATCTGGTGTTCATGCAGTACAACCGCTCAGAAGACGGTCAGATGACCCCGCTTCCCAGCCCGAGCATTGACACGGGAATGGGGTTGGAGCGCATTGCCTCCATTATCCAGGACGTGCCCACCAATTTTGACACCGACTTGTTTACCCCCATCATTCAGGTCATCGAATCCTTGTCCGGCCGTCAGATGGGGGTTGATGACACAACCGATGTGGCGGTCAAGGTTATTGCCGATCACAGCCGGGCCGCGGCATTTCTGATCGGAGACGGGGTGCTGCCCTCAAACGAGGGCAGGGGATACGTGCTGCGGCGCATCATGCGCCGGGCTATCCGCTACGGCAGAAACATCGGCCTTACCGAACCGTTTTTGCACAAGACCGTGGAGCCGGTTTTTGAGATCATGAAGGAGGCATACCCGGAGCTGTTCGAAGACCGGGTGTTTATCACCAATGTGGTGAAAAACGAGGAAGTGCGGTTTCTCGAAACCCTGGACCACGGCTTAAAACTGCTGGCGGAAACCATGGAGCAGATGCAGCGGGAAAACTCCACTGTGGTGCCCGGAGAGGTGATCTTTAAGCTCTATGACACCTTTGGCTTTCCCGTGGACATTGTCCGGGACGTTGTGCGCGACAAGGGCCTGGATTTGGACATGGACGGCTTTGACAAGGCCATGGCACAGCGCCGGGAGCAGTCACGCAGCGTGGCCGCATTTTCGTCCATCAGCGAGGCCTACCGCAATTTTTCCGCCTCCACGGACCAGCGGCCGGAATTTGTGGGCTATGACCGGCTGAGCTGCGAGTCCGCGCTCATGCTGCTGGTGGTTGACGGTGCAGCCGTGGATGAAGCCGAAGCTGATTCGCCCATTGAGGTGTTGGCGGAAAAAACGCCTTTTTACGCCACATCCGGTGGGCAGGTGGCAGATACGGGCACAATTACCGGGCCCGGCTTTGAAATCCGGGTGGAAGATACCTTCAAGGACCCTACGGGCCTGATCATCCACCGGGGCCGGGTGGTTTCGGGTAAGGTGCGCAAAAACGATACCGCCACCCTGTCCGTGGACCCGGAAAATCGGCGGGACACGGCGCGCAATCACACGGCCACCCATATTCTGCACAAGTGTCTGCGCCAGGTGGTCGGAGAACACGTGCGCCAGGCCGGCTCGCTTGTGGGCCCGGACCGGCTGCGTTTTGACTTCACCCATTTCTCCCAGCTCGATTCCGAAACCATCGAGGAAATTGAGATTCGCGTCAATGAACGCATTCGGGAAAACCTGGCCGTGTCCGTGGAGGAGATGGACGCGGAAGAGGCTTTTAAAACCGGGGCCATGGCCCTTTTTGAGGAAAAATACGGCGACCGGGTGCGGGTGATTTACCTTGAGGATTTCAGCCAGGAGCTGTGCGGGGGCACACATACCGGGAGAACCGGGGATATCGGGGTGTTTAAAATTCTCTCAGAGGCCAGCGTGGCCTCGGGCGTTCGCCGCATCGAGGCCGTGACCGGCCGGGCCGCATTTGCCCACATCCAGGAGATCAACCGATGCCTCAATGAAGCTGCCCGCCTGCTAAAGGACCGGCCCGAGGCCGTGGCCGGCCGGGTGGAGGGCCTGCTGGCCGGGCAGAAAAACCTGGAAAAACAGGTGGAGCAGCTCAAGCTGAAGCTGGCATCCGCGTCTGCTGACCAGATGAGCGATGAGGTCAGCTCGGTCAACGGCGTCAAGGTGGTGGCCAAAAGCGTTCAAGCCGACAACCCCGGAGCCCTTCGCAGCATCGCCGATCAGTTCCGGGAAAAGATCGGCTCCGGCGTGGTGGTGCTCGGCGCGGTCCAGGGGCAAAAGGCGCTTTTGATCGCCGTGGTGACCAAGGATCTCACGGACCGGTTCCATGCCGGAAATATCATCAAGTACGTGGCCGCAGAAGTGGGCGGCGGCGGCGGGGGACGGTCGGACATGGCCCAGGCGGGCGGCTCCAAACCCGAAAACTTGGAACAGGCCTTAAAAAAGGTTTATGAGCTGGTTGGCGAAAAATCATCTGAAAACACCTCGTCAAAATAGACCGCAGGCGCTTTTGGCGGCAGGGACAAATTGCGCTTTACCGCCTCTTTGAGCAGGGCGTCTGCATCCGGGTCATGCCACCAGTAGGTCAGCGCGTTCATCTCATCGCCGTATTTCGACAACACCGTGGCCGGGGTGCCGAACTTGTTCCAGTACAAAAGCCGCGTGTAGTCGATGTTCCACAGCAGAACATAAGGATGGGCGGCAAATACGATCTGATCGATCTCCCGGCAGATCCGGTGCCGTTTTTCAATGTCAAATTCGGTTTTCTGGGCCTTGATGAGCCGGTCCACTTCAGGATCGGAAAAACCGGTGATATTGGCGCTTCCCTGCCTGTCGGCTTCATCTGATGCCCACATGCCCTCAGGGTCCTTAAACATGGACGCACCCCAGGCTGCCCAGGTCATCTGGAAATTAAATTCATCCATGTCCCGGGCCCAGGCGGCCCAGTCTTTTTTGTCAATCACCAGATCAATGCCCGCATCCTTTAAGTCCTCGGCGTAAATGGACAGAAATTTTTCAGACGCCGCATCCCGGGATAAAAACCGGATGGTCATTTTCCTGCTCTGTTTTTCCCGCCACCCGGTTTCGGGGTTGACCTGCCAGCCGGCTTGGTCAAGCAGCCGGCGCGCCTGCTTTTGGTCGAGTTTTATCAGCGGGTTGGGGCACGGATTGGCATCGGAATAAAGATCCTCGTAATAGGAGCGGTGCAGAAAATACTGGCTGTACATCAGGGTCTGGTTCATTTTTTTCCGGTTCAGCAAAAGGGCCATGGCCTTTCGTACCCGGACATCGTCAAAGGGCGGCTTGCGCATGTTCATGGCAAACCCCTGGAAGCCTACGGGTTTGTGGTTGTGGATTTTTTGTTTCAGGATATGGTTGCGCAGGAAAGAATCCCCGGTTGTTTCCTGGATCCAGATCCTGGAGGTGTAGACCGGAAACAGGTCAATTCTACCCTTTTTAAAGGCTTCAAAGGCATTTTGCCGCTCGGCGTAAAACCGGAATTTCAGGGTGCCGAAATTGTATTTTCCCTGGTTTCGGGCAAAATCGGCCTGCCACCAGTTGTCTCTTTTCTCCATTTCCAGAGACGTGCCTTCCCGGATTTGCCCGGGCATGTACGGGCCTGAAACAACAGGAAAGGAAAAGTTGATTTTGTTGAAATCCTTTCCTGAAAAAGCGTGTTCGGGAAGTATGTTGAGCCCGCCCAGGGCCAGCAGATTTTTCCAGTGGACCGATTTTGCGGTAAACCGGATGGTGCGCTTATCGACGATCTCAGGGGGCTTGAACCGCTCCAGGCTGACCTTGTGAGATCCGGTCATGTGGGCCGGGTCCATGATCGCCGCATAGGTCCAGGCTACATCCCCTGCGGTCACGGGCCGGCCGTCGCTCCAGCGCGCATCCGGGTCTATGTGAAAGGTGAAGGTTTTTTTATCTTGTGATATCTCCCATTGTTCCGCAAGCCCGGGTTCATATTCCAGGCCGGTGGGATGCAGGGACAAAAGGCTGTCATACATCAGGGAAAACAGCTGAGAGGACAAAACATTGTTGTCCGTGTAATAATTCATGCTTTTGGGGTACTGGCCCCCGAACACGCAGATTTCCCCGCCCTGTTGGGCCTTTGGCGATGCCACGGGATCCGGCCGGTCCTGCCACCCGGGTTCCGGAAAGGTTTGCGCCGGACACGGCACCGTGGCCAGGATCCAGAAAAGTGCCGCCGCGGCTGCCGCAAAAAAGCGGAAAATCAGGGTCTTGTTTCCCATTTGTCGCTCTTAACCCTGCTTGAGCACGTCAATCATGGAAAAGACCCGGCCTTTTTGCCCTTGATCGATTTTTTCGGCCAGAAACAAAACCGCGTCAAAGCTTCCCTGGGCATAGATGTCCCGGCCGTTGACATTGTGGGTAAACCGGAAGGTCACGGTCTTATCCGGTGAAACCAGGGTGTAGGTGTGCCAGCCGTGGCCGGACAGGTATTGTTCGGGCACGCCCAGCCGGTCTTTCTGCTCTTGGGGATCGCGGATTTGGATGATATCGCTCTGGGAAAAGGCTGCGCCCAGCTTGTTGAAATAATTCGCCATGGCCTTGGCCGTGCCTGAGGTGTCGGCCTTGGTCTGCTGGTGGCTTTCCTCGATGGTCAGTTCATATCCGGCAAACAGGTTGGGAAAGTTTTCAGCCGCATAGGCCATCATGGCCTGGAAACCCACGATCTGCTTGGCCATGTTCGGGGCGATCACCGCGCAGATATCCGAGTTTTCAACCGTGGTCACCAGCTCCTGCCGGTCGCCGCCGGTGGTGCCCATGACAAAAGGAATCTGGTTTTCACAGTAAAACCGGGCATTGTCATTGACTGCAGAGGGATGGGTGAAATCAATGGCAATCAAGTCCTTGTGGGCTTGTCTGATTTCGGCAATGGCCTCCTGCCGGTCTTTGGGCGGAATCAGCGCTATGCTGCGACCGTTGACCGCATGCGTGGTTTCCGTGATTTCAGCACCGGTCAAAGAGGCGTCAATGAGCTGAAACCGGCTGTCTTTGGCGGCCTTGTCCGCAAGCATGGCGGCCACGTTTCCGGGCAGGCCGTTTATCATCAGGGAAATGGGCTGCATACAAAATTTCCTTTCAAAAATTGGTGACAAAAAAGAATGTGTTGGAAAATGGTATGGTTGTAAGCAAAACAGCCGTCTGCGTCAAGGGGCAATGCCCGGTGCCGGGCTGTTTTGTTCCCGCCGGTCCAGAAGCCTGCGGGCATGGGCCACGGTCTTTGCCAAAACAGGAAGGGGCGGGTCTGCGGTTCCGGCGGTGAGTCTTTTCAGGTTGGCCAGGGCTGCGGGCATGTAGCGGGCAAAATCTGTTTTGCCCTTTTCCCGGACCAGGCGGCCATAGGCGCCCAGGGCTTGGAGGTTTCTCGATATTGCACAGCAGCGGTATCCTTTTTGAAAGTTTTTTTCCCCGCTTCCGGCCCTGATGCCCAATTGGTGCATTGCATAATCCGCAAGCCGGTTCTGGAGTTCCGGTGCAAGGGCCACATAGGGATCTGTTAAAAGCGATGCCAGGTCATATTCCAGAGGCCCGATGCGCCCGGCCTGAAAATCAATGAAAAAAAAGCCTTTTGGGGTGACCATGATGTTTCTGGACTGAAAATCCCGGTGCATGAACCCGTAGCGGCAGGCCCCGGAAATCACATCCGCCATGGTGCAGAACTCGGATTCAAGGGCCTTTGTTTCAATCCCTGGCATTTCCAGATAATTTTGCAAAAATGCCGCCACAAAGTAGCGCCCTTCTTTTTCCAGGATCATCTGCCGGTCATAGACCGCGCCCTGATACGCCCAGTCCGGGTCAAAGCCCTCAGATCCCCGGCTGTGCATATCCATTAACCCGTCAATGATGCTTTTGTAATATTTTTCAACAAGGTCCGGGCCGGGTGCGCTGCCAACGGCTTGCTGCAACAGGGTGTCTCCCAGGTCGGCCACAAACACCAGCCCGGAAAATCGGTCATGGGCGTGGATCTTGGGCACACAAACGCCCTTGTCAAAAAGATGACGGCCAATGGCCACAAAGGCATCAAACTCCGTGACCGCCTTGTCCGTGTTGATGCCGTGGTCTGCCACGATTAGGCTTTGGCCGGTAAACGAAATTCGCAACCACTGCCGGTCCGAGCCGTCGCCGATCAGGGCCCGGCAGTAAAGATCATCTGCGCGGGGCTTTTGTCCTGTGAGGCCTTGAAATATTTCCGGGGCCATGGTGTCGATTACCGCCTGACGGAAGCAATGGGGCGTGCCCAGGTCCATCCAGTAATGGCCCGAGACCCGGTATGCTTCGATTCTCCGGCCGTCTGCAATCATGGCGGAAAACAGGTCAATGCTGCTGACCACTTGTTTGGGTTCAATATACGAATAAATCACCGGGTCGATCACCTGCAGGCCGGTAAATGCCATAAGGCTCTGATTTTGGCCGGCCGGGGGGGTAAAGGCGGCGATGCTGCCCTCCGGATCCACCACCACCTTGTTGAAATCCGGGTGGTCGTGCATCACCAGTGTGGCTGCCGGGCCCCTGGCGCTATGCTGCCGGACCACGTCGGCAATGGAAATATCGGTTAAGATGTCGCTGTTGATCATCACAAAAGGCCGGTGGCCCAGCATGTCTGAAAAATGGCCGATGGCCCCCCCCGTGCCCAGCAGGTACGGCTCCCGGCGGCAGATCACCGGCACCGGGTAATTGCGGGATGCGATATATCCGGTGATCTGATCAGGAAGATGAAAAACATTGACGGCAATGGTGCTGACCCCGGCATCGACCAGCCGGGAAATGATGATGTCAATAACCGGCCGGCCGGCCACGGCAAACAGGGGTTTGGGCACTTTCAGGCTGTGGGGGCGCAGGCGCGTGCCCAGCCCTGCGGCAAGAATCAGTGCATTAAAGGCGTTATCCGGCATTTGAAAAACCACAGATCCTAATTGGGAAGGCAGCGCCGGTAGAACTGGACTTTTTGCGTGTAAAAGTCCAGCACTTCCTGATCTTCCTGATTTTCCGGATTGTTTAAGCCCTGGCGGGTAAAAAAGGCCACTGCGTTTTTGTAATTGATTTTAAAAAGGGCTTCCTTGCGCAGAATTTCGTTTCTCCTGTACATGCGGCTGCCCAGGGCCTGAATTTTTTTGGTGTAATTTCTGCGTTCAAGAATCGGCCCCCGGGTATAGCGCATGTAGAAATTGAGCACCACCCAGTAGGATTCAAAATAGGCGGTGAGAAATCCCGCAAACAGGTTGAGCTTTCGAAATCCCGCGGATGTCACATTATAGGTTTCCGGCAGGGCCGGATGCGGGGTGAGCACGGCATCGTCGATAAACGCCTTGATGTTTTTGCGCACCGAGGCTTCCACGTCCTCTTCAGGGTCAAAAATAAATTCCATAGCGAAGAAATTCTTTAAAAACGCGTAATGGGGATACAGGTCCTCTGCTGTGAACTGGAACGCGTCCAGGGCCAGAATGGAAAGTGCGGTAAAGGCTGGGGGCGCAAAAAAGATCACCCCGTTGTTCTTGTAATATTCCAGGTTCGGCCGCTTGTTTTCATGGATCTTGAAAATGGGATTCGGCGGTGTGCCGGCCGGGTTGGTGGATGCGGATCGGTCAATGTATTTGTTTGAGATAAAGGTGTCTAACACCGTGTCAAAGGCCCCCTGGTTGTCAATGTAAAGGGTGTCGGTGAGCTTGACTCCCCGCATGGACAGGTACTTCATGTAAGTTTCAGCATGTTCCAGCAGCTGGCGATAATAAATGCGCTTCTGGGAGCAGTTGAGCAGGGTGGCCGCCACCACGGCATGGGGGGTGATCACGGCCTGGCTGTTAATGGCGCTGATGATTTTTTCCCCGAATGTGTGCAGCTTCTGTCGCCGGGTTTCGCGATCCAGCTTGAAAAACGGGGTGCGGCTTTGAGCAAAATGTTGCTTTAAGGAAAAGGGCTCATGGAAATTGATATAAATTTTGCCGTATTTCTTTTTGAGAAATTTTCTGGCCTTCACGATATTGATCAGGTTCTCCGGGCTTTTTTTGCCCCCTTCCATTTCGTGGATATAGGCCTTTTCCTCCAGGACCCGGTCATAGCCGATAAATATGGGAACAAAGAGCATATCATCCCAGTTGTTTTTCATGTAGGCATCCACAAGCAAAGACAAAAATCCGATTTTGGGCGGCAGGAGTTTTCCGGTGCGGCTGCGGCCGCCCTCGATGAAAAACTCCATGTGAAAGCCTTCAGTGAGCAGCTTGTTGATATAAGCCGAAAAGATCTTTGGATACAGGGGCTCGCCCTTAAATGTCCGCCTGAGAAAAAATGCCCCGCCGCCCCGAAACAGCGGCCCGATGGGCCAGAACGAAAGGTTCTTGCCTGCGGCAATATGCGGGCAGGGCAGGTTGTTGTGAAAAAATACAAAAGAAAGGATCAGATAATCCAGATGGCTTTTGTGGCAGGGCACCAGCACCAGTGGCCCGGTCTTGGAGGCCTGCCGGATCCGGTCCAATCCCTCCTGGTCCACCACCATGCCGTCAAACATGGCCCGGAAAATCCAGCGCAGGAAGATATCAAAGATCTTGATAACCTTGAGGTTGTAGTTGGCGGCAATTTCATCGAGAAAATCCGCCGCCTCCTTCTGGGCCTTGTAAATGGGAACCTTGTGTTCGGCCGCATATTCGGAAATGATGCGCTGGGTTTCCGGATGGGTTAGCACCCCGTGCATGATTTCCGTGCGGGATTTGAGAACCGGGCCGGTAATGGACTGCCGGTGCCGGTTGATCCGGTCGATGAGAAACCGGCGCAAATAAATGGCCTGGCTTTTCTGATTGAGACTGGTGGCTTCCCGGGTCTGGAGAAAATCTTTGAGATTGACAATTTCAGCGCCTTCAATCCAGATTTTGCCGGGCCGCTTGAGCATCATCCAGAGCCTGCGCAGCCGCCCGGGCTTTTCCCGGGTGCCGAAGATGACATCCGTGAGCGTCAGCCAGGTGGTCTGCGGGTCCCGGTCATAGAGAATGAGCTGGGGAACCAGGTAAATTGGCGTATCTATGGTTTTTTGGATCTCGATGAGGTAGTCCATGGGGTCGGTGCCGGATCTGGCAAGCTGCCGGTAACTCTGCTTTTCCTCGATCAGCGAAACCATTGCCGCATCCCCGGCCAGAAGACGGTTGCGGTAAAAGTGCTGCTGGTAAGGATCCGGCCAGGAAAAATGTTTGAACAAATATCCGACGTTGAAAACAAAGCCGTCAAAGACCCGTTTTAAAGGCTGCCAGAAATAGGTGGAATAATCAAAACCAAGAGTTGGATAGGGTAGACCTTCCTTGCGGTACCTGCAGTGATAAAAAAAATACTCAAATTTGCTGCGGTACTTGTTGACATAAACGACAATACCTGACTGGCCAAGTTCCCGGACCGTCTGCTGGAGCTCGGCATCGATTTTCGGCCGGTTAAACAAAAGGACGCTGATCAACCGCGCCAGCAACCCCCTGCGGGCCGGAAGATAGCAGAAAAACGGGGCTATTTCGCTGTCCGCGGAATTCATGTCATCTTGCGGGGTTGTGTCAGCTGCGGTTTTTCCCTGCAGCGGGTGTCGATTATAAGCCATGGCTGCCGCCTTTTTGGTAAAGAGTTTTTATGGAACCATACCAAGTTGGCCAAGGCTTTTCAAGCGGCAAACTGTCCGTGCCTTTGGTGCGGATATCAGTGCTCCGGGCGGCCCCGGGATGTGGCATCCGCCCCCAGGGTTTTTGCTTGCTTTACAAATCCGCCTGTGTTAGATGAAAATTTGTTATTCTCAAAAGCACGGGAGGTGGGCCCCACCTGATCGAAACAATCAATATTGTGATCCGATCATAAATATTAAACAAAGGAGGACGTGGCGTTATGAAAACTTTAATTGGCGGTGCAGTCGCAGCTGTAATCGGCGTAATCGGTCTGGCAATCTGGTTTGATGCATTTCTGCAGCTTCTGGCGGGTGCCATTCCGGTGATGCTGCTCCTCGGCGGTTGCCTGGCTTTGTATCTGGGCTTTGACGAGTTGAAAGATACCTGGCAGAAAGACACGGGCGTGGAGCCCGGCGGCTCTGGCCAGAGCGAAAGCGAAGCGGAAAAATACCGCAAGGAAAATGAAGAGCTCAAAAAGCAACTCGAAGAGTTAAAAGCGGAAAAATAGCCGTCTTCTGTAACTGTCCAGGGCTGTTTCCGGTCCCAGGCCCCGCTGCGCCAGGCGTTTGCGGGGTTTTATTTTTTAAACCACCGGCCGGGGGCTTGTTTTCGGATATGGCTCAATTGCCTCCACCTTTTTTGTCAATGGCTGATGTGGCCAGATGATCGGCCTGTTCATTGTCTGCAACCCCGCTGTGCCCGCGGACCTTGATGATCTTTAGGTCTGAAAACTGACTTGCCAGCTCCCTCAGCGCGCCAACCAGCTCCGGATTTTGCCGCGCCTTCCAGTTTTTGACCAAAAGTCCGTGCACATAACTGCTGTCAGTGTGGACCCGCACAGGCAGGTCCCTGCGCTTGAGTGCGGCAAGTGCGGTGCGAACCGCTTCGAGTTCGGCGATATTGTTGGTGGCGTGGCCGATATATTGCGAGATTTCCCTTTTTTTCCCCTTATAGCGAAGCACCGCACCGATTCCCGCCGGTCCCGGATTGCCAGACGATGCCCCGTCGGTATAGATGACAACGGCATTTTCGGAATGGGCGGTGGTTTCTTGTTGTTCATCAAGGTTTGCTGGTTTTGGTTTTGTGCGCTTTTTGCCGGATTTGGTCTGCTGCGGCGCGTTTTCCAGTTCCGACAGATGCTCGGGATTGACCCGGTATTCGTGGGGCTGGTCAAGCTGATACTTGATTCGGACCCGCTTGTTTTCAATGGCGGGCCGGCCCTGTTCGTCGGTTTCCACCCAGACCTTGTTTTTTTTAAAGCGCATGCGCCGCCAGCCCGGCTCGGCATTTTTTGTCATGATATTTCCTGCTTGGGTATGGTGCGGGTTTTCGGTTTTCCCTATTCATAGAGGAGATACGGCCGTATCTGCTGCTGGTACGCTTCTGTCTGCGGCTGCCAGCGCCTTGCCATTTCAGCGGCATCTGTACCGGCTTCCAGTTGTGAACGGATTTTTGCATCCCCGGTGATCAGGTCAAATGGCAGTTTTTCCCATTCATATTCATAGGGCGGCATTTTCCAGGCAAATTCACTGCCAAAAAGTCTCCGGACCGCACCCACCAGGACCAGGCTGGTCTGGTAGGGCAGGTATTGTTCCCGGTCGGTGACATGGATCTGAAATCCATGGCAGGATCTTCCGGCCCATTTTCCCGAGGTGGGCTCAAACACCGCAGGCCGGAGCACTGCGCCTGAGAAAGGGGCTTTTCCCAGGGCGTTTTCCAGGATATTGGTATCCATCCACGGCGCGCCAAAGAGTTCAAATGGCTGGGTCGTACCGCGGCCCTCGGACACATTGGTTCCCTCCCACAGGACCTGGCCGGGATAGACCATTGCCGATGCCGGCGTGGGCAGGTTGGGCGACGGCGGTATCCAGGTCAGTCCGGTGTCTGAATAATACATGTGCCGTTTCCACCCCTTCATGGCAATCACGCTCAAATCGCATCCAATGTGACATTCCTCGTTAATCAGCCGGGCGTATTCGCCGATGGTCAGGCCGTGGCGCATGGGGATGGGGTAGCGCCCCACAAACGAGGCGTAACCGGGCTCAAGACAGTTTCCTTCCACCTGCAGCCCGCCGACAGGATTGGGCCGGTCCAGGATCACCACCGCCTTTTGCAGTCTTGCGGCCTCCTCCATGCAATATGACAGGGTGGTAAAAAAGGTGTAGACCCGGGTTCCGGCGTCCTGGAGGTCCACGATCAGAACGTCGATGCCGTCCATCATTTCGGCAGTGGGAATGCGGGTGGCCCCGTAGAGGCTGAATACCGGGATTTTGAGTTCCTTGTCGAAAAAATCCGCCGATTCCACCATGTTGTCCTGCTTTTCCGCAAAAAAACCGTGCTGAGGGGAAAATAGAGCAGAGAGCCGGCCCGGAAAGAGCCGGGAAATCACATGGTGGGCATGGCGAAAACGGTCGTCCACGGAGGCCGGGTTGCACAGCAGGCCCAGGCGTTTTTCCGCCAGGCCGGAAGGCTGCGTCCGGGTCAGGTGTTTGAGGCCCGTGATAACGGTCGTCATGTTGTTTTCCTTTACTGCGGGCAGATTCGCCGGTTTTTGTCCAAAAGCCGGTAAAAACCGAAATTTTCGGCGTCTATGAATTTTAACTATTTGAAATCATTATTTATAACTATAACATTTCATCCTGAAAGGCAATATCGTTTGCCCTTGAAATTTTACAAAAATTGACGAAAATAAAAGATCGCTTAATGCCTCGCCCCGGGCCGGTTGTCCCGGCCTTTAAAAAAAGAGGCGGGTAAATGTTACAGAATTGCGACAAAATTTTTTCATTTCAGAATTCAGCAACGGCCCGGCAATTCACTGATTGGCAGAAGATTCCGCTATATATAGAATTGTTCATAACACAGCCGGCCCTTAGACGAAAATGGGGAAAACCGAGTCTCATCGGACTTGATCGCTTTCGGGCCCTGTATTATAACCAGGGGCATTCGATGGGAGCCAGATCCCGTCAATTCAATATTTCCCGGCGATTTAAGGCCGTTTGGATACCTTCCAGTCGTATTGATTTACCATAAAGATACGGTTCTGATGTTTTCGGCTTTTGCATAAGCATATCATATCCATTGCTGATTGTGACTGTATATTTTTGTTCATCCTGTTTGTATATTAATGGAGAATGGCTCATGAAGACCGTGTGGAACGATGTTAAAACCGCTATCAAGGACCAGATTTCCCCGAGCCTGTATCGCCTCTGGATTGAGCCCATTGAGTTTGTCGAGGCGCAAAGCGACACCATGATTCTGGCATGCCCCAATTTTTTCATCAAAAAAAGAATCATGGCCAATTACACGGATCTGATCAACCATGAGCTCAACCGCAAAAACGGCCGGCCGCTGACATTCTCCCTGCAGGTAAACAGCGCAAACCAGAAACAGGGTCACAACAATGACCGGGCGCAAAACGGCAATCCCGCCGCCGGGCAAAGAACCCGGGGCCGGCAGCTGGCCCTGCCCGGTATTGCCGCCCAGCCCATGAACGGGCGGATACTGCGAAAAGATTATACCTTTGATCATTTCGTGGTGGGCCACAATTGCAACCTGGCCTACCAGGCCACCATGGAGCTGGCATCCGGCAAAAGCGCAAACGTCAATGCCGTGTTTCTTCTGTCCGGCACCGGCATGGGCAAAAGTCATTTGTCCCAGGCCGTGGGGCACAAGATTTTGTCGGTTTCCCCGGGCGAGCGCGTCTATTACATGAGTGCCGAGGATTTTACCAATGAAATGGTGAACGCCATTAAGAGCAATTCATTGGACACCTTCAAGAAGCGGTACCGGGACGGCTGTGACGTGCTGCTGCTCGAGGAAATCCACATCCTTTCGGGCCGCACCCGCACGCAGACCGAACTGGCCCTGGTGCTGGATCACCTGTATGAGTCCGGCAAGAAGCTCATATTTTCCAGCTGCGCAAGCCCATCAGAGATTCCCAGAATGAGCGATCATCTCATATCCCGGCTGGGCCAGAGCATGATGACGGCAATCGATGCTCCGGATTTCAAAACCCGGCTCCGGATTCTGCGGGCAAAGGCGCGCTGTCGGGGTATTGAATTGCCCGGGCAGGTGGCTGAATACATGGCCGGCGAACTGGTGGACAATGTGCGGCAGCTGGAAAACGGATTGATCGGCGTGGCCTCCCGCAGCTGCCTGATGGGCGATCAAATCGATCTTGATTTGGCCGAGCAGGTGGTCAAAAATATTGTCACCCGGAAAAAAACCATTACCATTGATTCCATTTCCCGGCTTGTGAGCCGGGAATTCGGGGTTCCGCTAAAGGACATGATTTCCAGGTCCAGGAAAAAATCCGTGGTGCGGACCCGGCAGGTGGCCATTTTCCTGGCCCGCAGACATACAAGCCAGCCTTTGCAGTCCATTGGCAGAAAGTTTAACCGGAAACATGCCACGGTGATCCATTCCATCAACTCGGTGGAAAAGGCACTCAAGCTCAAGGGCGAGCTGTTCCGACAGGTGCAGATCATCGAGAAAAAACTGGAGTCCGGAAGCGATTAAACCCATTTCTCCCAAAGTCCATGACCAGCTCGGTCAGATCCTGGGGCCGGATAACTATTCCCGGCAAAAAGAAGACCGGGTGAGCTATGCCTATGATGCCACCCGCAATGAGCACGTGCCCGAGGCCGTGGCATTTCCGCAAAATTCCGGCCAGGTGGCCGAAATCCTGAAACTGGCCACAGCCCACGGCTTTGCCGTCACTCCCCGGGGGGCGGGATCGGGCATGAGCGGTGGGGCCCTTGCCGCCAGACAGGGCTTGGTGCTGGTCATGACCCGTTTTAACCGGATTGTCCGCATTGATGCCGACAATTTCATCGGTGTTGTCCAGCCCGGGGTGGTCACCGGAGAGTTTCAGCGGGCTGTGGCCGGCCAAGGCCTGTTTTATCCACCGGATCCCTCAAGTGCGGACTTTTCCACCCTGGGCGGCAATCTGGCGGAATGCGCCGGCGGTCCAAGGGCGGTGAAATACGGTGTGACCCGCGATTACGTGCTGGGCCTGGAGGTGGTGCTGCCCACCGGCGAGATCATCAAAACAGGGGTGCAGACCGTCAAGGGCGTGGTGGGCTATGACCTGACCCGCCTGATCGTGGGATCAGAAGGGACCCTGGGGGTGATCACGGAGATGACCCTGCGCCTGCGGGCGCAGCCCCAAACCGTTGAAACCCTGTCCGCCTGGTTTGTGAAAATGACCGATGCCGCCCGGGCCGTGGCCGCGATACTGCAAAGCGGCATTGTACCCAGAGCCCTGGAGTACATGGACAAAAACGCCATTTCCTGCGTGAAAAATTATCTGGAAGGCGGGGTCCCCGAAAACCGCGAGGCCATGCTGCTCATTGAAGCCGACGGCAGCCCCGGACAAACCGCAGAAGCGTTGGAAAAGATTGAAAAGGTGCTGGCCGACCACGGAGGCCTTGATGTCCGTGTCGCCCGGGACCCGGATGCCGCCGCCGGGCTGTGGCGGGCCCGCAAGGCCATTTCCCCGGCCCTTTACACCTACGGGCCCCACAAGATCAATGAAGACATCGTGGTGCCCAGAAGCCGGCTGCCGGAAATGGTGGAGAAAATCCGCGAACTGGGCCAAAAAACCGGGCTGACCATGGTCAGCTTCGGCCATGCCGGTGACGGAAACATTCATTTCAACATCATGCTGGACAAAAACGAGCCGGCCCAGTTGCTGGCCGCCCGACAGGCCGTGGATGAGATCTTTGATTTCACCCTGGCCCTGGGCGGAACCATCTCGGGGGAGCACGGTGTGGGTCTGGCCAAAGCGCCCTATATGCAAAAGGAAATTTCAGATGCCGCTCTTGGCCTGATGCAGCGGATCAAGGCCGCATTTGATCCTGCCGGGATTTTAAACCCCGGCAAGATGCGGCTTTAAGCGTTACTGGATGTTGGTGGTGGCCTCGTAGGAATTCATCAGATCCTCGAGTTGTTCAATGCGCATCTGCTGGGACTGCTCCACCGCGCAGCGCAGGCGCAGGGCGCAGTATTTGCGGCAAATGCGGGCCTGGATGTCAAACCTGCCGTAGCATTCCACTGTGTCTTCGTATTCGTCGCTCAAGTAAAACTCCTTCATGGTATCTCTTCTTTATCTGGTTTACGTTAACAATGAACGCAAATCTTCGTGAATATGGCCGTTTGTGGCCAGAAGTGCCTTATTGTAAATATCATAGTTGCTGCCGGAAAAGTCCGTGACCCGTGCACCGGCTTCCCGGGCGATCAGGGTTCCCGCGGCCGTGTCCCAGGGCTTTAATCCCTGCTCCCAAAAGCCCTCAAACCTTCCGCAGGCCACAAAGCACAGATCCAGGGCCGCAGAGCCAAGCCGTCGCACGCCAATGGCGGCGGAAAGGCATCTGGCAAATTTATCCATGTACGGTTCGGGATTTTCCTTGATGTCATAGGGAAAACCCGTCACCAAAAGGCTCTCAGAAATCTGCCGGCAGTCTGAAACGCTTATGGACCGGCCGTTTAACTGCGCGCCCTGTCCCTGCACGGCCGTAAACAACTCCCCGGTTATGGGGTTTAGCACCACCCCGACCCTGAGCTGCCCGTTTTCGGCAAATGCAATGGAAACAGAGAAAACCGGCACCTGGTGGGCAAAATTGGTGGTGCCGTCCAAAGGATCAATGATCCAGGTGCAGCCGTCAGTGTCGGTATCTTCGGCATTGCTTTCCTCGGCCAGGATTTTGTGATCAGCAAAACGGCTTTGGATGGTTTCTATGATCTGTTTTTCAGATGCAATGTCTGCGGCCGTGACCAGATCCTTGGGACCTTTCTTGCTGACCTCTCCGAAATTGCCCAAGTGGCTGCGGAGGATTTCGCCGCTTTTGTAGGCCGCCCCCACTGCCGTATTTTTGATCAGGTTCAAATCCATAAGTAATCTATATTAAAGCACCCGGCCGGTATCCGTCAACAGGGGATTTATTTCCATGGCCGCATCATCCGACGGCCACAAAAAATTCGGTCCTGTCGCCTCTCCGGCAATGACCTGCTCCATTTTTTCAATAAGCGGATGCAGGGTTTGGGCCTTTGTTGCGGTAATGGCGATGCCGTTGGTTTTGGCTGCAAGCACTTCCATGGTGCCGGCATCCACCCGGTCCTGCTTGTTTAAGACATTGAGTACCGGGATCCGGTCCAGCCCCAGGTCTCGGAGAATGCCGTGCACGGATTGCATTTGCCGGAGGCAGTCGGCATTGGCCGCATCAATGACATGCAGCAGCAGATCCGCGTTTTCCAGTTCCTCCAGTGTAGCCCGGAAGGCCACGCGTAACTCTTTTGGCAAATCCTGGATAAAGCCCACTGTATCCGTAATGATCACCTCGGTGTCTTTGGGAAATTTCAGCCGCCGGCTCGACGGATCCAGGGTGGCAAAAAGCCGGCTTTCAGCCAGCACCTGGCTGTGGGTCAGGGTGTTTAGCAGGGTGGATTTGCCAGCGTTGGTATAACCGATAATGGAAATCACCGGCAGGCCCCGCTTGGAACGCCGGGCTTTTTGCTGCTTGCGCTGTTTTTTGACGTTTCCCAAAGCCTTTTCCAGGCGAGTGATCCGGTCCCGGACCCGGCGGCGGTTGATTTCCAGCTTGGTTTCACCCGGGCCCCGGCCGCCGATGCCGCCGGTCAGCCGGCTCATGGCCGTGTTTTTAAATACCAGTCTCGGCAGCAGGTATTTGAGCTGGGCCAGTTCCACCTGGATCTTTCCTTCCCTGGACTGGGCCCGCTGGGCGAAAATGTCCAGGATGAGCTGTGTGCGGTCCAGGACCCGGAATTCGACCTGGTCGGTGATCGATCGCATCTGGGACGGATTTAACTCCTGGTCGAAAACAATCAAGGTGGCCCCGGTCTGCATGGCATGGATGGTCAGCTCCTCTAGCTTTCCGGTTCCCATCAGAAACCTGGGATTGATCTTTTTGCGGTGCTGGACAATGGTGTCTAACACCTCGATTCCGCTGGAGCGGGCAAGCTCGCGCAGTTCTGTCAAAGACGCCTGTGCCCGGGCCCGGGAGGCGGTGGTGACACTGACCAGAACCGCCCGTTCCTTTCCTTCCGTGACCTCTCGGGTAGCTTGGTGCTGGGACAGTTCGTCCTCGATTGCGCGGATCAGGCCCGCACAGTCCACCTGTGGATCCATGGGATCGACCGGATCCAGGATCTGGTGGGGCTGGCTGGCTGCAGAAGACGGAAGAATATGGGCGATATGCATCCGCTCCGGCTTTCCCTCACGCGTTGCGGTGATTGCCGTCATCATGTCCAGGCGCAGAAGTGTCAGGTCCGTGAGGTCGTCGCGGGTCAGTGTCTCATCGTTTAAGTGGGTGTGGATGCAGCGCAGCCCCTTGAGCCGGCCCGGGGGGGTTCGGTATTCGCTGGTGTCGGGCAGCAGGATTTTCTGGTTGTCGCCCACGATCACCCGGGCGATCTTTCCGGAACGCTCCACCAGAAGTCCGATCTGGCGGCGGGTTTCAGCGCTGATGTTGCAGATTTCCCCGGCCAGGTCGGGAGAAATGACAGATTCCGGCGGAATTCGGTGGTGGTACAAATTTTCAATCCGCCGGACTGCGCCGGCCTTGAGTCCGCCGGTATTGCCTGAAATGTTTTTCATTCGCTTAACAGTTGCCGCTCCCTTTTATTTAAAGCTTGCATTGCCGGCTTACGTCCCTTCCAATTCTGGTGCGTATTGCCCGTAGGCCAGATTTTCAAACCGGGTGTATTCGCCCTTGAACACCAGCGGGCACATTCCAGTGGCCCCGTTTCTCTGCTTGGCCAGGTGAATTTCGGCAATGTTTTTGTTGGGATTGTTTTCGTCCGGGTTATAGACGTCATCCCTGTATATAAATATAACCAGATCCGCGTCTTGTTCAAGGGCCCCGGACTCGCGAAGATCGGAAAGCTGGGGACGCTTGTCGCTGCGATCCTCCAGGCGGCGGTTGAGCTGGGACAGGGCAAGAATGGGAATGTTTAATTCCTTGGCCAGACCTTTGAGAGTTCTCGACATTTCCGAAATTTCCAGTTCCCGGCGTTCGAAGTTTTTCCGCGGCCGCATGAGCTGCAGGTAATCGATGATGATCATGCCCACACCCTTTTCCCGTTTCAGACGGCGGGTCTTGGTCTTGATGTCAAGGGAGGTCAGGTCCGGCGAATCATCGATATAGATGGGCGCAGAAGATAGCACGCCTGCGGCGTTGGTCAGGCTGTACCAGTCGTCATCATTGAAAAACCCGTCCCGCACCCGGGAGGAGTCAATGCGGGCCTCGGCGCACAAAAGCCGCATGGAAAGCTGTTCCTTTGACATTTCCAAAGAGAACATGGCAACCGGAGTATCGGCCTCCACGGCCGCATACCGGGCCATGTTCAGGGCCAGGGCGGTTTTGCCCATACCCGGGCGGGCGGCCATGATGATCAGGTCCGAGGCCTGGAAACCCGATGTCATCTGGTCGAGTTTTTGAAATCCCGTGGGCACCCCGCTGATCAGCGACTTGTTGCCCTGTCGGGCTTCCAGGGCATCAATGTTGGATTCAATGATTTTGCTGATGGGATAAAAGTTTTGCTTCTGCTTTTTATCCGCAATATCAAACAGGGCCCCTTCGGCGTAATCAATGACATCGTCGGTGCTGCCCGACTCGCTGTAGCACTTTTCCACGATATCACTTGCCGTGCGGATCAAATGACGCAGTACTGCGCGGTCCTGGATAATCTGGGCGTAGTGCTTGGCATTGGCCGGCACAGGCGCGGTGTCCACGATTTTGGCCAGGTAGGCTGCTCCGCCGATGGATTCGAGTTGGTTGGAGCGCCTTAGATGTTCAGCCAGGGTAACCAGGTCCACGGGCTGGTCTTCGGCAAACAGTTCGGTGATGGCGGAGAAAATTTTTTGGTGCGCGCTTTTGTAAAAGGCTTCGGGCGTGAGGATATCAAGGATGTCGAGCAGGATATTGTTATCCAGCAGGGCAGCGCTGATAATGGATTCCTCGGCCTCGAGGCTCTGGGGCGGAAGCTTTTGAAGCGACGGATCTTTGCTGCTCATGGCACGGCCCGGGATATACAGCCGGGACATCAAGCCGGCCCCGGCAGGTGTGAATCAAAAAACAAACCGCTGAAAAGCGCTGCGGTTTGTTTTTTTAAGGCGGATCCGCCCCGGCAGGGCAGATCCGCTTCAAACACGTATGAAACGACCCGATTCTCAGGATTCGGGCACGACTTCCACGGTGATTTCCGGTTCAACATCCCGGTAGACGCGCACCGGGACCTGGTAGGTGCCCAGGGTCTTGATGGGGTCGGCCAGGAGGATGGCGCGTTTTTCCACCTCAATTCCCTTTTGCTCCAGGGCTTCTGCAATGTCGCGCACGGCAACCGATCCGTAAAGGCGGTCTTCATCCGCCACCTTGGCCGGAATCTGCACGGTGATGCCTTCGAGCCGGGCGGCCATTTCCTCAGCAAGCTTGCCTTCCTTGGCAAGCTGAAGCTCGATCTTGGCCCGCTCCTGCTCCATTTTTTTGCGGTTTTCTTTGGTGGCCTGCACGGCCTTGCCCTGGGGAATCAGATAGTTGCGGGCATAACCGGCCTTCACATCCGCCTCTGAGCCGATAATGCCCAGAGATTCGATGGTTTCTTTTAATATGACTTTCATCTTTTGTCCTCCGATGGTGCACGTAAGTTGCATATTTTTTAGCTCGTGGGATCCGTTTATTTATGACGGATCCGGATGATCACCGGGAGCTGCGTTTATTTTTCGAAAATCAGCCCACGTGTCGAAAAATCCCAGGCCGATCACCACCAGGGCCAGTGCCTGCTGGATGGCGATTAACACGTATATCAGCACCCGCAGAAACAGGGGCATCTGTTTTTGCTCAAAATACCATGAGATCACGGCAATGCCCTGAAACAGGTAAATGAGCATCAGTAGAATCAATGCATTGGCACCCATAAAGGCCAGGGGGCCGCTTGCCACCCAGAGCAGCAGTGCCGATGCAATCACCGCCCAAACCAGTGCATCCGGGGCTTTCCACAGATTGAGCCGGCCAAAGGCCGGTTCGGGCAATTGTCTGGCCCTGAGTGCGGCCCTGGCGATCAGCAGATTTGCCCAGCCGGCAAAAATCAGGCCCGAGGCTGTCAAGGCCGGCAGAATGCCCATGATCACATAATGAATCCGGTCCATGGACTCGGTGAGCACCCGAATGCTGGATTCGGGCATCTCCATTGTCTCGTATGTCGCGGCTGTCAGCTCCAGGTTCCTGCGGACATATTCCGAAATCATTTCCAGGGGTCCGGATGCAGAAAAACTGCCGATAAACAGCAGCGCAGCCAGCCCTGCGGTCCATATCAGGGCGCCTGGGTAGCCGATGGTTTTTTCAACGCTTAAATTCTGCAACAGGGCCTCGGCCATGGCAAATCCCAGGCCGATCATGCACAAAATCAGCCACAGGTCCACCACATGACCGGGCCCGGACACCTGAATGACAACCACGGCAAGTATTGCCATGATCCCGGCACTTTTGCGGCCCAGCTTGAGCCGGTACAAAAGCATGGGCAGGGGCAAAAGCAGAAAACAGGCAAATCCCAGGATGGGAAAATACAGCGCCACAGCCCCGAACAAGGCCAGAATGCCGGTGCCCGCCAGAATATCGCGTGGATTATATGTCGTCATCATGGATCCGGGGGCTGTTTGGCCCCTTCCGTGATTTTTGCGAATATGGGCGGCTGCGGAGTGCCGGTTACAGGTCCGATGTGCCCACGTAAGGAAGCAGGGCGATTTTACGGGCCCGCTTGATGGCAGTGGCCAAATGCCGTTGATGCTTGGCGCATGTTCCGGAAATCCGGCGGGGGATGATTTTGCCCCGCTCGGTGATAAAATATTTGAGCATGCCCGGATCTTTATAATCGATTGCCAGCTTGCTGTCGGCACAGAAGCGGCAGACTTTGCGGCGATGGAAAAAACGTCTTTTGTTCATTACAGCCATTGGATCTACTCCTTTTCTTCTGCTGCCGGCTCGGCCTGCGCTTCAGGTGCGGCCGCCGCCTGGGGGGTTTGGGTGGCTTCGGCTTCGGACGTATCGGTTTCGGCCGGGCTTTCAGCAGCGGCCTGCTGCGGTTCTTTGGCCGCTTTCAGGCTTTCTGCATCCACGTTTTCTTCCAGCCGGATGGTCATAAAACGCAGCACCCGCTGGTCGTGTACCAGCGTGCGCTCCATGGCGCTGACAACCTCGCCGTTGCCGCAGAAATCAATGCGCACATACTGGCCCTGCCGTTTTTTCCCGATTTCATAGGCCAGCTTGCGAGTACCCCAGTCATCGAGTTCGATCAAAACGCCGTTTCGCCGGTTCATCTGCTCTTCCAGGCGCTCCATCAACGCCTTCTTGTCGTCTTGCCCGACATCGGCGTCAATGATCACAATGTTTTCGTAATGGTTCATTTGTCCTCCTTTTGGCTGATAAAGCCCTGATTTGTCGGAATCGGATCTTTTCCGAATCAGAGCAAGGAAAGAATCAATCACATATAAATCCCGTCATTAAACCCGTTTTTTCGCTACCTGTCAAGCATAATCTGATCCGAAAAATCCAGTGTCAACCCTCCTGAAACCGGCAGCCTTGCCAACCGTGTTGACGTTTCTTTCAAATTCTGTTATTTGTCATCAAACTGAATTTTTTTGCCGAACCTTCCAACTTTCAACTTAAAACCAGCCGAAGAAAATGCACATATCCCGAAGATCCTTTTTAAAACAGGCGACCGTCGGCACTTTCGCATGCATGCTTCCATGGCTTGCAGCCCGGCCCGCCGGAGCCGGAATCCGCAGCCGCGGAATTTCAGGCGTTCTTTGCGTGCGCAATATACATACCGGAGAATCGGTGCGCATCCGGTATCTCGACGGTCAGGGCAACTGGATTGCCGGCGCCCGGGAGAAACTGGACCGGGTGTTTCGCTGTCATTACAACGGTACGGTTAAACCCATTGAGCCGTCTTTGTATCTTTTGATCGACCGGATACACACCCGCCTTGGCGCCGGCCGCCGGCCCATCCGGCTGATTTCCGGCTACCGGTCCCCGGAGTATAACCGGCTTCTGCGTTCGAAGGGCAGCGGAGTGGTCAAAAACAGCTATCACTTAAAGGCCATGGCCGCAGACATTCATATCAGCGGCGTTGATAACCGGCGTTTGTACAAAGCCGCCAGGGAAATAAAGGCCGGCGGAGCCGGAGCCTATTCCGAATTTGTGCACGTGGATGTGGGGCCAGTGCGTTTCTGGTAGAAAACCGGTTCAAGCCTTTGTAGTATCCTGTGTTTCACACCGGCCGTCTTACTGTGCATCCAGGGCTTTTTGCAGCGCCTTGTCGAGTTCGTAAACATCATCCCGGTAATTGACAACGCCCCTTGGGCTGACCCAGAAAGTCCGGTAGACCAGATGAACCGCAATCCGGTCATGGACGCGCACAGCTGTGGTTTCCCCCCTTTCAATGGTTTCCTCTATGCGCTTTCGGTCCCATAACGGGTTGTTTCTCAGAATAAAAAGCGCCAGTTCAACGGGTTTTTCCACCCGGATGCAGCCACTGCTAAACGCGCGCACCCGCCGCTGAAAAAGGTGCTGTTCCGGAGTGTCGTGCAGATAGATGCTAAACCTGTTGGGAAAGATGAACTTGATCCGCCCCAGTGCATTCCAGGGGCCGGGCTTCTGGCGCAGCCGCCCCGGGAAATTGCGGATATAAACGTTTGACCAGTTGATGGCCTCCGGGCTCACACGGGTGTCATTGGCCTGCCATCCGCTGAGGACTTCAAAATGGTTTTCGGCAAAATAGTCCGGGTTGTTTCTGATTTTGGGAAGCACCTTTTTTTTCAGAACCCCGGGCGGCACATTCCAGTAGGGATTGATCGCCAGACGGGCCATGTTTTTGGTCAACAGTGGAGTCATCTCGGTTTTTGTGCCTGAGATCACGCGCATTTTCAATACACGGTCCTGATTTTTCCAGGCATTGAGTTCAAACCCGGCGGAATTGATGACAATGCGCCGCCTTGCAGGCTTTCGGGGCAGCCACCGCCGGCGCTCCAGGTTGGCGCGAATTGTTTGCATCCGGTCGTGTAAGGGCCGGTTGAGCGTGGCTATGGTTTGTCTGCCCGCCACCCCGTCCGGGACCAGGCCGTGGCGCTTCTGAAATCTCATGAGGGCTTTTTTCAGCCCGGCATCAAAAAAAGGCGACAGGCTGCTTTTCTCCACCTTTTTAAGATCCCCTTCTGCGGCCAGGATTTGGCGCAGCTGCAAAACCGTGGGCGATTTATCGTCTTTTCGAAGAACTTCTCCGGCGGCCATGCGCACCTGCGCACCGGAAGCCATGCGCTTTTGAAGGCGTGCGGCCTGGGCTGTGGCCGCCTTGTAGCCGTCTCCGGCCGGGGCCAGTGCCTGTAAGGCCTGCCGCACATCTCCGGGTGTTTTTATTTCACCCAGAAAACCGAGGATTTTTTGGGCTTTATTCTTCTCCGGATATTCAATCACCTCACTGGAATATACGCTAAGGGGATCGACTTTTCCGTGGGCCAGGTGGTCTGCATATTTGAAAAACGCATGGGAAAGCATGATGTCCATGGCTGCAAGGTTCCGCGCAATAAACCGGCCGGGCTCCCGGGATGCCAGCCTTTTGTGCCACTCGGCCAGACATCCGTGATAATAGTCATCCGGCAGCAGTCCGTGGCGTCCGGCCTTGCCCGCAGCTTTTATAAATTCCCGGCCTGCATCCGAAAGACCGTTTTCATTCATCCATACCGGCTGGTATCCGCGTTCGGCATAGACCTGCGCAATTTCCTGCCGCACCGAAATCGGCGCACACCCGATCCAGAATCTACGGGCTTGTGTGCCGGCACTCAAATAATTTTCCAGGTTCGCTGAAATCCTTCCGGCCCCGGATTCTGCAAACCCCGCAGCCAGGTGCACCACCAGAAAAACAACAAATGCTTTAGACAGATAACGGCTGATTAATTTCATCGCTTCAGTATGTTTGGTTTTGTGATAATCCAGAGCGGCCTGTGGAATAACCAGTTTTTCACCCCGATATTGCCAGGAGACTGCTTTAACTATCCCAGTATCATAGTGTAGTACAGACACATCAGCAAGCAGATGTTTTTGATAGTGTTAAACATGGAAGCCAGCCATGGCAAGAAAAAGCTTTTTACATCCCATTAATGTGGTTTCCTTTCGTTTTCCGCACACAGCGCATCACATAAAGGAGCGGCGAACCTGTGGGGTGCCGAACACAGCGCCGAAACAAAAAAACCGGCCCCGGAATGGCCATTCCGGGGCCGGTTTTTTATTATCTGAAAAAAGCATAACTGCTTGAACATTTGGTGGCGTCAAGGACTCGAAAATTTAAGATAACTTGCTATAATAATAAAATTTTTAAAATTAGGATGTTAGAGATACCCCGAAAAATGCCCCCGATTTTTCAGGAGCCCTTAATCTATGCCGTGTCAACAGTCGAAGAAATCATCCAGGCCGGTCTTGATTTTGTGTTTTCCGATGGTCATGGCATTGCAGCTTATACCGAGTGGTTCGATGATATCAATGATTTGGAAAAGATTGACTGGGATATGGTTTATGCGACATATTGGGCAGATACAGTAGAGGACATGGACCGCATGTCGGCGGGGAGACGTCATGCCCGGGCGCATGTTCATCTTTGAAACCGGCCAGATATTCAATCCGCGCTTTATTATCAATTTCCCCACCAAGCGTCACTGGCGCGGCAAAAGCCGTTATGAGGATATTGAATCGGGTCTGAAAGCGCTGGTGAAGGAAGTGCAGGAAAGAGATATTCACTCCATTGCCATTCCGCCACTGGGCTCTGGTTTTGGCGGATTACAGTGGACCAGGGTCAAAGCAATGATCGAAGAGGCGTTTGCCAAAATGCCGGAGGTCCAGGTTAAACTCTTTGAACCGAAAGGCAGTCCGGAGGCCGCGGATATGCCAGTGGGTACTGCCAGACCGAACATGACGGTCGCCCGGGCTTTATTGGTAAAACTCATGCAGCAGTATGCGCGCTTTGCCTATCGGTTGACGCTTCTGGAAATTCAAAAGCTTGCATATTTCCTCCAGGAGTCTGGCCTTGACTTAAAACTACGATATGTCAAGCACTTATACGGCCCCTATGCCCATAACCTTAACAAGATGCTTGAGATTCTGGAAGGTCATTATATCCAGGGATACGGAGACACTCAAAAACCGGATGTGGAAATTACATTACTGCCAAACGCAAATAAAGAGGCCGATCGTTTCCTCCAGCAGGATTCAGCAGCTATAAAAAACCTTGAGAAAGTAGCGGATCTCGTGGACGGCTTTGAAACCCCCTATGGCATGGAACTCCTTTCTTCCGTGCATTGGA
>NZ_JAWODO010000144.1:0-44110 GCF_046483245.1 Desulfosalsimonas sp. | reverse complement strand
CAATCTCCGCAATGGGGGCCCCTGACGGCTTTTGCCCTGATTGTTTTTGTGATGTTTTACTCGCCCTGCTTTGTGGCCGTGGTCTGCATTGCCCGGGAAGCGGGGTCATGGAAATGGGCGGTGTTTTCAATGGCGTTTAACACGGTGCTGGCCTTTGTGCTGGCTGTATCGGTCTATCAGGCCGGAAGCCTGCTGGGACTGGCATAGGATATCGTAAAAAGCTTTTTATGCCCCCTGGCATTTTTACAGGAAGAAAGCCCTGCGGCCGGGGTCGGTTTTTTCGCTCCTGAGCGTTTACGGAGGTCTCCGTAAACGCTCAATGTCGCTTCAAAAACCGACCCCGCCCTTGGACTTGGAAGTGTTCCCCCCGGGCCGCAGCCCGGGATCGAGCTATATTGGTGTGAAACTTTGCACATAGTCGGCCATGATGCCGGCCCGGGGGTGGTTTGCGAGTCGCATTGAGCGCGCAAGCGGTCAGCAGGGAGCAAACCGCCACCGGGTCGGCATCATGCGAAAATTATAGAACCAGGCACAAACAGCACCTTTTTTTCAATGTTGCCTGGCTGCGGTATTTTAACCCAACAGATACAGATAGTAAGGAGAGACATAATGAACCTTAATGAAGCCATTGAAAAAATCCGCCCTCCGGATGAGCAATTTGAACAAAAGGCCGCGGCCCGGCTGTCTGATCAGGCCCGGCCCGGCGGCAGCCTGGGAATGCTGGAAGACGCGGCCCGGCGCCTGGCGGGCATGGCCCGAAGCCTGGATGTGCACTTGAAACGCAAGGTCATCGTTACCTGCGCGGGTGATCACGGCGTGGTGGAGGAAGGTGTGAGCCTTTTTCCCCAGGAAGTCACGGCCCAAATGGTTTACAACTTTGTGGACGGCGGGGCCTCAATCAACGTGCTGGCCCGGCACGCCGGCGCGGAAGTCCGGGCCGCGGACCTGGGCGTAAACCATGATTTTGAAAAAGATCTGCCGATTTTTCACGAAAAAATTCGAAAAGGAACTGACAATCTCAGGCGCAAACCCGCCATGAGCCGCCAGGAAGCTGTTTTGTCCATTGAAGCCGGCATCCGCATCGCCGAACAGATCCACGCTGCACAACCGGTGGACATGCTGGGCACCGGAGATATGGGCATCGGCAACACCACCCCCTCTTCTGCGGTGATTGCCGCTTTCTCCGGCATTGATCCAAAAAAACTCGTGGGCCGGGGCACCGGCATTGATGATGCCGCCCTGGCAGACAAAATCGAAGTGATCCGCGGTGCCCTGGACCTGCATGCCCCGGACCCGAAAGATCCCGTTGACGTGCTGGCCAAAGTGGGCGGGTTTGAAATCGGCGGCCTGGCCGGCCTGGTCATCGGCGGGGCCGCCCTGGGATTTCCCGTGGTGTGCGACGGCCTGATTGCCACGGCCGGAGCCCTGATTGCATGCGAACTGGCCCCGGGAGCCAAAAAATGGCTGTTTACAAGCCACCGCTCCGTGGAAATCGGCCACCAGTTCATGATCGACCGGCTGGGCATGGAGCCGCTTCTGGATCTCGGACTCCGGCTCGGGGAAGGCACAGGTGCGGCCCTGGCCATGGAACTTCTGGATGCCGCCACCCGGGTGCTGTCGGAAATCCGCACATTTGAGGAAGTCAGCATCAGAAACGCCCAGAAACAGTAACTTTGATCAATACGATCATTTGCAGGGCAATAACGGGCAAGCCGATATTTTTCAAGGCCCGAAAAAAAATTGTCAGAATTTTCGCATGTGGCGGGGTCGGGGTGGGTTTGTCTATCTGCGGATCGCTTTCGGCGATCGGCCCGTGGCCCTGGCTGGAATTTCAAAAACTCGGACGCAGGCGCCCTCAGACAGTTTGAAATTCCGGACGCCAGGCCCACGGGCCGATCTTTAGCCGAAACCGCTCAAATGCAGCCAAACAAACCCACCCCGACCCCGCCACATGGACAGCGTACCGGGAATTTGGCTGCTATTGTTAGCCGTACGTGAAATTCTGAGAAATTGCGCGTAACGCAGATATTGGACTTTTTACGGCGCCATCCTTTATGGTATATGATATGTTTCAAATCGGTGAACAACTGACCCGGCAGACAAGGAAAATTTTATGGCAGAAATGTTTGATTCCGCAAAAACCCGCATCCTTGAAAAGGTCCAGGTCAACATTCCGTTTACCTGGCTCATGGACCCGCAGCAAAACTGGCTGGAAATTTTCACGGAAAACCGGATCCAGCCGGAAATCGGTTTGGATGCCGAATCCCTGGACCGGTTTGCGGCTGATGATTTTTCCCGGGCCGGCCGCTGGTTTGCCGATGCCGGATGCCGCATTACCGTGCACGGGCCGTTTCTGGATCTGTCACCAGGCTCGCCGGATCCCGAAATCCGGTCCGTGACCCACAAACGGCTGACAAAGGCCCGGGCAGTAGCAGAGGCGCTCTGCCCGAAAACCATGGTCTGCCATGCCGGCTATGACCCGGCCCGCTACAGCTTTATCCGGCAGGAATGGTACAAACGGGCGGCTGACACATGGAACCGCCATGGCCGCGGCCTTTGGGAAAAGGGCATCCGCCTGGTACTGGAGAATGTCTACGAGCCGGACCCCGGAGACCTGGCGGATATGTTTGAAAAAACCGATCCAGAGACAACCGGTTTCTGTCTGGACGTGGGGCACCTGAACGTATTTAGCTCGTTTTCCCTCTCAGAGTGGCTCAAAAGACTTGGTCCCCGTATCCGCCAGCTCCACCTGCACGACAATTGCGGAAAAACCGATGACCACCTGGGAATGGGCCAAGGCATCATTGATTTCACGCCTTTGCATGAGTGGCTGAAAACCGCCGGCCCCGGGCCTGTGATCACCCTGGAACCCCACCGCCGGGAAGACCTGTTGCACAGCCTTTTATTTCTGGAAAATCACAAATGGTTCCAATAAGTTCTTTATTGCTGACCGCACCCGGCAAATGCCTTGATTTGCCTTGACAAATCCGGCTGTTCTTATTAGATAAAATCCTTTACATCAGGAGGTGTATTGAAGGAGACATGCCCGTTAGCAATTGTTTCGGGTTTTGTGAAATGACCAACATCATTTGAAAGGAGAGGTTGACATGTCGAATCTAATTCCCCCGCATGGCGGCAAGGGCCTGACCATCTGCCTGCTGGAAGGCGCGGAACTGGAAGCGGAAAAGAAAAAGGCCGAAGGACTGAAAAAAGTTTCGCTTTCTCCCCGGGAACGCGGTGACCTGATCATGATCGGCACCGGCGGTTTCTCACCCCTGGACGGCTTTATGACCAAAGCGGACTGGAAGAGTGTCTGCGACGGCTATCAGCTGTCAGACGGCACCTTCTGGCCTGTTCCCGTGACCCTGTCAGCAAGCCAGGAAGAGGCTGACGCCATCAGTGAAGGCGAAGAAATCACCCTTTATGATCCGGAAACCAACGAAGCCATGGCCACCATGAAGGTCACGGAAAAATTTGAGATGACCGAGGAAAACAAGCGCTATGAATGCGAAAAGGTTTTCATGGGCGAAGGCACCCCCACTCCGGAAGAATTCTGGAAGATTGCAGAAGATGAACACCCGGGCGTGCAGATGGTCATGAACCAGAAACCCTTTAACCTGGCCGGCCCGGTCAAGGTTCTGTCTGAAGCCGAATTTCCCACCAAGTACAAGGGCATCTACATGCGCCCGTCAGAATCCCGCAAAATTTTCGAGGAACGCGGATGGCAGAAGGTTGCCGCCCTGCAGCTGCGCAATCCCATGCACCGCTCCCACGAATACCTGGCCAAGATCGCCATTGAGGTCAGCGACGGCTGCTTTATCCACTCCCTGGTGGGCAACCTCAAGCCCGGCGACATCCCCGCAGAAGTCCGGGTCAAATGCATTGACGTGCTGGTGAACAATTACTTTGTGGCCGACAAGGTTGTGCAGGGCGGCTATCCGCTGGATATGCGCTATGCAGGCCCCAGGGAAGCTTTGCTCCATGCCACGTTCCGTCAGAACTACGGATGCTCCCATATGATCATCGGCCGCGACCATGCCGGCGTGGGCGACTTCTACGGCATGTTTGAAGCCCAGACCATATTCAAATTCGGCAAGATTCCGGCCCCGGCAGAAGAAGGCAAAGCCCTGCTGTGCGAGCCCTTAAACATTGACTGGACCTTCTACTGCCACAAGTGCGACGGCATGGCATCGCTGAAAACCTGCCCGCACACCAAGGAAGACCGCGTGCTTCTCTCCGGCACCATGCTTCGCAAGATGCTGTCCGAAGGGGGCGAGCTGCCGGATCACTTCGGGCGGAAAGAAGTCCTGGATATTCTACGCAATTACTACCAGGGTCTTACCGACAAGGTCGAAGTCAAGCTCCATGGCGCAGCCACCGGAGAATAAAAATCCGGCTGGCCTGTTGTAATTGAAAAAGACCATCGCAAAAAAAAGGACGGGGCATGCCATGCCCCGTCCTTTTTTCATTTTATTCAAAAAGCCCCGGCCAAACCATCCGAACTGTAATCAGCGGTCCTTCCGATCTTTTTTGATGCCATACCGGGAAATCAGCCGGGACAGATAGGTGCGCTGGATCCCCATGCTTTTTGCAGCCCGGGTCTGGTTGCCGCCGGTTTGTTTCAGGTTCATGCGGATAAATTTCTTTTTAAACGCATGCATGGCTTCCTCAAGGGTCATTCCCACGTCGATGTCCTCTGCCGCAGGGCCCCGGGATGCAAACATGGGCAGGTCCTCCGGCTCGATTTTACCGCCCCGGCCCATGACCACGGCCCGCTCCAGGGCATTTTGCAACTCGCGCACATTGCCCGGCCAGTCATAGTCGGTCATCTTTTCAATGGCCGCATCGGATATCTCCAGGGAAAAATATCCTTTTTCCTTCCGGAACCACTCCACAAAATGGGCCGCCAGAAGCGGAATATCGCTTTTGCGCTCCCGCAGGGGCGGCATGTGGAGCTCCACGACATTGAGCCGGTAATACAGATCCTCCCGGAATTTTCCGGATTCCACCTCCTTGGTGATCTGCCGGTTGGTGGCGGCGATCACCCGGATATCCACGGCAATGGGGGTATTGCCGCCCAGCCGGTAGAAAATTCCGTCCTGGAGCACCCGCAAAAGCTTTGCCTGCATGGACGGGCTCATTTCAGCAATCTCGTCGAGAAAGATGGTTCCCTCGTCAGCCAGTTCGAATTTTCCGATCTTGGTCCCCGTGGCCCCGGTAAATGCCCCTTTTTCATGCCCGAACAGCTCAGTTTCGAGCAAAGTTTCGGGCAGGGCGGCGCAATTGAGCGCCACCAGGGGCCGGTCCTTGCGGGGGCTGGCCTGGTGAATCAGGCGGGCCAGCAACTCTTTTCCTGTGCCGCTTTCCCCCAGAACTAGCGTGCTGGCCATGGAATCGGCCACCTGCAGGGCCTCGGAAACCACTTGCCGGATGGCGTCGCTTTTGCCCACGATTTCATGGCTCAGGTGCAGGTCCTGCTTCAGGTCCTGATTTTCCAGTTCCACGAGCTTGAACTTGCGGGCATTTTCAATAGCAATGGCGGCCAGTTCGGCAAACACATTGATTAGCTCCAGATCACTTTCCTGAAATTTTCCGTTTTCACCCTTGTTGATGAATTCCACCACGCCAATGACCCTGCTGCCAACCTTTAAAGGCACGCAGGCAATGGAGCGGGTCTTGAAACCGATTTGGTCGCTTATGTGCCGGTACCAACGCTGGTCCCGACTGACATCAGCGATGAGCAGCGGCTCGCCGGTGCTGGCCACATGCCCGGCAATGCCCTCTCCAAGCCGGATGGAAAACTGCTTGATCTCCTCTTTTTTGGCGCCGGTGGCCACCTGGAAGTTCAGCCGGCCGGTTTTTCTGTCCAGAAATAGAAGTGAACTCGCCCTGGCGCGCATCATCCGGGCTCCTGAATCCAGGATTGTTTCCAGGAGGCGGTCCAGGTCATTGGCCATCCAGATCCCGTTTCCCATGGCCTTATCCCGGCCTTCTTCCCCGGATTTTTTTGATTTTGTGGTATTCATTGGGTCCGGTCTTCCTTATTCCTGTTGATCGGCGCACTGCCAGCCCGCTTTGATCCAGACGCCACGGCCGGGCCGGGACTCCACCCGGAAGGTGCCGCCGCTTAACTCCACCCGCTCCTTCATCCCCAGCAGACCGTAACCGGCGTCAGCCCGGGCCTGCTTTTCTGCTGAAAAACCGATTCCATTGTCTGCCACTGTCAACAGCAGGTATTGGCCGTTTTTGATCAATGAAAGCTGGATGCTGCCGGCATTGCCATGCCTTGCCGCATTGTTCATGGCCTCCTGGACGACCCGGTAAATGACGATTTTCAATGATTCCGAAATGTCATGTTCGTCGATCATGACGATTTTCTCCACCCGGATATTCGGAAACACCGTGTTAAACTGCCGGCAGTACCAGTCAAGTGTGGACAGGAGCCCGAGATCATCGAGCATGGGCGGCCGCAGACCCTTCTGGATCCGCCGGCACTCGGCCAGCAGGTCACCGGCGTTGGCCGCCAGGCCCTCCAGCACAGATGGCGCCACCGCCGTTTTCGAAAACCGGGCCGCTGCCAGGGCATTTTCGATCTGGATCTTGATCCCCGCCAGTCCGGAGCCCAGACTGTCATGAAGTTCCCGGGCAACGTATTTGCGCTCCTTTTCCTGGGCCTCCATTAACTGGGAGGAAAGCAGACGGATTCGGCCCTCGGAGGTTTGCAGGGCGCGCTGGGCGGACTTGAGACCGGAAATGTCTGTGCATACGCCCACAATCATCTGAAGCCCCCCGTTTTCATCACAGACCGGATATCCCCGGTCCCGGACCCAGCAGATGGATCCGTCGGGCCGAAGCACCCGGTACTCCTCATCCCATGTTCCGCCGCTGTAATGTTTGATCCGCTGCCGGACCCGGGGTCGGTCCCGGAAATCAATGCTTTCCACAAACGACATGGGCGATTCATACACACTCTGACAGCTCCGGCCCCACATTTTTTCATATGACGGGCTGACATAAAGGATCCGTTTCAACCCCGGAAGCGCCATCCAGAACACGTCATCAATGGCCTCGGTCATGACCCGGAAGCGTTTTTCCGCCTCCAGGGCGGCCTTTTGGGCAAGTTTACGCCGGGTGACATTGACCAGGGCCAGAATCAGGCCGGTTACCCGGCCGTCTGCCGCCTTTACCGGATTGAGGCTCCAGTCCCAGTAACTCACGCCCCGCTCCGGGTTTTGGCAATATTCAAACGGCTTTTCAAGAGCGTAATAAGACTGTCCGGTGTCCACCACCTTTTGGAAAATCGTCTGGTTTTCTTCGTTTGGATACAGATCAAAATGGTTTCTGCCCTTATAGTAGTCCGGCCATTTGCCGTCGGCTTTTGCATAGGCCTGGTTAACACGGATAAAACAGAAATTTGTATCCATGTGCGCCACCATGAAATGAGTATTGGCAAAAATGGCTTCCAGCAGTCGGCTGGATTCATCGCCTTTCTGACTGTCAGGCCCGAATCCGCGCAAATCCGCACTAGGGCGGCTGACCCGGTGTTCTTTTGTATTTTCAGGTCCCCGGCTCATCAGCTCTCCTCCCGGGATGCGCCCCATAGGCAAGCGATTTTTCCATAATCCTGTGCACAAGCCCTGAATGCGCTGCAAACGGAATTCGGGGCCGCTTCGGCCGGACAAGGGCCATGGTCTGTGCAAAGGGCGTCTGGTTGACCTTGAGATTGTAGGCTGTGTGCATCAGATACTCCAGGTTCACCGCATCTTCGGCATTATAAGCCATAAGGGTTTCAAGCGCAGACAAACTGCCGGTTTTCTCATATTCCCGCCACAACAGCACCGCCAAATATCCGTCGATGCCGTCGAGATCCTTGCGGTCAATGCCCATTTGCTTCTCACATCCCTTGAGCCCGCCCTTAAACCCCAGGCCGGCAAGCAGATGCCGCAGGTCGATATGGGCCTGGGACAGGCGGATCTTGAAAAAGCGTTCGATAAAGGGGATGTCAAAGCTTTTGCCGTTATAGGTCACCAGCAGATCATAATGGGAAATATCACCGGGAAAGTCATGCAGGTTTTGCCCGTTTACATAGCAGCGGATATCGGTGCCGTCATAAAGGGCAATGGTGGTAATCCGGTTGGAATCCCGGCACAGGCCGGTGGTTTCAATATCAAGATAAGCGATTCTGGTGCGGAAAGTCCCGAACAGACGCCACTGCTGATCCGGGGGCAGGCGGCGGTAGAAATAATCAACCCGGCCCTCCTGCAGGGATTTTTCAGAGGCCGCCAGTTCACTTTGGATCCATGCGGCCGCTGACGGCCCAACAGGCAGCTCATGGGCTGCAGACACATCGTCCCAGGCGCAGATACCGGCACACCACAGCCGGGCCTCGGTTTTTTTGCCCACGCCATTAATGTGACAGAATGTATTTTCAATCATTCTGCAAACCCTTGATTCCGGCAGATACTGTTGCAGGTTCAGGACAGCAGCCCTGCCCTGATACCTTTTCTTATAGCATAATAATGCGCATGATAAACAAATTTGCCATCCAAAAGTCCTGACAGCTTTTAAGTAACTTCAAATTTTGCCGCATCTACTGTGTCAGCCGATGTCTCGTATAGCTGACGATCGCTTCACATCGGCTTCCTTGTATCTGCGCCAAACTTGAAAATCGCTCAGGTTCAAAAAAGTTGATGTTCATACTTGGTCCCGGAGTTAGGCTTCCTTACTGACAAACATCGGAAGAGGTAAAAAACCATCTTTTTCTGTTTCCCCGGGCGATAAGGCCGCCTGCTCCGACTGGAAGCCGCACCGCGCAAAAAGAGGGCTTTACGGATAAAGCCCTCTTTTCACAGTCAGTATGAATCAGACAAACAAAAGCTGTCAGACCTTTTTGGCCTCCCTGCCGGAGTATTCGTTATACGCCAGGGCCACGGTGCGGTAGACGAGATGGGCCAGCTTGGAGAAGGGCAGAAACGCGATCAGATGAAATACCAGCATCAGGTGGATGAAATAGATGAGGTAGGTCAAAAAGGCTGCGTCCGCCAGCCGGGTCAGTTCTGCAAGCATGCCGGTCACACCCAGGCCCAGCACCAGCCACAGCAGGTACCAGTCCTTGTAGGTGGAAACCTCGTCGGTTTTGTCCATCCGCTGCTTGATCAGCATGGCCGCACCAATAATGAGTGCAATGCCGCTGACATTGGCCAGGATCTTGACCGGATTGAGCTGGGAATACGGACCGTGAATGCCAAAGACATAAAGGACCACGAAAAAGACCCCGGTTACAATCAGCAGGCCGATAAAGGAAAACAGCACCATCATGTGCGGTGTGCCCCGGTTGTTGTTCTCTCCGCACTCGGAAAACTTGCTGTGCTTGAGAATCGAAGGGATCACCCGCACCAGCGCCGACAAAAACCCCTTGGTGTCAATGGTTTCCTTGTCAGTCTTGCCTTCGGCCAGGGCATTTTTGTGAATGTCGGCAATAAAGCGCTTCAGGCCCATGGCAAACACCGCCACGGCCCAGATGCTCAACGGGATGAAAACCAGATCCACCAGCCAGGTGGAAAAGAACTTGGCATGGGCGATTTCCCCATGCTCGTTTAGCTCCGGGGAAAAATCCAGCAGACCGGTAATCAGGCCCAGCACGATAAAAACAATCGCTGGCAGGGCAATGAGCAGCGGCAGTTTCTTGCGGTCATTGACGGCATTGGCAACGCTTTTGGGTGTTGCATACTCATTGATGGCCATCATGCGCAAAGCGGCCATAACATCGCCCGGCTTGGCCCCGCGGGGGCACAAGGTGGAGCAGTCCCCGCAGTTGTGACACAGCCAGATGTCCGGGTTGCTCAGCAATTTGTCCTTCAATCCCCAGGACGCGGCAATCATTTCCTTTCTGGGAAACGGCTTGCGGTCCGGGGCTATGGGGCAGGCAACAGAGCATGTGGCGCATTGAAAGCACTTTTTCAGCGACTCACCCCCGTTTGCCCGTATCTCATTGATAAAATTAATGTCTGGTTGAACCAGGTATTTATCCGCCATAATCAAACCTCCTCAATTGGGCTGTATTCACATCAATCCTTTTAGAATCCCTTAAATGGGTTCGGCCCCAGCTCTTCGACCTGTTCGACAAATCCATTGATGATTTCCGGAATTCTGTCGTAGTCATCAATGGCCACTTCGTACTGGGCCACGCGCTCTTCTTCCAGGGCGAGACTGGAGAGCGCATCTCCGATTTTCTGCATCCGGATGCTGGCAAGTTCGCTGCCCTTGACAAAATGGCACTGATAATCATCGCCGTGCTTGCATCCAAGCAGAAAAACCCCGTCCATGCCCTGGGAAAGGGCATCCTTTATCCAGATCACGTTGACCGAACCCAGACAGCGTACCGGGATTATCCGAACATCGGCGGAAAAGGACTTTTTGTGCAGGCCCGTGATATCCATGGCTGGATAAGCGTCATTTTCGCAGACCAGGCCCAGAATCCGCAGGGGCGGCTCATCATAATCGTCTTCTGACGGAACCTCAATGGATTTGACCTGTGAGCCGATGCTGTCAACACTGTAGTCAGCAAAGCTGATGATCCGTTCCGGACATGCCCCCATACAGGTTCCACAGCGGCGGCACCGGGTGGGATTGGGTTTGGGGGTTCCCTTTTCATCGTCATCAATGGCGCCAAACGGACATTCATCCGTACACCGCTTGCACTGGGTGCAGCGCTGGAAGAAAAAGTCCGGAAATGACATATCCCCGGTTCTCGGATGGACTGAAATACCCCGGTTGACACACTCCAGGCACTGGATGGCCTTGAGGGCGGCACCGCTGGCATCTTCCATGCTTTCTTCCACCGACAGGGCCCGGCGCACCGCACCGGCCGCATAAATACCGGTTCTCTGGGTCTCATAGGGAAAACAGATAAAATTGGAATCCGCGTACTTGTCAAACAGGTCATTGTCCCGAAAACCCGGGCCCTGGCGGTAGGCCAGGTTCACTGTGGGATCGTCGAATGTCACCGGCAGCATTCCTGTGGCCAGAACCACCAGGTCTGCGTTGACCCCGATGTTTTCCCCCAGGAGGGTGTCTTTTGCCGACACGACCAGCCCGCTGCCGTTTTTCTCAACGGATGTGACCTCGCCCTTGCTCATAAAAATGCCCGAATCCTGCTGGGCGGCCTTGTAAAAATTCTCGTTCAACCCCGAGGTACGCATGTGCTGATAGAAAATATAGGCCTTTGCGTCAGGATAATCCTCACGCACGTACTGGGCCTGCTTTAATGCCACCATGCTGGTGACCACCCCGGTGTAGGGAAAATCTGCATCCTCTCCGTTTCCGGGGCTCTGGACAAACACCACGTTCTTGGCTTCTTTGCCGTCCGACGGCCGGGTGATCTTGCCGGCTGCCGCCATTTCCTCGAACTGATGGTTGGTGACCACGTCCGGGCTTGCGCCCCATCCCAAATGCGGAAATTCATCATCTTTGGGCTGGTAGGGCCGCCATCCGGCCGCCAGGATCACAGCCCCGAACTTTTCGCCATTGGGATCCAGGGTAAGAATATCGCGCCGGCCTTCGTTATATTCCTTGTATTTTTCCAGCAGCGCCTCATGCTCCAGTTCCTTGCCGTTCTCATCCACACGCATTTCCGGAGGCAGAGGGTAGGGCACGTCAAACTCGATCTTTTCCCCGGGATTTTTCAGGGTAACCGTGAAATCTCCGGGCTGTCCGGCAATCCGGGCCACCACAGTGCCGGTTCGGATGTCAATTTTGGGATGATTTTCAACCGCTTTAATCTTATCAGCCACCATGGGGGGAATCAGGTTTTCATAGGGCGGCTGAATCGGCAGCTGCTTTCTCCACTTTTTGGCGTTTCCGCCAAGCTGGTCTTCCTTTTCCACGATGGTGACTTCATATCCCGCATCAGCGGCATCCAGGGCGGCACTCATGCCCGTGATCCCGCCGCCCATGACCATGATTTTGCGGCTCAGGGTTTCGAGCAGGTATGGCTCTGGCAGTTTGACCTTTTCCACCCGGGCCATGCCCATGCGCACGTAATCTTCTGCCATCATCTGCACGCGGTCAAAATTGTTTTCGTCCTGTTTTTCCTCTTCGGTGAGCCGGGGAAACGCATCCCGGGGATGGGACCAGACCACGCCCTCGCGCAGGTTGACCCGCTCGACAATGCAGCCGTCAAATTTAAAGGTATTGTAATTGACCCGGCGGGAGCAGGCGGCAATCACGAGCGTATTGGTGCCCTCTTCTTCAATGTCCTTTTTGATAAAATCCACGCCTTGCTGGCTGCACAGGAAATCATGGGTCTTGCAGGGCAGCGCCTCTTCCTCGACCACGTCGCAGATCGCCTCTATATCCAGGGCATCGCCGATGCCGCATCCTTTGCAAATATAAACGCCGTATTTTTTACTCATGATCTAACCTCCTACCGCTTCATCATGGTTTGAATTGCCTTTAAGGCAATACCGGTCGCATTCTGATTGGACATCATGACATCGGCTGGCCGGTTGGCACACCCGGTGGCAAACATGCCGCCCTTATCCAGGTCATTGATGATGAAGCCGTCTTCCGTGTAGTTCAGATCAGCGGCCGGCAACTTGGCATTGACGGCCGTGGGCTGCATACCAGTGGCCAGAACCGCCATATCCACGGTCTGATGAAGCTTTTCCCCGCTGACCGCATCCTCGGCCACAAGCGTCACCTGTCCGTTGCCGCCGTCCTCCACGGCCGCAACCTTGCCCTTGATGAACACGACGTTTTCATCGGCCTTGACTTTCTCGTAAAACTTTTCATACCGGTAGCCGGGCGCCCGCATGTCAATATAGAAGATATAGACTTTGGCGTCCGGATACTGCTCCCGGATATAAGTGGCGTGCTTCAGTGAAGCCATACAGCAGATATAGGAACAGTACGGCAAATGGTTTTCATCCCTGGAGCCGGCGCACTGAACAAAAGCCACACTTTCCGGTGCCTTGTTGTCCGAAGGCCGCAGGATCTGTCCCTTGGTGGGGCCGTTTGGCGCGGCCAAACGCTCAAGCATCATATTGGTGACGATATTGGGGTACTGACCGAAACCCAGGTTGTCGATTTTGGATGCATCATAGGGTTCCCAGCCGGTTGCCCAGACAATGGCGCCCACATTGAGATCCATGGTTTTGGCCTGCATTTCCAGATCCACCGCATCATAGGGGCAGGCTTCCTTGCACCGCTGCGCATCTTCAGTGCCCATAATCTTGGAAGAAATGACATACCTGTTGGGAAAAGCCATTTCATGGGGAAGAAAAGCACCTTTGGTCTTGTCCATGCCGAAGTTGAATTCATTTGGGATTTCCGTCTGGCAGGCATCGGCGCAGGCGCCGCAGCAGGTGCAATTCTCATTGACGTAGCGGGGATTGAGCTTGATGCTCACATTGTAATTGCCGGGCGAACCATTGACTTGTTCGACCTCGGCCAGGGTAAAAAATTTGATTCTGGGATTGTCCTTGATCCGGCGAAAATTGATTTCCAGGCCGCAGGTGGGGGGGCATAATTTGGGAAAATACTGCTTTAATTGAGCAACCCGTCCGCCCAGATAAGGATTTTTCTCGACAATAAAGACTTCATAGCCCACTTCCGCGGCTTCCAGAGCCGTGGTCAGTCCGCTGATGCCGCCGCCGACCACCATGATGCTTCCGCTAAACGGGGCTCCTTGCGCTTCACTCATGCTATCCCTCCGTGCTTATAGGTTCGATTCGTTTAACCGTCTATATCTGGCCACTTCATTCCATCATGTTCATATCCTTGTATTGGACCGGCTTGCGCGTCCATTTGCGTTCATGTAGATCTGGTGTATTTTCGAAACAGCAGGCTCGATGCCGGATGGTCGCGGGCCCCCAGTGTCCGCACCGATTCTCCGGACTCCAGCCTGCGGTTTCCAAATCGGAAACGAATTCAATGGGTTTGAAATGTCATCCAGGGCTGTGTTTAATAAAAACCTCCAGGTGTCAGATCGACACCTGGAGGTATATGCTGCTAATCGCCGATCATCTCCGGTTTAGTCGGGAATGATCTTGATATAATCCCGCGTGAAAGTGTCCCATTTCTGGGCCTTGGGATCATACTTGGAGTTGGTGAAGCAGAACCAGTTCTCGTCATCCTGGTTCGGGTAGTCCGACTGATAGTAGAAGCCCGGGTACCGGGTTTCCTTACGGAACTGGATGTGGCGCAGATGGGATTCCACCGTCCAGATTCGGTGATAGATTTCCCAGGCGCGCATCAGTTCGTGCAGGTCGCCGGCGGCCAGTTTTTCGCAGTCTTCACGCATGACTTCCAGCATATCCATGACGATCTCAAGGTTTTTGCTGGTGGTTTCATAGAAGGTAGCGGTTCCTGCGCCATATTCATGGGTGGCCTTCATCAGCCGGTACATCATGCCCTCGGGCTTGAGGTAGTTCGGGTTGATGTTTTCAGCCGTGGTGTATTCGAAGTTGTCCAGATAAGTCCGGACCGGCTTGTAGACCATGTCCACGATCTCGTCCTTGCTCAGGGCCAATTCGGGGGTGTGGTCAGCGTGATCCTTGGCGTAACGGACCATCTGCTTGGCGGCCATACGCCCTTCAGCATGGGAGCCGGAGGAGAATTTGTGGCCGGAGCAGCCCACGCCGTCGCCGGAAGTGAACAGACCGTTGACAGTGGTCATGCGGTTGTAGACCTTGCCGTTGTCCGCCTTGATCTTGAAAGCATCCGGAACCCAGTCATAATCCGGGCCGGAGGTCCACAGACCGCAGCAGCCCGAGTGCGAACCCAGCAGGTACGGCTCGGTGGGCATGATCTCGGAGTTTTTCTTTTCCGGTTCGGTGTTGGTGGCGCACCACAGGTTGGCCTGGCCACATGTCATGTCCAGGAAGTCTTCCCAGGCTTCGGACTCAAGATGCTTGAGTTCCTTCTTGTCCAGGGATTTGCCCAGTTCTGCCAGAGCTGTCACGGTGTCCATGATGATCGGACCGCGACCGGCCTTCATCTCAAAAAGCATCAGGTGGTTACGCAGACAGGTCGGGGTGATGGCGGCAGTGCCGTACGGCGCATAGAATTCAAGCTCTTTTTTGGCTGCGTCGCTGGCAACATAAGATTCGCCCAGGCCGTTGAGGGCTTTGGCCTTAAACAGCAGGAACCATGCGCCCACCGGGCCGTAACCGTCTTTGAATCGCGCCGGGGTGAACCGGTTTTCCATCATGGACAGCTCAGCGCCGACCTTCATGCACAGGGTATAGGTGGAACCGGAGTTCCATACCGGGTACCATGCACGGCCCTTGCCTTCGCCCACTGACCGCGGCTGGTAAATATTGACTGCGCCGCCGCAGGCCACCATCATGGTTTTGGCCTTGATGATATAGACTTCGTTTTCACGCACGGAGAAGCCGACCGCGCCGGCGATCTGGTTTTCCTTGTTTTTGTCGAGAAGCAGTTCAACGATGAAAACCCGCTCCAGGATGTTGTCGTCGCCCAGGGCCTTTTTGGCGGCTTCGGCAACGATTCGCTTATAGGATTCGCCGTTGATCATGATCTGCCATTTACCCGTGCGGACAGGCTGTGCGCCGGACTTCAGGGTGCCCTGCTTGAGACCCTTTTTCCCGTCCAGGTTCTTGCCTTCCGGGGATTGCTTCCAGATCGGCAGTCCCCATTCCTCAAACAGGTGAACAGAGTCGTCCACGTGACAGCCCAGGTCAAAGATCAGGTCTTCGCGGACAATGCCCATCAGGTCGTTTCTGACCATGCGGACGTAATCATCCGGGGTGTTATCCCCGAGATAAGTATTGATTGCGGAAAGGCCCTGGGCCACAGCACCGGAGCGCTCCAGCGCGGCCTTGTCCACGAGCAGAACGGATTCGCTGTCAGCCCACTTCTTTGCTTCAAAAGCAGCGCCGCAGGCCGCCATGCCGCCGCCTACAATCAGGACGTCGACTTCTTTCTCCACAACTTTCGGATCTCTCACGGCCTTGAGTTCACCCTTGGGTTTATTCGGTAATGCCATCTTATATCCTCCTTAAAGATCGAATCAGTTTGAATTAATCTCGTCCGTCCGGGCGAATCGGCTATACGGTCGCCTGGGGTTTGGGGACCTGGTAGCCGTCGGCTTCTTCGGTGGACAGCAGGTCGCTTTCGAGATCCTTGCCTTTCAGGTCGTTGTAGGCATTGGCTTCGCCTTCGGGAGTGGTTCGGATGGGGAACTTGAACCGTTTGACCAAGCCGTTTCTGAACTTACAGGTCCACATGATATCTTCGGTTCCCAGCATGGGATAGATGCTGCTTCCCAGAGGAACGAAATCGGCATAGCCTCGAACTTCAATGGCCTGGGTGGGGCAGATTTTTACGCAGGAAAAACATTCCCAACACTGATCGGGCTCCTGGTTATAGGCTTTCATGGTGTTGGGTTCGAGGACCATCAAGTCGTTGGGACAAATGTACTGACATGCTGTCTTGTCCCCGCCCTTGCAGCCGTCGCATTTTTCGGTAATGACGAAACTTGGCATTATCAACCTCCTGATTGTCAATTGTTAGTGAATGTTACCACATTTCCACTAAGTTCATGTAAAAAATCAAACCTTCCGTTGCGAGCCGTGTGCACCTCCTTTCTTATCTCACACGTAAACAAATCATTTCTTACAGATCCGTTCCATCGCATCTTTATCGGGCCCTGATAACCGGATCTCCGGTTGTCTTTTGCCTAACTGCTTAATTTTCAAAGAAAATTAATCCATTCCACACTTACCGTGCCGAAAGTATTTTTTTAGCACCCGCCCCCTGCCTTGTCAAGGAATTTCAGCGCCCAAATTCCGGCGCAAATCCGCTGTGTTAGGTAACCGGAAAACCCTCAACATATAGACTTAACATACCCAGGAAGCACTATATATCGTTTCCCTTTGGCGGCGCAAATTTATAAATCCTGGGGATCCGGGCGGAAATCCGGGATAAAACCTCGTAATGGATGGTGCCCAGCGCTTGTGCCAGATGATCCACGGCAAGCTTTTCACGGGTGTCCCGGCCGAAGATCAGAACGGGTTCACCGCAGGCCGGATCCGGCACAGCGCCGACATCTATCATTGTGTGGTCCATGCATACCCGGCCGATTACCGGTACAGGAAATCCGCGAAGCGACATCTGTCCCCTGGAGGAAAAATGCCGGTCATAACCGTCCGCATACCCGATGGGCACAGTGGCAATAACGGTTTTCTCCCGGGTTTGCTCCGTCCACCCGTAGCTGACCCTGAAACCCGGACCCACGCTCTTTAGATGGACGATTCTGGCGCGCAGGCTCATGGCTGGCTCCAGGTGAATCCAGGATTGTTCCGCGTCCCGGGACGGATAACATCCATATATGCTGATGCCCGGGCGCACCATGTCCAGATGGGTTTCGGGCAGATTGATTGCGGCAGCGCTGTTTGCCGCATGCCGCAATGAAAAAGATATGCCGCGCCGGTCCAGGGCGGACAGGATCTGCAAAAAAGCCTCCAGCTGCAGACGTGCACCGGCGGGATCCGGGCTGTCGGCTGTTGCAAAATGGGTGTAGGCACCCTCGGCAATCAGGCTGGGCAGGCGGCAAATAGCCGCGATTTCCTCGGCCGCATCCCCGGAACCGCCCTGAAAGGAATCCGGCCATCCGGCCACGCCCAAGCGCCCCATTCCCGTATCAATCTTGACATGTACCCGGATGGCCCTGCCCTCTGCCTGCGCCCGCAGGTCGAGATCCCGGGCGTCGGCATAAGCGTATACCGTCTGGATGAGATCAAAGTCCATGAGCTTGCCGGCCATTTCCGGGGGGGTATGGCCGAAAATCAGGATCGGACAGGAAATGCCCGCATACCGAAGCTCCAGAGCTTCGGCCAGGCGGGCGACGGCCAGGCAGTCGGCACCGGCGGCCAGCGCCTGCCCGGCCACGGGCACGGCGCCGTGGCCGTAAGCGTTTGCCTTGACCACGGCCATCAGGCGGGCGTTGTTTGTCAGTCCGGCCCTGAGATTCCGGATATTTTGCGCAATGGCAGCCAGATCGATTTCCGCCCACACATCATAAGGGATCACGGCGTTTTTACCTCGAAATGATTTTCATTAAACCTGCTACACCGGCCGGTCCATGCTCCGGTAGCCTATTGCCTCGAGAATATGCGGAGGCCTGATCCCCTCGGATTGCTCCAGATCGGCAATAGTGCGGGCAATCTTGAGTATCCTATGATAGGCCCGGGCCGAAAGACCAAGGCGGTCTGCCGCGTTTTTGACGATTTGCTGGGATTCGGCGTCGATAACGCAGTGCTGACGGATATGGCGGCTGTTCATGCCGGCGTTGGTACGGATTCGGGTTTTTCGAAACCGCCGGGCCTGAATCTTTCTTGCCGCTACAACCCGCCGGCGGATTTCAGCCGAAGGCTCCCCTGACCCCTGGCCCACAAGATCGCTGTAGACCACCGCCGGCACCTCCACGTGCATATCAATGCGGTCAAGCAGGGGTCCGGACAGCCGATTTCGGTATTTTGCGATCTGCGCTGCAGAACACCGGCATTCGTGGGCCGGGTCCGAATAATAGCCGCAGGGACAAGGATTTAAGGCCGCCACCAGGATAAAGTCCGAAGGATAGGTAAGGGAAGTGGAGGCCCGTGAAATGGTCACTTGCCGGTCTTCCAGCGGCTGGCGCAGCACCTCGAGGACGCTTTTTTTGAATTCCGGCAGTTCATCCAAAAACAGCACTCCGTTATGGGCCAGGCTCACCTCGCCGGGGCGCGGAATTCCGCCGCCGCCGATCAGTCCGGCATCGGAAATGGTGTGATGGGGCGCGCGAAAGGGCCGTTGGGTCACCAGGGCCTGGTCTTTTTTCAGCAGCCCGGCCACACTGAAAATCTTGGTGGTCTCAATGGCCTCGGAAAAATCCATGGGCGGCACGATGCCGGCAAATCTTTTGGCCAGCATGGTTTTGCCCGAACCCGGGGGACCGATCATCATTACATTGTGAGCGCCGGCTGCGGCAATTTCCAGTGCTCTTTTGACATGGGCCTGGCCGGCCACTTCGGAAAAATCGGCCTCAGCAGCCGCCCGGGTGTCGCACTCAGATACGGGCGGCTGATGGGGAGAAATTTCCCGGGTCTGGCGGAGAAAATCAACCACCTCGGCCAAAGACCGGACCGGATAAACATTGATCCCGTCGGCTACGGCGGCTTCCCGGCGGTTGTCGAAAGGAGCCACAAGCCCGCTGTATCCGGCCTCTTTTGCGGCAAGCACCAGGGGCAGGCAACCGTTGACCGGCTTGATGCGCCCGTCCAGAGCCAGTTCACCCACCAGAACACAGGAATCTGCCGCCCCGGCCGGTATCACGCCCGAAGCCTCGAGAATTCCGACTGCGATGGGCAGATCAAACCCCGTGCCCTCCTTCTTTATATGAGCCGGGGCCAGATTCACGGTGATCCGGTCATCGGGAAACACATAGCCGCAATTGACAATAGCGGCCTTGACCCGCTCCCGGCTTTCCCGGACCGCGGCCTCGGGAAGACCCACCGTGGAAAACGCCGGAAGCCCACGGGCAATATCAACCTCCGCCTCCATGATCAGGCCGTTGATTCCCACGACTGCACCGGTAATCACCCTGGATAACACGGATGCCCCCTGAATCCGGGCTGAGCCGGATTTCTCTGCGCATCTTCGGTTTACTCAAACCCCTTCTGTGTGCCGGGGCAAACCATAGCAAAGCCGCAAGGCCCGAACAATTGAAAAATCCGAAAATGCCTGAAAGACTATTTGTTTACCGTACCTTTCGGGAAAACAACAGGGGTTTTTGAAAAAAAACGGCCCGTCTCTGACATGTTGCGGTCCGCATTGCAATTTGATACAAAATCCGTTATAAAAAGATAAAATATTGACGCATGCCGGCTGAAATTGACCCCAAAAAATGCCGTCATGCCAATTGACCAAGCAGGACAACAAACCCTTATGGGACTTTATAAATATCAACGGACCCTGGCTGCACCAGTGTCGTTTACCGGTCAGGGCGTACATTCCGGAAGAACCGTACACCTGAACATTGAGCCGGCGCCGCCAAACTTCGGCATTAAATTCCGGCGCACGGATTTGCCCGCCAGGCCCATAGTGTCCGGTCATTTCAACCGGGTGGTGGATACCAGCCTGGCCACTGTCATCGGGGAAAACGGGTGCATCGTCTCGACCATCGAGCACCTGATGGCCACATTTGCCGGACTTTCCATTGACAACGCCATCGTGGAACTCGATGATTACGAGCTGCCCATCATGGATGGCAGTGCAGCGGTATTTACCCGGGGCATACGGGAAACGGGCATTACGGAACAAGAGGCCCCGCGGTTTTACTTCTGGATCCAAAAACCGATTTTTCTGGAAGACGGAGATAAATCGGTGTGCGTCTATCCCGACCGAAAGCAGAAAATCACCTGCTCCATTGACTTTGACCATCCGGCCATCGGGCAGCAGCGCCTTGAAATCGAATTGGACGAAAAGCGGTTTGAAACCGAAATCGCCGGGGCCAGGACTTTCGGATTCATGCATGAAATGGAGATGCTCAAGTTCTACGGCCTGGCCAGGGGGGGGTCGCTGGACAATGCCGTGGCCATTGATAAAAACGGCGTGGTCAATGAAGACGGCCTGCGCTGGCCCGACGAATTTGTCCGGCACAAGATTCTTGACTGCATCGGCGATTTTTCCCTTCTGGGAATCCCCATTGTCGGCCACATTGTTTTACACAAATCCGGCCACAACTTTAACCACGAATTTTTAAAGACCTTTTTCAGGCATAAGCAATGCTGGAAAACCACGACCCTCGAACAATTCAAAGCAGCTGCCGGGTAAGCGGCAAAGGGCTTTGAAAGGATACAGTTGGATCCCTTGCGTTCCGGAAAGATATTTGTGAAAAAAACACGTTTTTTTTCCCTCATCCTCATGGCTGTTGTCCTGATCCCGGCAATGGTGCCGGCAACGGCCGAGGCCCAAAAGGCCCGGCTGACCGACATGGTGATCAGCAATACCCGGGATGATCTGCTTTTGTTTGTTACAGTTGAAGGCGCTTTTACCGAACAGATGAAACAGGCCGTTCTAAACGGCATTCCCACATCCTTTTCCTTTATTGTCCGCCTGGAGAAGATCAATGCCTTTGTACTGCCCAACACCCTGGTGGCGGAAAAAAAAGCTACCCACACCATCAAATATGAAAGCCTCAAAAAACAGTTTGTGGTCCGCCGTTCCTGGGAGGAGAACCGAACCCTGACCACGGACAGCTTTGAAAAGGCCCGGCAATGGATGTCGGAAATCAAAAGCCTGCGGATCGCCGAAGTTGACAGACTGCAGGAAGGCAAAAAATACCGGCTCCGGGCCAAGGCCAGGCTCGATACCGTGGAACTGCCTTTTTACCTGAATTACATCTTTTTTTTCGTCTCCCTGTGGGATTTTGAAACCAACTGGCACAGCATTGAATTCGGTTATTGAAAACGTGAGACCCAACCGATACATCACTCCCACCCCCCCGGATCATGAAGCTGACCGCAGACGCCGAAAGCGCGACCTGATCATCATCGCAGTTGTTCTGGTTCTGGTGGGTCTGCTGTCGTATCTCATTGTCAAGCCCATGGTAAGGGGCATGGAAGTGCCCTTTTCGAGCATGATGCTGATGTTTATCCTCATGAACATCGACATGCTCCTGATCCTGCTGCTGATCTTTCTGGTCTTCCGCAACCTGGTGAAACTGTTTTATGAAAGACGCAGCCGGATTCCAGGCACGCGGCTGCGCACCAAGCTGGTGGCCGCCTTTATCTCCCTGAGCCTGCTGCCGGCCGGTGTACTGTTTGCCTTTTCCCTGCATTTTATCTCCAGCAGCATCGGATTCTGGTTCCAGGTCCCCATTGAACAGGCTTTGGACAATTCCCTTGCCGTGGGCCAGAGCATGTACCAGCACGTGGAGAACAACAACCGGTTTTTCCTGGAAAAAGCCGCCTATCAGATCAACAGCCGCAATCTGCTCAAGCCGGATAACAACACGAGCCTGGACAACTACATCCAGATTGTGCAGCGCGAATTTAACATCGATGCCGTGGAGGCCTACGGCGCCAACTTCAGACGCCTTGGCTTTTCCACCGGCCCCGGGCTGCCGGACGTGGCCTTATCCGAAGTCGACGCCAATCAGCTGCAGAAATCCATGGCCACGCCTTCACCGACATGGTCCACATCGGAACTGCTTTCCCACGGAGAGCTGATCCGAAATATCGCAACAGTGCCCTACGGCGCCAAAGGCGATGAAATCAAAGGCTTTGTGGTCATCAGCGTGCTTCTGCCGCCGGATATGGCCGAGCACCTGGCATCCATATCCCGCGGCCTGGAAGAATACAAGCAAATCGAAATGCTCAAACAGCCCATCCGGCTGTCGTATTTCATCACCCTCTCGGTGGTTGCCCTGCTGGTGGTTTTCTGCGCCATCTGGTTTGGCATGTATCTTTCCCGCTCCATTACCATCCCCATCATGGAACTGGCCGAAGGGACCCGGAAACTGGCAGAAGGCGACCTGACTTACAACATCAACGTCCAGGCCGATGATGAAATGAAGACCCTGGTGGACTCATTTAACAAAATGACCCGGGAGCTTCGATTCAACCGAAGGGAGCTGGAGTTTTCCGCCAGAAAACTCTACGAGCAGAACCTGGAAATCGAGGAACGGCGCAGGTACATGGAAATTGTTTTAAACAACGTATCCGCCGGGGTCATATCCCTGGATGCCCACGGTCTGATTACCACCATCAATGCCTCGGCCGAAGAGATGCTCCAGATACAGGCTGCAGAGGTTTTGAAAAAAAGCTACAGGCACCTGCTGAGCGAACCCTATCCCAAGCTGGCCTCTGAAATCATGACGCACTTTTCCAGCCAGTCTGACGACAGCGTTTCCAAGGCCCTGAACCTGACCATCAACGGAAAGCGGCGGACCTTCAAGGTCAATTTCAATGCCCTAAAGGACGACGCCGGCCGTCAGCTGGGCATTGTGATGGTTTTCGATGATCTGACCGAACTGGAAAAAGCCCAGCGCATGGCCGCCTGGCGGGAAGTGGCCAGAAGAATCGCCCATGAGGTGAAAAATCCCCTCACGCCCATTTCCCTGTCTGCCCAGCGACTGAAACGCAAATACCAGAAACAGATCAATGATCCGGTATTTGACGAATGCACCCAGACCATTATCGATCACACGGATCTGATCCGCAACCTGGTCAATGAATTTTCCTCGTTCGCCCGGTTTCCGACCGCCAATCCCTCGCCCTGCGAGCTAAGCCCCATTATTTACGAATCCGTGGCCCTTTACCGGGAAGGACATCCGGAAATTGCATTTTCGGTAAAAATCAGCCAAGACATCCCCGAGCTCAACCTGGACCGCCAGCAGATCAAACAGATCCTGATAAACCTGATTGACAACGCCATTGCCGCCATCCGGGAGCAGGGAGAGATTTCCATTACCGCGGAATTCGCCCCAAAAGACGAAAAAGTCCGGATTGTCGTGGCAGACACCGGAAGCGGAATCCCGGATGCGGACAAGCCTTATTTGTTTGAGCCGGATTTTACCACCAAAAAATCCGGGATGGGCCTGGGACTTGCCATTGTGGCCACAATTGTGGCAGACCATCAGGGCTCCATCAGCACAGAAGACAACCAGTCCGGCGGAGCGCGGTTTATCATTGAACTGCCGGTGTAACCCCGGGCGAAAAAATTTCAAACCAAGGAAAAACCAAATGTTTCCGACCATTCTGATCGTGGATGACGAACCTTCCATTCTCCGTTCCTTAAGCGGTATTCTCATGGACGAAGGCTTTGAAACCATGACCGCAACAAACGGCTATGAGGCCCTCCAGTGCGTGGAGGCCCAGACCCCGGACCTGGTGCTGCTCGATATCTGGATGCCGGGATTAGACGGCATTGACACCTTAAAGGAAATCAAAAACCAGCACTCCCATGTCCAGGTGGTGATGATCACCGGCCACGGCACCATTGAAACCGCGGTCAACGCCACGAAAATGGGCGCTTATGATTTTATTGAAAAGCCCCTGAACATCGACCGGGTGATTGTAGCCATCAACAATGCATTGAATTTCCGGCGCCTGGAGGAAGAAAACCGGTTTCTGCGGAAAAAAACCATTGAAAAATACGCCATCACCGGCAGCAGCCCGGCCACCATGGAACTCAAAAAGCAGATCCAGATTGCCGCGCCAACCGATGCCTGGATTCTGATCACCGGTGAAAACGGCACCGGAAAGGAACTGGTGGCCCGGACCATTCACCAGTTATCGGCCCGCTGCGACAAGCCCCTAGTGGATGTTAACTGCGCGGCGTTAAACGATGAAAGCCTGGAAAGCGAGCTGCTGGGCCATGAAAAGGGGGCTTTTGCCGGGGCGGCAACCAAGAAGTACGGCAAATTTGAACTGGCCCACACCGGAACCCTGTTTTTCGACGAAATCGGCGACATGGGCCTCAAGACCCAGGCCACCATACTGCGGATTCTCGAGGAAAAACAATTTCAGCGCCTGGGCGGCAGCCGCACCATTCCCATTGATGTACGGGTGATTGCCGCGACAAACAAAAATCTGAAACAAGCCATCGGGGACGGCACATTCCGCGAAGACCTGTATTACCGGATCAATGTGGTGCCCATCTCAGTGCCGGCCCTGCGCGAACGCATCGAAGACATTCCGGCCCTGATCCATGTATTTCTCTCCAAAACGGCTGAAGACAACCGCACCCCGGCCAAGCAGATGGCGCCCGAGGCCGTGGAGATGCTCAAGCAGTACGACTGGCCGGGCAATGTCCGGGAACTCAAAAACCTGGTGGAGCGGTTGGACATCATGGCCGGGGATACCATTGGGGTCAAAGACCTTCCTGCGCCTTACAACACAGCAGCCGGGCCTCCGCCGCCGCCGGCCACCCCGACTGCGGAACTGTTTTCCTTTGACCGGCTCAGGGATGCACAGCAGGCCTTTGAAGAGGTATTTATAATACAAAAACTCAAATCCCATGATTTTGACATAAGCAAAACCGCAAAGGCCACGGGAGCTGATAAAACCCGTATCAAAAAGATTCAGCAGAAAATCACCCGGCAGAAGGAACCTGAAAAATGAGAATCATTGCCGGAAAAAACAGGGGCAGAAACCTGTTTTCCCTCCCGAACCGGACCACACGGCCCACTTCGGGAAAGGTGCGGGAAGCCGTATTCAACATCTGCGCCGGGCGTGTCCTGGGCGCCCGGGTGGCGGACCTGTTTGCCGGAACCGGGGCCTTTGGCCTGGAAGCCCTGAGCCGGGGGGCCGGGTATGCGGTATTTGTGGAATCCGACCGCAGGGCTGTGGCCACAATCGAAAAAAACGTGGCCGCCTGCCGGGCAGAGCAGCAGTCCAGGGTGCTGTGCCGAAACATTTTGCAGGATCCGGGATTTTTGTCTTCAACCGGGCTTTTCTTCGACTTGGTATTTCTGGATCCCCCATATAACGCCGGGGCCCTGGAGCCGGCCATAAAAAACCTGGCCGCCGGCGGCGCCCTGGCGCCGGAGGCACTTGTGATCATCGAGCATGCGGCTGCAGATCCCCTTCCAGGGGATCTTTTCGGCCTGCAATGCAAAGATCAGCGCAAATACGGAAAAACCATTGTCAGCTTTCTGTCAAATATGGTAGCAACCCGGAAATCAGATACCGGACCAGCTCCGGGGCAATGACCCCAAAAGCCTTGTTTCTCATCACGTTAAACCAGTCAGGACTTTGATTATGGAAAAAATCGCCATCTACCCGGGATCATTTGACCCGGTCACCAACGGTCACCTGGATATCATTGAGCGGGGCCTGAAAATCTTTGACCGCCTTATTATCACCATACTGGAAAACCCAGCGAAAAAACTGCTTTTCTCCGTGGACGAGCGCATTGATCTGCTCACACGATCCCTTGCCGGGTTTTCAAACGTGGAAATCGCCTCTTACGACGGCCTGCTGGTGGATTACGCCAAGCAGCGCAATGCGAATGCTATTTTGCGGGGCATGCGGGCCGTGTCTGATTTTGAATACGAATTTCAGATGGCCCTGATGAACCGGCGGCTCAACCGGGAGGTGCAGACCGTGTTTCTGATGACCGGATTGCGCTGGATTTTTACCAGTTCGTCCATTATCAAGGAAGCGGCCAAGTTCGGGGGCAATATCGAAAGCATGGTCCCGCCAGTGGTGCAGGAAAAACTGGAGCAGCGGTTTCATTGTTCACTGGGAGGCGATCCCGAAAATTCGGATGAAACCGTCTGATGCGCCGAAGACCACCGGCTTGAGATCCGCTCCATGGCCACCACAACCCCAAAGCCGGCTGCCATCAAAACCAGGGGGATCATCAGCTCGGAAAACACCGGTTCCGGCCAGATATTTCTTTCCGTGATCACCACCAGCTTGCCGTGGATCTGCTCTGTGACCAAAGGTTCTTTCCAGGGCCAGATTTTTCGCATGGAGCCCAGCATCAGACCGGTCAGAGACGCGATGGCGAAATCGGGCCGGGTGTCGAGCACGTATTTGAGCAGCCGGGCAAACCCGGCCAGCCCAACGGCGCATCCCGCGGCCAGAACCGCGAGCATGCCCAGGTTTGCCGGGACAAAGGGATTTTCCACCAAGCCCAGGACATATTCATACTTGCCGAGAATCAACAGGATAAACGCACCGCTCAACCCGGGCAAAATCATGGCGCAGACGGCCACCATCCCGGACAAAAACACGAACCAAATGGTTTCAGGGGTTTGTGCCGGTACCAGGCCCACAACGTACCACGCGGCTGCAGCCCCGGCACAAAACCCCGCAGCCGGCCCTGCAGACCATGCCGTCACCCGGCGCCCCACCGCCCAGATCGAAGCGGCGATCAGGCCGAAAAAAAGACTCCAGGTGGGCACGGGATGATGGACCAGCAAATAGTTCATCACCCGGGCCAGGCTGAACACCGCAATGCCGATGCCGCAAAACAGGCTCAAAAGAAAGCGAAGATGCACCCCGGCCAAAGCGCCCTTGATATCCAAAACAAGCAGACGGTGTATGGCGCGGGCGTCAACGGATTTGACTGCAGCCAGCAGGTCCTGGTAAATGCCGGTGATCAGTGCAATGGTGCCGCCGGAAACCCCGGGTACGGTATCAGCCGCCCCCATGCATGCACCCTTGACCGCCAGGAAAACGGCAGCGCCTTTAGAACGGGGTCCGGGCGGGTCCATAAACACGGATTTCCAGGTCTTGGCGGGGGGACCTGAACTCAAGCGTCTCTCCACCCGTACTGGCCCACAAGCCGAACAAACCGGCATCCACCCAGTTCGCTCTGATGCAGGCCCTGGTCTTCCTTGACAACCTTGATCATTTTCTGGGAAAGGGAAGAGCCTACGGGAATCACCATGCGCCCGCCAATGGCCAGCTGGTCCACAAGGGGCTTGGGGATTTCAGGGGCACCGGCTGTAACCATGATGGCATCAAACGGGCTTTCCTCCCGCCAGCCGATAGTGCCGTCGGAATAACGGGCAATAATGTTGTAGTAACCAAGGCCTTCAAACATTTTGCGGGCGCTTTCATAAAGGGTCCGGTTGCGTTCAATGGTATAGACCCGGTAAGCGATTTCCGCGAGCACGGCCGCCTGGTAGCCCGAACCCGTACCGATTTCAAGGACCCGGTCGTCCTGGTTGAGCTGCAGGGCTTCGGTCATCATGGCCACGATATAGGGCTGAGAAATGGTCTGCTGCTCGCCGATGGGCAGGGGATGATCATTGTAAGCCTGGTCCATGAGGGCTTCGTTGACAAACAGGTGACGGGGAACCCGCCGCATGGCCGCAAGGGTCCCGGGATCGCTCACCCCACGGGTTTCGATCTGGTTTTTGACCATGGCTTCGCGCTGGCGCTGATATCGTCGGGAGTCACCTTCCATAATACATCGATAATTATCAATTTCCCCGGGCCCCGTCAAGCAGTTAAACCGCACCAGCAGGGGAAAAGGGATAAAAAAGTCTTGTGATTTAAACTGCGTCGGCGTATTGCAAGGCCCTATGCAAACACAAACCAAAAAAAGCGGTATACAAATGAAATGGATTCAAACCCGCGTAACATTTGAGTCGTCAGATCCCGAGTCCGCGGCCGCCATGATAACCGATATCTTCTGCGGTATGGGCCTGCAGGGCGTGATCGTGGAAAGCCCGGATGCAGACCCGGAACTGGACTGGGCCGACGATGCACTGCCCCGGCCGCGGCAGAATGCAGTGATCGGCTTTTTCAGAGCAGATGACCAATTGGAACAAAACCGCCGTAAGCTGGAAGACGCCCTTTGCCGGCTGCCGGCATCTGTTGCCGACGCATGCTCGACTCGTTACAGCGATGTGGATGAGCAGGACTGGGCCGAATCCTGGAAGGCCCATTTTCATCCGGTGCGCATCTCCGATCGCCTGGTGGTCAAGCCTTCCTGGCGGGATTTTCAAGCCGGCGTCGATGATATCGTCATTGAGCTTGATCCGGGCATGGCCTTTGGCACGGGAACCCATCCCACAACCGCCCTGTGCATGCGCCTAATCGAAGGCCACCTGCGGCCAGGGGCCCGGGTGCTGGACGTGGGTACCGGTTCGGGGATTCTGCTGGTGGCCGCGGCAAAGCTGGGGGCAGCACAGCTTGAAGGCATTGACTGTGATCCCGTGGCCGTGGATGTTGCCGGACAGAATCTGCTGGCAAACCGGGTCTGCGAGGACTGCTTTTACCTGCACACCGGGGATCTGGTAGCAGACACCCAGGGCGGTTTTGACCTGGTGGTGGCCAACATCCTGACCCAGACCATCCTGCCCATGATCCCCGACATTCCGGGACTGCTCACCGGGGATAAAATTTTTATCACCTCCGGGATTATCGAGGAAAACCTGGATATAATTATTGGCGCTCTTGAAAAACAGGGGTTTACCCTACTTGAAGTGCTCAATGAAGACGGCTGGGTGGCCATCGCCGCAAAACTTTCTTAAATCAGAGATTGGCGACCGCTTTTCAAAAATTCCGGCCGGAAACGATTTCAGAAGCCGGCACCAGCCGAACCTGTTTTTTGATCTCCGGCAGTTTTTCGGTCAATACCTCGTAGGTTTCCGGATAGGGGTGTCCGATGCCCACGGCCTTCCCGTTTTTACGGGCAACAGCCACCAGCCGCTCAAGCTGGCCGCGGATAAAATCAACCTCAGGCACATGATCAAGAAAAACGTCGCGCCTGGCAAAGGGCACCTGAAACAACCGGGCAGACGAACCGGACCGGCTGTCTGCTGCGGTGAGGCTGTCAATGTAAAACAGATTGTTTTTTTTGATAATCGATAAAATCTGATTCATCTGGGCCGAATCCGTGCTCATTTTCGATCCCATGTGATTGTTAACTCCTGAAATATGGGGCACCTCATTGAGGTGGGATTTTAACAGCCTGATGCGTTCATCTGCTGACATTCCGGTCAGCAGGGCCCCCGGACCCGGGTCCACCTCCGGATATTCCCTGGGCTCCATGGGCAGATGGAGCATGACCTGGCACCCCCTGTTGTGTGCGCTTTCAGCAATCTCCCGTTGAAACGGACTTTGCGGCAGAATTGAATAGGTCAAAGGACAGTCAAGGGACAAAAAGTTTGCGGCCACATCCATTTCATAGCCCATATCATCAATGATAATGGCCACCATGGGCCGGCGGTCCGGGATTTGGACGGACGGCGGCGCAACCGGATCCGGCTCCGGAGCTGGAGGCGGCTCGGGGGGAAAAACTTCAAAATCCGGGGTCACACCCTCCTTGACCGTTTGGGGATGGAGCACCTTGACCGGCTCCGGCGAGCGTGACGCCCGGGTGGACTCCACTGCAGCGACATCGGTTTGATCCGGCCTGAGTTCAAACCGGTAATAGGCGGCAATGGCCACCACCACAGCCACAATGGCCACAAAGACCAAAAGATCCCATTTCAGGCCCCGGGCCTGAGTTTTCTGTGTCTTCAAACTCCGGGTCCGGGTCTTTTTCTGACTGTCTGCGCCTGCTTTTTTTCTGGTGGCTGTCTTTTGCCTGCCAGTGGATTTTTTTGTCCTTGTCCCGCTGCTGGATTTTTTTGCCGCACCGGATTTGGTTTTCCGGCTGGTGCTTTTCTTTTCCGTCATCTGGCTGAGCTGTTTCCTGTTTTCTCGATAACTGGGTTTTCGGTAAACGAATCCGGATCAATCGCCCATGGCGGAAAAGACCTCGTACCCCCGTAAAATTTCATAAGCCCGGTTGATCTGAGAGTCGAGCATCAAGGCATCCGGACTCCGATCACTGTGCTCGTATAAAGAATCGCGCAGACGCATCAGTTTTTGCGTATCGGTTTCATCCTCTGTTTGCGCATCCCCGGCCTCTTTTCCGTCGCTCTCAGAAGGCTCGGGTGCCTGACCGTCTTGTTCAAGCTCCATTTTCCCGGGAAGATGATTTTTCAGGTCCCCTTCCTTGATCCGCCGGACATCCAAACCTCCGGATTTTTCATCCAGCAGGCGGCGCTTGACAACCAGGTCCGGATGAATGCCGTCGGCCTGGATGGAAACGCCCTTGGGTGTATAATACCGGGCAACCGTGTATTTCAGCCCGTATCCGTTGCGAAGGGGCCGGACCGTCTGCACCGAGCCCTTGCCAAAGGAAGTGGTGCCCAAAACCAGGGCGCGGTCGTTGTCCTGCAAGGCCCCGGCCACGATTTCCGCAGCACTTGCGCTGCCGCCGTTGATCAGGACCACAATGGGATAATCGGGTTCCTGTTCATCGTCTTCGGCCCTGTAGACGCTTTCCTCTTTTTGGTCCCGTCCCCGGATGGATACAATTCTGCCTTCGGCCAGGAACACATCAGACAGAGAAACCGCCTGGGTCAGCAGTCCGCCCGGGTTGTCGCGCAGATCCAGGATCAGCCCTTTTAAGGGATCTGCGTTTTTCTCCAGGTCTGCCAGGCCCTTTTTGACCTCGTCGGTGGTGTTTTCCCGGAAATTGGTCACCCACAGGTATCCATAGCCCGGCTGGAGCATGATATGGCGGACGCTTTCCATGGGAATCACGGCCCGGACCAGTGTGAATTCCAGGGGCTCGGGCTCGCCTTCGCGCACCACCGTGATCTGAAGTTCTGTGCCGGGCTCGCCCCGCATCTGCTTGACCGCCTCCCACAGCATCATGTCCTGGGTGGATTCGCCCTCCACCTGGACAATCACGTCATTGGCCTGAATACCGGCCTTGTAGGCCGGGGTGCCCTCGATGGGAGAGACCACTGTCAGCTGTCCGTTTTCCTTGGTGATCACAATGCCGATACCCCCGAAATCCCCCCGGGTTTCACTCTGGAGGCTTTCGAAGGCTTCGGGCGGCATGAACGTGGAATGCGGATCCAGGCTTTCGACCATGCCGTGGATGGCTTCTTCGATAAGCTCCCGGGTATCCACCGGCTCCACGTAATTTTTCTCCAGTTCCTCGATCACGTCGGAAAACAGTTTCAGGCCCTCATACGTATCTGCTTTTGACAACTCTCCGTGAACACTGGAGGCCATCAGGAAAACAGCGGCCGCCAGAGCCAGCAGAAACCCTTTTCGGACGGGAGATTTTTTTTCAGAATGCATTGATCACTCCTTTATCCGTTATCTGACTGAATGGATGAATCGATCCATTTTAGGGGATCCACCGGCTTTCCCTGATGGCGGACCTCAAAATAAAGCGCCGGACCGCCCCTGGAGCCGGTATCGCCCACCGTGGCAATCACCTGTCCGGTCTTGACTGTTTCTCCCTGAGCGCAGAAAAGATCACTGATGTGGGCATAGACCGTATGATAGTGTTCCCCGTGAGATAAAATCACCACCTGGCCGTATCCCCTGAGCCAGTCGGCATACGCCACTTTTCCGTCAAAAACGGCCCGTACGGGTTCCCCCCGGGCCGAGCTCAACTCCAACCCATTGGAATAATTCATAACTCCGGAATCCGAAGTTACGGTTTTTCCGAATTTGGAGGTAATCTTACCCTGAACCGGCATCTTTAGCAAGCCCCGATGAGAAGCAAAATCCCCGTCATCCGATTCGTTTTCCGTTTTCAGGGCTGATATGGTTTTTTCCAGCCGCGCAGCCGCATCCCGCAGGGATTCAAGGGTTTGCTGCCGCCCGGACTTCCGGTTTTCCAAAGATGCGATCATCTGCCGGCGCTGGTTGCGCTTTTGGGCCAGCCGCGTGAGCGTCTCTTCATATTCCAAAACCACCTGCTCCTGTTTTTCCCGCTCATCGCGCAAACCGGCAAGCACGTTCTCCAGTTCCTGTTTTTGCTCCTGCATCTGCTGCAGCACGGCTTCATCATGGCCCACCACCCGCTCAATGGCCGCCTTTCGCAAAAACAACTGGCTTGCGGATTCCGCGGTTGCCAAAAGATTCATCCGCCCCAGCCGGCAGAGCTTGTACAAGGCAATGATACGCTCATTGGCATGGGTCTTTCGCTGCTCCAGGTCCCGGCGCAGTTCCCGGGCCTCGTTTTCAAGCATGCGTATACTGGCGCCGGTTTCTTCAGCCTCTTTCATCAGGGACTGCAGCTTCCTCCGGTTTTGGGCGGCCTCCCGGTCCAGGGTTTCCAGGTCTTTTGTGAGCACGGTTTTTTCCCTGGAAACCGCCTTTAGCTCCTTTTGCTTTTCCCGGATACGGCGCTCGATTTCCCGTGCCCGGGCCATGGCCACTTCCAGATCCTCATCTGTTTGATGCGTGACCCGGTGCTCGGTGAATCTTTCCACGTATTTGGCGTGGCCGTAAATATAACCCAGGCTTTCGCCGGCTGCCACCTGCAGCCAATCCCCTTTTTCCATGAGCACGCGTACGCGCTCGTTTTTTTCCAGCACCCGGATGACCCGGGCGTCCGTGTCCGGGGCGGCGCGCACGTTTAACCTGTCGGTCTGCACCACCGCATACTGCTGCAGCCGGGTGCCGTATGCCGGTGCCGCGGCCAAAACCGCAGCCAGGCAGAACACAATGAATCTTAAATGCGAAGGAATCGACGGACGGTGAACCAGCATCCTACCCACCCCACAAACATGCTCGCCATAAGGATCATGAAAATCCATCCCAGGGAAAGAAACCGGATCTGAAACACCGGCAGCAGGCCTCCGGGGGAAACCTGGGGCATCACCGACAAAAAGGCCGCATACAAAAGCGCCAGGCCCGCCACAGCCCCGCAGAGCCCCAGCAGCATGGACTCCAGATAAAGGGGGTATTTCACAAATGTCTCCTCCGCACCAATGATCCGGGTGATCTCGATTTCCTCCTGGCGGGAATAAAGGATGAGCCGGAACGTATTGGCCCCGATAAACATGATGGCCACAATCACCAGGGCCGCCATCACGGCCGCGGTCATGCGGAACAGGTTGTAAACCCCGTAAAACCGGTGAAGCCAGTTGCGCCCGTACTCCACGTCTGCAACTTCGGCCCGGGCGGAAACCGCTTTGGCAAGCGCATCAAAGGCATCCGCGCCGCTCAAATCCCGTTCCGGCCGGATTTCAAGGGCATCGGGCAGGGGGTTTTCCGAAAGATCGCCCAGCAGATCGGTCTGCCCCCCAATCTGCTCCTTGAGCCATTCAAGGCCCTCTTCGCCGGAAACATGGGATACCGAGGCCACCTCCGGTTTTTGCTCCAGCTCACCGGCCAGGGCCAGCGCCTGCTGCCCGGAGATATCGGATTTAAGATAGGCGGTGATACGCACTCCCTGCTGCCAGGCGTCCATGAGTTCGCCGGCATTGACCAGAAACAGGCCAAATGCGCTGACAATAAACACAGCCAGGGAAACGGTGAGAAAACAGGTGCCGTGAAGAAAGCGGTGGCGGACAAAATCGGCCGCGGCCCGGCGAAACATATCCATCATGGACACACCCCGTCGGCATTTCCGGCAGCATCGGCCACCTGCCGCCCGCCTTGCAGACGTATCACCCGGGTGTCAAACCGGGAAATCAGCTCCCGGTCATGGGTGGTGATCAGCACCGTGGCCCCCCGGGCATGGGCGGCACACAAAAGCCGCAGCACCCTTTCGGCCGCATCCGGATCCAGGCTCGCGGTGGGCTCGTCAGCCAGGATGATCTTGGGCTTGCCCACCATGGCCCGGGCCACGGCCGCCCGCTGCTTTTCCCCCCCGGACAGGGTCGGGGGGTAGGCCTTTGCCTGGTCTGCCAGGCCCACCAGTTCCAGCAGGTCCTCGACCCGACGGCGAATCTCAGTGCGGGACTTAAACCCGGCCGCCTCCATGACCAGGGCCACGTTCCGGAAAACATTGAGATGGGCAATCAGCTTGAAATCCTGGAAAATCACCCCGATCTTTCGGCGCAGCACCGGGATCTGCCGGCGATGCATGCGGGTGAGGTTCATGCCGTCGACAATGGCATATCCGCTGCTCATGCGCTCTCCCATGTACAACAGCTTGATCAGGGTGGATTTTCCCGCACCGCTGGGGCCGGTGATAAACAAAAACTCGTTTGTCTCCACGTCAAAGCTCAAATCGTGCAGGGCCCAGCTGTCTCCAAAATGCTTGGAAACCTGGTAAAAGCGGATAATCCGGTTGTCCAGGGGGTCTGTTTGAGTCATGGTTTATATTGACGGCAGGCCTGTTTCCTGTTATTGCTCAATTCAATCGTGCAGGGAGGGCTGCTCCGGTTTTTCCTGACACACCCCCACTGAGGCTTATTTGATACGGCTTCTTCCAATCAGTGGGGGATATTTTTATCGGAATTCGCACTTGAAATCAACTCTTTCTCCCGGCCGGGAAACCCGAAAACATCGCAAAACATACGACAACAGCCCAAAAGCCCGGAAAGCAGGCGTAACCCATGAAAAACGAACTCATTGACCTTTTGTGCAAAAAATCATTTCAATTCTCCGAAGAGCCGGTTTTCAAGCTGGCCTCAGGGCAAACGAGCCATTATTACATCAATTGCAAACCTGTCACGCTCAGTTCCCGGGGTCTTTATCTCATCGGGCACCTTGTGTTTGACGCCTTAAAAGACCGCTCCATTGAGGCGGTGGGCGGCATGACATTCGGCGCAGACCCCATTGCAGTGGCCGCATCCCTGATCTCGGGAACCCGGGGCGCACCGTTTGGGGCCTTTTCCATCCGCAAAACCCAAAAGGACCACGGCATTGTCAAGTGGATTGAGGGCGATCTGTCGGCCGGACAGCGGGTGGCAATCGTTGAAGACGTGGCCACCACGGGCGGATCATCGCTGAAGGCCATAGAAAGGGCGCGCAGCGAAGGGCTTTTCGTGGATTGCGTGGTACTGCTGGTGGACCGCGAGGAAGGGGGAGCGGAAAATATCCAAAAAATCGTGCCCGAGGTCCGCTCCATTGTCACCCGCACCGAACTGCTGGCCGCCTACCGGGACGGCCAGTAAGCCGCGCACGCGTCATCGGATTCCCAGACATGGACCCGGGAGACAAAAATCCCTTCTCCGGGCTCAATGCGCTCGGTAAAGGCATCGGCAATGTAGCGGGCAATGGTTTCCGAAGAGGGATTGGCATCGGCAAAGGCCGGCAGTTCGTTTAAAAACTTGTGATCCAGGCTGTCAATGATTGCACCGAGCCGTTTCTTGATGATGCCGAAATCCATTAACACCCCGGAATCCTGCAATTTTTCCCCAGCCACGAAAAGCTCCACCTTCCAGTTGTGGCCATGGAGGTTTTCGCATTTTTCCGTGACCATCTTCAACTGGTGAGCGGCGGCAAACCGGTTGACCACTTTGAGTTCGTACATCTAAGCAATTCCTTTTGTCAGGACTTGATGGCGCCATCTGAAATCAGACTTTTTATGGTGCCATCAGGACTTGGCGGCTTTGGCTGATTTTGCCGACTTTGCCGACCCGCCTCCGGTTTTGGTGAAAATCCGTTTGATCCGGGATGTCAGTTTTTCAGATTCCAGCTCAAGATACTCGTGCATGAGCTCTTCCTGACGCTTGCTCATGTTTCTGGGGGTTTTAAGGATCACCTCCACGATCTGATCGCCTGGCAGGCCGGTTCGCAGAGACGGGATCCCGTAATTGGTCAGGCTGATGGTATCGCCGTACTGGGTGCCTTTGGGCACCTGGATGGTTTCTTCACCCGTGAGCGTAGGCACCACAATTTCATCTCCCAGGGCCGCCTGAACAAAGGAAAGCTCCACCTTGCAGACAACGTCGTTTCCCCGGCGCTCAAAGGTTTCATGGGGCTTTACATGGATGAACACGTACAGATCTCCGGGAGGACCGCCGTTGAGCCCGGGCTCGCCTTCTCCGGCCAGCCGCAGCCGGGAGTCGTTGTCCACGCCGGCCGGTATTTTCAATTCCACTTTTTTGCGTGCCACCACCTGTTTCTGCCCCTGACATTTTGGGCAAGGATCGGTGATGATGGTGCCCTGGCCCCGGCACCGGGGACAAACACTTTTAACGGAGAAAAAGCCCTGGCTGCGCACGAATTGTCCGGTGCCCCTGCACTGATCACAGGTGCGGGCTTCGGTGCCAGGCTTGGCGCCGGAGCCATGGCATTCGTCGCACACCACCATTTTCTCCAGGTCCAGCTCGGTTTCCCTGCCAAAAGCGGCATCGTTAAAATCGATTTTTAAGTCATAGCGCAGATCCGAGCCCCGCCTGGCACGGGTTTGTCCACCGCGGCCACTGGCGCGGAATCCGAAAAAATCCTCGAAAATGTCGCCAAAGCTGGAAAAAATATCCTCAAAATCCCGAAATCCCCCGGCCTGACCGCCTCTGCCGCCGTTTTCAAATGCCTGGTGGCCGAACTGGTCATAAAGCTGCCGCTTTTCCGGATTGGAAAGCACCTCATAGGCTTCTGCGGCTTCCTTGAATCGCTCTTCGGCCTCTTGATCACCGGGATTGCGATCCGGATGATACTTCAGGGCAATTTTACGGTACTTGGTTTTTAATTCAGCGGAATCAACGTTTCTGTCAACGCCGAGAACCTCGTAATAGTCCCGTTTTTCACTCATATCTGGCTAACCGGTTTTCTGTTGAGGGTTTTGTCGCCCGCTGGTGCGGGGCAACGAATTTCTTACCAAATTTCCCGGAAACAAAGCAAGGCTTTTGCAACCTGTACATGTTGTGCTATGGAAAGTATCAAGCCAAAGGCGGCACGATAAATACACCAGGATGTTAACAACAGGACAATAATGCATCAAATGGAATTGTCAATGAGCAAAAACAATCCTCCCGGCTTTGTAAAAAACATGTTTGGCGCCATTGCGCCTTATTACGATTTTTTAAACCGGCTGCTGAGCGTGCGGCAGGATGTCTATTGGCGGCGGCGGCTTGTGGCAGCCATGGATCTTGGCCAAAACGCCAGGGTCCTGGATGCGGCCTGCGGCACCGGAGACGTGATGCTTGAAATATGGCGCCAGAAACCCGGGGCCCGGGTTTGGGGCATTGATTTTTCAACAGAAATGCTGGGCATTGCCGCCAGGAAAACCAGGCAGGCGGGCAGAAACCCAAGCGGGCTGCTGCTGGCTGCAGACGTCCTGCACCCGCCGTTTGCAGAGCAAAGCTTTGACGGTATCTCCATTGCGTTCGGCATCAGAAACATCGCCCGGCGGGATCTGGCCCTGGAGCAGTTTTTCAGACTGCTGCGCCCCGGCGGAATGATGGCCGTACTTGAACTGTCCACACCCCGTCCGGGGATACTAAGGGAATTGTACCTGCTTTACTTCAAAAAAATCCTGCCGGCCGTGGGGGGTCTTTTTTCCCAAAACATGCGGGCTTACCAGTATCTGCCCGAGTCCGTACTCAGCTTTCCCAGGCCCCGGGCTTTTGCCGGGCTCATGGAAAGCGCCGGGTTCGAAGATGTGAACTGGAAGGGACTGTCCGCTGGCATTGCCACCCTGTACAGCGGGCGAAAGCCGGCCTGAGACAGGCCTGGCTTTTATTCACAGGTAAACGGATAAAAATGATAAAAACAATACCCCCCCGGATCCGACCAGGCAGCCTCGGTTTCAGCCATGCACTGCCCGATCATCTGCCTGGAGGTTTCCTCGTAATCCGGCCGGCTTTCCTCTTTTTTCTTGCAGGCCATGCAGATGGGTGCATGGGTGTAAACTGAAAAAATGCGCCGGTCAGCGGCGCCAAGGGCGGCATTGCACCGGGTGCAGGAAACCACGCAGGACAGATCCTTTTTCCATTGTTCCGTCATGACCATACCCCTTAATCTGTTATGGTTTTCAAGAGGCTTTCAAGGAAGTCCAAGGGCGGGTTCGTTTTTGAAGCGACATTGAGCGTTTACGGAAAAATTCAGCAAATGCCGGAGCTAAAAAATTTCGAACTGTTTGAGGCCGACAGGCCGAGTTTTTGAAATTTTAAGCGAAGGCATTGGCTGAATCCGTAAACGGTCAGGAGCGAAAAAACTGACCCCGGCCGCAGGGCTTCCTTCCTGCAAAAACAGCGGACGCGGTAAAAAGCTTTTTACGTTTCAGGACTCCCGGTTTTTCTCGGGCACCCCTATCCCCGCCAACAGCTGTTAGAACTGGTATTTTTCCTGGAGATCCCGCAATTGGCGGATATACCGCTGCTGAAAAATCAGGTTTTCCTGGGCCACAACATCATTTAACACCAGCTTGATATGAGGCCGGATGTCAATGCCATGGCGGTTTAATCCCTGCTCATTGGCCAGGTCAAGGATCAGCACGGAGTAGTACCGGATCAAAGTGCGCACCATGGGATGCCGGCGCATTAAATAGCTCTTGCCCGAGAGGGTATCAAGGAAAAATCCGGCATAGTGATACAGGCTTTCCTCCGGAATACAGTCCTTTGAACTCTGCCTGCAGCACTGCTTATAGACGTAGTAATCGTAAAAATCGGCCATTGCCGGCTCCACCACGTCCTTTTCCGACTGCAGAATTTCCAGGACCAGTTCCACCCGCTGTTTGTTCAGGGTGCGGAAAAAATGGGCCTGGTTGCGCATCAAGCTCACCAGGTCCCGGGTTTCATTATTGATCAGAGGCGGTTTGGCAATCAGGTCCGCCAGGATCTGTTCAAAGATATCATAGGATTTCTGTTTCTGCCCGGAACCATTGGATCCGACGTTTCGCCTTTTGTCCAGGTAATCAAAAAACGCCTCGATTTTGCGCTCAAGCCGGCGGCAGGAGGAACTCCGGGATTCCATACCAGGGCTTTCACTCAACACCGGCTCCCCAAATACTTCCCGCATACGGGACTCAGAGAGCTCTTCGGATTCGCGACGGCCGGATTTTTCTTCCAGCCAGTCAAGCACCTGTTTCTGCTCGATCTTCTCCCGCTTTTGCTCCTGCTTTTGCCGTTCCTGCCGGACAGCGGAATCCACCCGGTCTTCATGCCACTGCATGAACCGATGCCAGCCCAAAAACACCAGAACCCCGAGCAAAACAAAAATAACAACAACCACGACAATCCTGTGCATTCTGGAACTGAAACTCAGGTTTCCCATAAGGATGCATCCCTTTTCCGGCAGGTTGGGGTTTGCTTTCAGCGCCCGGCATCAGCGCCCGGCATCAGCGCCCGAATATGATTCAACAACTTCCGGCAGCAATATATGATAAAACTAGGGCTTTTTTGGCTCGTCGTCAAAGGCGATTTTGCAGTTTTTCGGAACCGATATTGGCACCGGAAAGCAACAGTGCCCGTTTTAATTTTTTACCGGGGAGTTCTTTTGCCCATCAGGCGCCTCGGCCAGGGCCAGTTTTGACGAATCGGCAAGAGAAGCATAAAGGTTTTCCAGGTGCCCCTTGGTAGCCAGAAATCTTTGCATTTCATCGCCTTCCAGGCCACGGCCCGGCGGAGCTTTCAGAGTGGAGGGATCAATGCTTTTGCCGGCATGCCGGATTTCATAATGCAGGTGCGGTCCGGTGGATCTGCCGGTGGAGCCGACATAGCCGATGGTCTCGCCCTGCTTGACCCGTTTGCCGGATTGAATACCGTCGGCATACCTGCTCATGTGGGCATACACAGTTTCATAGTTATTGGGATGCCGAATATGCACATAGTTGCCGTAAGAGCCACGGGGACCGGCATAGGTGACAACCCCGTCCCCCCCTGCCATGATGGGCGTGCCTTTCGGGGCGGCAAAATCCAGACCCTTGTGCATCTTATTGTATCCGAGAATCGGGTGCCTGCGCATGCCGTATCCGGAACTGATGGCAGCACCGTCAATGGGGGTGACCATCAAAGCCTTGCGCACACTGTTGCCCTTCGAATCAAAAAACCGGGAATTTCCGTCCTGTGTTTCATGCCTGTAAACCCGAAGGGTCCTGCCATTGGTCCGAATAGCGGCGTACAGAATGTCTCCGGCTTCAACCCGCCGACCTTCGGGGGTGGTTTTTTCCTCGTATAAAATTTCAACCCGGTCTCCGGAGTGCAGGTCACGCTGAAAATCCACATCATAGGAATAAACCCGGATCAGTTTCATTAATACCGAAATGGGCAGCCCCTGATCCCTGGCCGCCTGGTAAAGGCTGGAACTGACCTCTGTAGCAAAGCGGGCCGGACGTTTCTCCAATTGACGCTCCACCATGCGGGCTTTGAAACAGTGGTCATTGCCGCGCATGACCTCAACCTTGGTTTTGGCATCCAGTGAAAGCGTTAACACCTGCAGCATGTCGCTTCCCTGAGGTCCCCGGACAAAACCCATGGACAGCTCCTGGCCCTGGCGCAATTGCGCCGGATTAAAAACCGGCCGCATTGCCTGTGTCAAATCATAAGCCTCCCGGCTGCCCAGACCCTTTTTACACAGGATTTGATAAAGCGTATCACCGGCCGCAACCCTGACGCTGGTTTCCTCAAGGGTAGATCCAAAATCCTGATCCCATATCTGCCTGGCGGCGGGATGATTTTCCATGACTGAAGGAACCTTTGCATCCGTAGCCTCTGTTATAGCTGCAGTATCTCTTGTCACGGGACGGAGCAATTCTTTGTCCGGGTTGCGCTCCGGGAAGGCGGCACAATTCGAGATTCCGGGCAGAGAGGCGGGATGGTCCGGGAGCACCAGGGATGCGCACAACAGCAGGGCAATTACAAACAATCCACCAGCGGCCTTTTTTGCCGTTTTTTTCCTGGCCCGGGACCTGCCCAGACAGCGAATGCAGCGCCGATAATGATAAGGCGTATAAATCATAACGTTTTCCCTGTTGCCATCCAATTTCTGCGGCCCCACAGGCAACCATCCGGCCTGTCCGGCACATATTATCTTAAAATAGGATATCGATTTCTCAAAAAAATTCAACACCGGATTGAAATCACAGGCCGGGCAGCAGCCGTGCTGTTTTGCGAAATCATTTGTGCCTTGCCCGTCCGTCTGTTTAGACGGTTTCACCAAACGGCTAATTCTTTACAAGTGTATATAAAATTGCTATATAATGCAACCTTTGAAAATTGTTTAAAAACAGAGGCCCTTTGTTCTGCACTGCAAGGGACGGCCCGCGCGGTCCTGATTAACGGAAAGGAGTTTTTGTATGGTAAAAAAAATTGCGTTGGTTTGTGATTCCACCGCTGATTTCCCCCCAGGAATGGCGGAACAACTGGGCTTAAATATTTTGCCGGTTCACATATTTGTAAACGGCAAGGATCACCTCCACGGCAAAAGCATCAGCAACGCTGAGGTACTGAAGAACCTGCGGAAAAAAAAAGAGGTCTACACCACCCCGTTTTATCCCTTTGAATGCACACAGTTGTACGACCGCTTGCTGCAGAAGTACGACGAGGTGGTTTCTTTTCACCTGTCCAAACATATTTCCGGAAACTACAAAAGCGCCTGTGCAGCCCGGCAGTTTATGGGCGAAAAAGAAGCCGCCCGGGTCCATATTCTGGACCTGGAAAATGTGGCTGTCAGCCTTGCGCTTGTGGTTAAAAAGGCAGCAGAACTTCTCCGAAACGGAACCTCTCCGGCCGCCTTGGAAAAGACCCTGGAGCCCTACAAAAAAAATGCTTTTTTGAGTTTTACTGTGGACAATCTGGTCTGGCTGAAAAAAGGCAGGCGGGTTAATGCATTTGACGCATTTGTGGGCAATATGCTCGCTTTCAAGCCCATCATTGAACTCAAGGAAGGCCGGCTGAATCCGATTGACCGGCACCGGGGCAAAAAGCCCGCTTTAAAGCGTCTGGTTTCAATGGCCGAGGAAGCTTTCAACCAGTTTGACGGAAAATGTGAAATCTTGATGGGTTATGCAGGCAATCTCGAAGAAGTCATGATTACCCGGGAAAAACTGGCCGCTGCCGTTGGCAAACCGGCTGACAGCATCCCCATGGCAGAAGCCGGTGCCACGATATCCGTGCACACCGGTCCCGGCAGTGCCTTTGTTTCCCTGCTGCCCCGTCAGGCCTGAAAGGTGTTGAAATGAACGAGCCGGCTTTTCAAAGCGCATCCCAAACCGCCGCCGCGATCCGGGGCGGCCGGATTTCGGCCGTAGAGATGCTGGATTTATACCTAAAGCGGGTCGAACAATTTAACCCGCAGCTAAACGCCATTGTCCAGACCTGTCCGGAGGCCGCACGAAAACGGGCTCAGCAGGCAGACGAAGCCCTGGCCCGGGGCCGGTCATGGGGGCCTTTGCACGGGGTGCCCGTAACCATTAAGGATACGCTGGAAGTCCAGGGCATGCCTTGCACCTCCGGGGCACCGGCATTGCAGAACCACATGCCCGGAAATAACGCCGAAGTGGTACGGGCCTATCTGGATGCAGGGGCCGTAATTTTCGGCAAAACCAACGTTCCCCTCTACGGCGGCGACCTGCAGACTTTCAACAAAGTCTACGGGCAGACCAACAACCCCTGGAACACCGAACGCACCCCCGGCGGATCGTCGGGCGGGGCGGCAGCCGCCCTGGCAGCAGGACTCACCTGCCTGGAGATCGGAAGCGACATCGGCGGATCCATTCGCACGCCGGCTCATTTCTGCGGAATTTACGGCCATAAGCCCAGCTACGGCATTGTTCCACAGAAGGGACACATACCGCCGGCGCCGGCGATCTTGACCGGTGAGCACGGCATCTGCACAGACATTATGGTGGTGGGGCCGCTGGCCCGGAGCATCCGGGACATTTCCCTGGCAATGGAGATCCTGGTTGCCCCTGAACCGGCCCAAAGGCGCGCCTGGCAAATCCGCCTGCCCGAGGCCCGCAAAAACAGTTTAAAGGACCTGAAAATCGGACTCTGGTTAGATGATCCCGCGTGTCCGGTAGACACTTCAGTGGCCGATGTCATCCAGGCCGCAGTGGACAAGCTTGCCGCCAATGGCACGGATATTGGCAGCAGGCGGCCGGATGTGGATTTTGCCCAAAGCCATGACTGTTTCTTAAGCCTTCTGGCCGCGGTCATGGGCACAGGCACACCTGAGAAGTATTTTGCCAAATGGCGCGAGGATGTAAAAAATCTCTCCGCAGACGACCAGTCCTACCTGGCCAGACATCTCCGGGGGGCCACCCAGCTTTACCGGGACTGGGAGTTCAGAAACCGGCAGCGCCAGCAGATCCGGCAAAAATGGGCGGATTTTTTCGGCGAATTTGACGTGCTGATCTGCCCGGCGGCAGCCGTGCCGGCAATCGAACACGACCACCAGTATATTTATGACCGGCGTATCAACGTAAACAGACAACAGCTTCCCTACATGAGCCTGATGGGATGGGCCGGGCTCATCGGGGTGGCCCACCTGCCGTCCACGGTGGTGCCTGCAGGCCGCACAAAAGACGGCCTGCCCGTGGGCCTCCAGATCGTTGGTCCTTATCTCGAAGACCGCACCCCGATTAAAGCCGGAGAACTGTTTGCCGATGTTCTGGGCCGATTTGTACAGCCTGAAGGCTATTGAATCGCTCCTGATCAAGCACCTATGATCATCGACATTATCTGTTCGTCGTCAAAACCTTTCAGGGCAATGGCCCCTGAGCGGCAGGAAGCCGCGCACAATCCGCAGCCCTTGCACAGAGCGGATTCAATTTCAGCCTTGTCGGTTTTTTCACTGAACCTGGGGGCGGAATAGGGGCATACGGACCCACAGACCCCGCAGCTGCTGCAAAGCCGGGGATTAACCTGAGCCACGGTGCCGCTTACCGGAAGGGATCCGGCTGAAAGAAGCGTTACCGCCCTTGCGGCTGCAGCCTGGGCCTGTGC
>NZ_JAWODO010000087.1:0-74907 GCF_046483245.1 Desulfosalsimonas sp. | reverse complement strand
TTTTTCCGGCCCTTTTTCTGCGCCCGGGCAAAGGCATTTTCCAGGTCCCGCACATGGCCGCCCAAGTGGTCATGATCCCGCCGGGCATCAATGAAATTTTCCATCTCTTTGGCAAATGCAGCAAACATGGCCCCGTCGTTGATCCGCATCTTTCGGCCCATCAGGTCAATGGCCTGGATCCCGTTGGTTCCCTCGTAAAGGCTCATGATCTTGGCATCGCGCATATAATGTTCAATGGGGTAACCCCGGCAGTAGCCGTAGCCGCCCAGGCACTGCATGGCGGTTTCACAGACCCGGAAACCCGCATCCGAGCAATAGGCCTTGACAATGGGGGTCATAAAATCGGTAAGGGCCTGGTAATGCTGCCGGCTCTGCTCATCTTGGCCTTCAGCGGCCAGATCGGCCCAAAAGGCGGCGGAAAACCTCGGCAAACTTGGGCGGGCAGCGCACCTGTCCCTTCTCGTAGCGGATGCCCTGCTCCTCGCCGATCTCGTTTAAGGGGGCCACGGCCTTTTTCGCAAACCGGATGGCCTCTGTGACCAGCAGATCCAAAGTTTCTTCGGTTAATGAGCGGTAACGCTCCAGGCTGCAGAGACTGCCGTAGCCGAGCTATTCCTTTAATATGAAAAAGATGTCTTTCTGGTTGATTTTAAAATGCGTCATAACAAATCCTCGGGCAAATCCTTAGATGGGTTAGGCAAATGAAGAAAAATCCGGCGGCCGATGGTTCCCCCCTGTTCCTTGACCTGGTTGGTGACCCCCCAGATGCTGTCTTCCATATCTCCCGTTTCCTCTGTACCGATCCGGTCTTTACCGGATCCGCGCGGCAGCAAGGGCCGCCCTGATCGACGATCCTTCTGCAGTGATTGTATAAGGAGAAAAATTAGCCGAGAAAACCAAGTCTGTCAATATTCTTTTTAAAAAAATCATAGTGGTATTTAAAAAAAACCATGTTTTTTATTATCCAACTAAAAATGGGCCTTGACATTTAAAAATAAATTTTAGTATGTTTGAATTTTGATACGCTCGTAAAAAGTCTGATTTCAGATGGGGCCGTAAAAAGTTCAAGATCAAGGCTTGCGCAATTTCGAAGAATGCAGCGTACTTATCCGTACGTGAAATTATGAGAAATTGCGCGTAACGCAGATATTGGACTTTTTACGGTTCCATCAATTTTAATAAAATGAAAATCGATCAACCCAGTAACCGGAGTGTACAATGACGAACAAAACTCCCAAAAGCAGCCAAAAAAATCTGAAAAACCCCAAAAAAGCCGCCGCCATCTTAAAGGCCGCTGAGTACATCTTTGCCCGGAAGGGGTTTCAGACCGCCACGATTTCCGATATCGCCAAAAAGGCCAAGGCATCGGAAGCCACCATTTATGAATACTTCTCTTCCAAGGAGGAGCTGCTGTTTGCCATTCCTGCGGAAATCATCCAGCAGTACCAGGAAAAAAACCGCGAGATTCTGCCTTACATACACGGTGCCGCAAACAAACTGCGCTTTTTGATCCACCGGCACCTGGCCCTTTACGAGGACAATCCGGATTACGCCAATGTGGTGATGCTGATTTTAAAGGGCAATCCCAATTTTTTAAAAACCGAGGCCTACCGCGTTGTTCAGTCCTCTGCGCGAAACTACATCCAAGTGCTGGAAGAAGGCATCCAGAGCGATGAATTCCGGCCGGACATGGATCCGTATGTGATCCGGGCCATGATCTGGGGCAGCATCGAGCACCTGGTGACCCGCAAAAGCCTGCTGGGCAAACCCGAAAACCTCACAGGTCTGACAGATACGCTTTTTAACACCCTTTTCAACGGCATCCGCGCCACTGCCGAGCAGCCCCCCGTCAACATCAACGTCCACATGACCCGATCCGAATAAAATCCCCGGTCCAAAAGGCCCTTACTCCTCAATGCCGCAGAGGTTTTTGGCCATCTGCTGTTTCTGCTGCATGTTCACCTGGCGGGCGATCATGATCCGCTGGGCCTGGGGCGAGCCCGCCCCGTGCATGGATTCGGTGAGATAGCCCACTGCAGCGATTCCCAAAGTCAGGTTTTCAATAAGCCACAGAATGCGGCGGTGATTTTCAGTTGGCACGTCCGCACTGGCCCCGTAATATTTTTCCAGCCAGTGGGCGGTTTCCGAAGAGGCAAAATCAGCAGCCGACGGCAGGATCACCATAAGCCCGCCGGCCACGGTCTGGGCCAGCCTGGCGATTTCATAGGGAAAGCGGGTCACGTTTTGCTTGGACACATTGGCCAGCAGGGTGTTGACGCTGTAGGTGCCGCTATAGCAAGATCAAGGCTTGCGCAATTTCTAAAAATGCAGCAAACTTATCCGTACGTGAAATTCTGAGAAATTGCGTGTAACGCAGATATTGGACTTCTAAGTCCAAGGGCGGGGTCGGTTTTTGAAGCGACATTGAGCGATTACGGAAAAATTCAGCAAATGCCGAAGCTAAAAAATTTCAAACTGTTTGAGGCCGACAGGCCGAGTTTGTAAATTTTAAGCCAAGGCATTGTCTGAATCCGTAAACGGTCAGGAGCAAAAAAACTGACCCCGGCCGCATGCGAAAACTGTTAAAGCGACTTTTTGCCGGAAACTACGGCAAGTCACGAATCAGAAAGACCGGCTTCCATGATTTCCCGGCTTTTTTGCATCAGCTCCTTTAAGGAAAGCTGCCGGACCTGATCTGCGGGAATGGCTCCAGCCCGGCGGATCGTGATGAGGTTTTCAATGCAGGTGTGAAACAAAAATCTGCCCGGGGCAAACAACCGGTCCGTGCCCGTGACGCAAAGCACTTCCACAGGGACTTCAAACCGGCGGGCGATTTTAAACGCCCCGGGATTGAAGTCGCCCAGAAGGCCGGTTCTGCTTCGGGTGCCTTCGGGAAAAATAAACAACACCCCGCCTTTTTGGAAAAAAGCAGGAAACTGCTGCATGCGGGAGATCAACAGATCCGAAAGCCCGTTGGCGGCATCCGAGGGAATATAGCCAGCCGTGCGGATGACCCGACCGAACACCGGGGTGCGGAAAAAGGCGCTTTTGACGATGGTGCTGTGTTTTTCAAAGGCTGCGGTCAGCAAAACTGGGTCGAGATAGGAGCGGTGATTGGCCACCACCACACAACGGCCAAGATCGGAAAGGCTTTTATCCAGGCGGATTTTCAAACCCGGCACAAAAAAGTGCAGCAACCGGACAAAGCTTCTGAAAAACAGGTGATTGAGCCGCTGAAAAGCCCGGCTCCGGTCTAGGGCAAAACACCACGCCCAGAGATACACAGGTGAGAACAAAAAAAGAAACCCGAAAATGAAATAGCCCCAAAGTACCAGGGTCACCCCGGCGTCCACCATGGGCTTGAAAAATCGGACAAACCGGCTCATATCAGGCCGCAGGGGCTTTTAACACAAGGCTGGTATTGACCCCGCCGAATGCGAAATTCTGCACGGATGCAATATCAATGGCTTTTTCGCTCAATTGTGTGACATGGCCGATTCCGGTACATCTGGAATCAATATTTTCCAGGTGCAGGGTGGGGGCGACAAAACCGTTTTCCATCATGTAAAGGGTCATGATGGTTTCAATCACCCCGCAGGAGGCCATGGTGTGGCCGGTATATCCCTTCAGGCCGGTCACCATGGGCGAGTTTCCGTAAACCTGTTCAATGGCCCGGGCCTCAATGACATCCCCCATTTTGGTTCCCGTGGCATGGGCGCTGATAAAATCCATTGCCTCCGGCCCAATCCCGGCGCTTTCCAAGCCCAGTTGGATGGTCCGGGTGATGCCGTCGAGATTGGGAAAAATCAGATCCCCGCCGTTGTTGTTACAGGAAAACCCAATGACTTCGCCCAGAATCGGGGCGCCCCGTTTTCTAGCGGCTTCGTATTCCTCCAACAGCACCGCGCCTGCGCCTTCGGCCACGACCAGACCGTCGCGGTCGGCGTCAAAGGGGCGGGGGGTTTGTCCGGGCCGGTCATTGTATGCCGTGGAGCAGGCCAGCAGGTTGTCAAATACCGCCACGGTGGTGGTATCATATTCATCGGCACCGCCGCACACCATGGCGTCCTGCATTCCGTATTTCACCATTTCATAGCCGTAGCCGATGGATTGACTGCTTGTGGTGCAGGCAGTGGAGGAACAGATCACCCGGCCGGTGATCTCAAACATTTTGGTGATGTTCACCGCCGTGGTATGAACCATGGACTTCAGGTAATCCACCGCACCGAGGGAGCCGGAAATGGCCTTTTCTTCGTGGTAAAGGGCCTTGTAGATGTGACGCTGCACCGAGGGACTGCCATGGGTGGAGCCGAATGCCACACCCATGCGGCCCGAGGAGACAAACTCCGGACTCAGCCCGGATTGCTCCAGCAGCTGTCCAACCAGGTGGCAGGCATAATAAGACACCGGCCCCATGGTTTTGCGGTATTTTCGTTCAAAGCCGTATTCTATGGGCTCCTGTACGGTGCCAAAAACCCGGCAGTGCAGATAATCGGCCAACAGATCGTCATGGCGCAGGGGCATTATCCCGGAGACCCCGTTTTGGAGGCTGTGGACAATCTTCTGCTTTGAATTGCCGATGGGTGTGATGGCAGATGCTGCGGTGATGACGACTCTTCGATCCATCAGCGGTTGGCCGCCCTTGATACATGGGCACCTGCATCGGGCAGAACCTGCTCTATGTAATCGCAGATACCGTTTATGGTCCGAATATAGGACAAGGCTTCCTTTTTGGTTTCTTGGTCCATTTCCACCTGAAAAAGCTTCTCGATTTCCATGAGCAATTCAATGGCGTCAATGCTGTCAAAACCGTGGACTTCCCGCAGATCCTCATCCGGACCCGGGTCCTCGATTTCAAACTGCTCCCGGAAAATTCTGTATATTTCGGCCTCAATGTCCTGTCGGGTACTGCTCATAAGGATATCTGCCCAATTGTTTGAAAAACACCCGCACAAGACCGCAAACGGCCCTGCCCGGATTTAGATTTTTGTGAAAATTTATTTGTAAAAAATACGGTGTAAATAGTCAAGAACACATTGCAGCAGATCCGGACTGCAGGGGCGCAAGAAAGGCAAAAGCCGCAAACCGGCCATGATGGCTGAGGCTGACGGGAATTTTTTCCTCGATCCCGTTGATTTTGACAACAGGCGGGGCTGAGCGTTGCGAAACCCGGGTACGCTCAATGCTTACCAAGCCATGGGGCAGGCCTGTATGCAGGCAAATGGCTGCGGCTGCAGCGATGCGGGCAGCGGCGGAAAGTTGTTTTGCTGAAGGCTGTATTTCCGGATGGGCATCGGCACAGGGTTCGAGCACATCCGCTGTCAGGTCTTGCCATAACCCCGCAGAATCGATTAACCCCAGGCAATGGACCCGGTTTTCATCCCAATGGAGACGCACACGCACGGGTCCTTCAGGGGTGCTGACCGTGCCGGCGCAATCCCGGGGCAGGCCCGGTTGGTCAAAAACCATCTCGTAGCGGCCGGGCCATGCGGAACTATCAGGAAAAATTCTGGACACAGCCTTGTAGGCGGCCTCCTTGGCGGCCCACATCGCCCACAGACAGGCGTCAGGGTATTGGCTTTCTGCAAGCCGGTTTTGCTCGGATGCCGTGAACACGCGGCGGACAAAGCGCCTGTCCCGGCTTTTTCCGCATGCGCCGTCTGTCCTCAGATCCACCACATCATTTCCCACGGCGCGCAAAATACCGCTTCTCCATTTCAGCAAGATGCCCGATGATCTGTCCGGCACAATCCCTGTGGGCCCGCAGCCCTCTGAGTTTGGTTTCCGGGCTGCACGGCTCCACCATGACGGTAAAGGTTTCCCCATACCTTGGAAAGTCGCTGTAGGTATCCTGGCCGTCGCCGCGCAGATACATGCACAGCACCCGGACCTCAGACATCTGGCACATCCACCGGCCCACGTTATAGGTATAATCCCGGGTGTTTACCCGCCCGGTCCGCGAACGGGTGCCTTCGGGGAAAATCATCAGGTTCTGGCCCTTTTGAAGGATTTTCACACATTTTTCCAGGCTCTGTTTGACCTCCTCCCGGTCGCCGCCCCGGACCACCGGAATGCACTTGGTGAGATAGCAAAATGCCCCCACCAGCCGGTTGCGGTTGAAATTCATGTATTCCGGCATATTCCAGGGCACCAGGTGGAAACCTGTCATGTACCGCCAGCTGGGAAACATGGCATAGGCCAGGATAAAGGAATCAATCAGGGTCAGATGATTGGCGCAGATCAGCCATGGCCCCCTGTGCTGGCGCATCAGGTCCCGAATCCGACGGCGAACTGCGGCCAGATCCCGGATCCGCCAGCCGGCAAGGCGGATAGCCAGGACGATGAGGGGCGCGGTGAGCCACACGGCAAACCGGCCCAGTGTCTCCTGGGTGTTTAAGGAGCGTTTTATCCGGTCGTTCATGGGAGAAATTATTCAGCGCCCTGGTCTGCGCCCACCCGGCCTGCGATATAATTGACCGCATCGCCGATTGAGCGGATGTTGTCTGCGTCATCATCATCGATTTCAATGTCAAAGGTGTCTTCAAACTGGATGATGATATCGACAAGCCGGGCGGAATTGACTTTGAGATCATCGAGAATGGAGGTTTCCATGCTCACGTTTGCCAGTTTTGATTCATCTTTGACATAGTCTTTGATAATGGCCACCACATCGTTGAAAATCTGTTGTTTATCCATTTTTGTTTCCTCCGTATTTTTGATAATTTCGTAAAAGCTTTTTACGATGCTGTCATGTTGCATTGTTTTCCCATTTTTGCAGAATCAGACAGGAATTGACATCCCCGAATCCGAAACAGGCCTTGGCAATGGTTTTGAGTTCTGGCATTTCCATGCACCCGGTGACAAACCGGTCGGCAAAGGATGCAATCTCCGGGTGCGGATCCTCGCAGTTTATCGACGGGTGCAGAAATCCCCGGTCAAGCTCCAGCACGGTCGCCACGGTCTCAATGGCCCCTGCGGCCCCCAGGCAGTGGCCGATCATGGACTTGGTGGAATTAATCCACGGAAAATCCTCCGCCTGCAGGTCCAGGGCGGCTGACCAGTTTTTCACCTCATGGGGATCGGCAAACGTGGCGGTGAGATGGCCGTTGATGGCATCGATCTGCTCCGGGCCGACTCCGGCATCCTTCATGGCTCCGCGGATACAGCGCTGAACCCCTTCGGGATTGGGTGCGGTCATGGAACCCCCGTTTCGGTGACCGCCGGAATTGGCCATAACGCCCTTGACCTCGGCATAAATCCGAGCACCCCGGGCCAGAGCGGTTTCCAGGTCTTCGAGCACCAGGGCCGCAGCCCCGGCGCCCGGCACAAACCCGCATGCGGACGCGCTCATGGGCCGGGAGCCTTTTTCAGGATCATCGTTGAATTTCCTGGCCAAAACGCGCATGGAATCAAAGCCGCTCCAGGTGTAGGGCGAAGCGCCTTCAGCGCCGCCGGCCACCATTCGTTTGGCAAGCCCGGCACGGATTTTCCATACCGCCTCCGCCACGGCCTCCGACCCCGTGCTGCAGGCCGATGAATTGGAGGTCACCTGGTTTCCCAAGGCCAGCAGTCCGCCGATACGCGCGCTTGTGCCGCTGCCCATGACCCTTTCCACCACCCGGGTGCCCAGTCTTTTGACTCTTCCTTCATTGACCGTGGGTACCACTTCTGTTGCAATCACTTCCATGTCCGATATGCCGCAGCCAAACACCGTGCCCGAATCCCAGTCCGGGGGATCTTCGTCTCCGGGAATCGGAAAACCGGCATCTTTCCAGGCATCCATGGCCGATACAGCCGCATACCGGATGGTTTCGCTCAAAAACGACTGCTGCCTGAAATTTTCAAAATACTGGCTGCAGGCCTCGTCAAAACCTTCGGGCACGGCGCCGATGCGGCATCCGAACTTCAGCTCTTCAAGCCGGGGTATAAAACGAATCCCGGAGGCCCCCCGGCGCAGGCCGGTTTCAAAATTGTCCAATCCTATGCCGTTGGGGCTGACAACGCCCATTCCCGTAACCACAACCCTGTTATGCATCGAGTTTCACTCCTGTTCCCATCAGCACGCCCGTACAAACGCTCTGCCCGTTTTGCCGTTCACTGCTGACCTTTGTTTTAATGCTGCCCCTGCGAAAATAAATCTTTTCTCCAACCACCGTCACTTTTTCCCCGGGTGCCACCATGCCGGTAAACTCCACGGATTCGGCAAATGTAAAAAGCGTCTTTAACTCCCGGATCTCGGATACCGACCGGTTCTGGTGCAGCAAAATGGCAATCCCCAGGGCCACGACCCCGGCCTGGGCCATGGTCTCAATCAGAATCACCCCCGGGGTAACCGGATGGCCGGGGAAATGGCCTTCATAAAAAAACTCATCGTCCCGGAACCTGTAGACGGCCCTGATGTGCTTGTCATCGACTTCCAGAATATCGTCGATAAAACGAAAGGGTCGCTGCTGGGGAATCAGATCCAGGATCTGTTTGATCATCCGCGCATCAGCCGCCATACATGCCTCCGTTGACATGGACCACGCTGCCCTGGATATAGGATGCGCCCGTGGCCAGAAACCCCACCACCTCGGCGACTTCCTCAGGACGGCCCATCCGGCCCAGGGGCACTGCCGAAAGGATCTGCCCACGAATGTCTTCGGGCAGGGCTTCTGTCATGTCCGTGTCAATAAAACCCGGGGCAACGGAATTGACCAGGATATTTTTCCCGGCCAGTTCCTTGGCAAGGGATTTGGTCATGGCATCCGTGGCCGCCTTTTCCATGGTGTAGGGAATCTGGCCGGCGTTTCCGGTGTGACCCACAACGCTGGAAATATTGATGATCCTGCCGGATGCGCGCCGGAACATAAACACCCGCAGCACTCGCTTGGTCAGGTACCAGGCCCCGCGCCCGACGCTTCGCTGGACGTCAAAATCATCGAGCTTCATGGTCAGGATCATGTCATTCAGGGTAAAACCCGCGTTGTTGACCAGCACGTCCACACGGCCGGCCTGTTTTTTGATCTCATTGACCATGGCATCGATCTGTTCGGCGGATGCCAGATCCGCCTGAAGCAGAAAACCGCTGCCGTCCCTGTCCTGGAGTTCTGCCAGCAGCTTTTGGGCGGGTTCGGCGCTTTTGCGGAAATGAATGGCTACGCAAAAACCCTTGTCGCAAAGCGCCTGGCAGCAGGCCGCACCAATGCCCCCGGCCCCGCCGGTAACCAGAGCCACGGGCTTGTCTGCGCATGTCTTTTCTGTATCGGTCATATATACCTCGATTAAAAAAGTTTTAAGTTTTAAGTGTTGATGGCACCGTAAAAGTCCAATATCTGCGTTACGCGCGATTCCTCAGAATTTCACGTACGGCTAACTACTCTGCATTCTTCGCAATCGCACAAGCCTTGATCTTGAACTTTCTACGGCACCATCTGAAAACCGACTTTTTACGAGTGGGTCAAGTGTTAAGTTTTAAAAAAAACCAGATAATTAAGACTTGAAACGGAATACTTAACACTTAAAACTTAAAACTTAAAACTTTATTTCCTATTCAATTCTCGGATAATTGCTGTCAGCGATGTTTTTAAAAATCCCGGCCCGGGCTTTTTTCACCGTGGCAACCGGAGTGTTGTCGGCAAGGATACGGGCGTTTGCCATCACAATGGCAGACTCGTTGCTTTTCATCTCCCTGAACCGGAGCACCTCGATTTCAAAGCGCACCACCTCGTTATACGGACGGATCTGACCGTTAAACACCACTTCCTCGCATCCCAGAGCCCTGCCCGCGCCCAATGCCCCGCGCCACACCCCGTAGAAGCCAAGCAGCTGCCAGACCGCATCCACGCCCAGGCATCCCGGCTGTACCGGATCACCCGGAAAATGGCACTGAAAATACCAGGCGTCCAGGCGGATGTCCTGTTCAGCCGTGATCACGCCCTTGTTGCCGTTGGCCTCAAGACATACGATCCGATCGATCATCAAAAAGGGCGGCGCCGGCAGCCGGGCGTCAAAATCCGGCGGCGGGTCGCTGACCAGGCGGCCGTAGGAAAAGGCGATGAGCTGGGCCAGATCAAATTGCTCCTGCTGTAAAAACTCCTGGTATCGCATATGTTATTCCGAATCTTTGATGGCGCCGTAAAAAGTTCAAGATCAAGGCTTGTGCGATTGCGAAGAATGCAGCGTAGTTAGCCGTACGTGAAATTCTGAGGAATCGCGCGTAACGCAGATATTGGACTTTTACGGCGCCATCAATCGTTGATTTTAAGCAAACCGTGACCCCAGGTCAGACCGGATCCCACCACTGCCACGGCAACATGATCGCCCGGCTGCAGCTGCTCCCAGTTCTGGCTGAGCACAGCCGGGGCACTTGAGCACCCGGTATTTCCGTATTCGACAACGTTGTGCAGATTCCGGGCGTCATCAATTCCGCACCTGCGGCAAACGGTTTGAAGCATCATCAGGTTGGCCTGATGACCCACAAACCGGAACTGGTCCCGTTTTTGCCAATACTCGTCCTGAAGCCGGCGCACGCCTTCTGTGGCCTTGCGGATGGCAAAGCGCTGAACCTGGCTGCCGTCCTGCCGGAAATGGCCGCCGCTGGGAATCTGCACCCTGTCCCAAGAGGCCGGATCAGATCCGTACTCCAAAGATTCAAAGCGAAAACAAGACGAGTGCCGGGCCGAAACCACGGCCGCGCTGGTACCGTCGCCAAACAAAGGCGCCACCCGCCGGTCAGAGTAATCCACCACGTGGGTGTAGTTTTCCGGATTGACCACCAGGATAAAACCCGGGGCCTTTTCCGGGACCATGACATCAAGAAAGGCTAGCTGCACCAGAAAAGTGGAGCAGGCCGCGTTCATGTCCATGCAAGGGGCCTGGATGCCCAGTTCTGCGGCAATCACAGAGGCTTCTGCGGGAATGGTGTATCTCGGCGTGGAGGTCCCGGAAATCACCATGCCGATATCTTCGGTGCTGATTCCCGCCCGGTCAAGGGCCATGCGGGCTGCTGCCGCCCCGGCCCCGGACCGGGTATACAGGCTTGCCTCGGTTGCGGCCCTGGGATCACGGTTTTTGGTGTGCCGGATATAATCCAGCGGCAAGGAGGTGCGGCGGGCGACAATGCCCACGCGTTCCAGAATCCACTGCTCATCGCTGCCGATATCCAGATCCCTTAAAAACTGATTGTCAATGACATTGTCCGGGTAAAAATGGCCCAGGCCGTGCAGGTAAAGCATTGGCTATCCGACCCTCTCCCCGCCGTCCGCGCAGATAAGGGCCCCATTGATCCATGCGGCCTCGTCTTTGCACAACAGATAAATTACATCCGCCACGTCCTCTGGGGTGGTCAGGCGGCCGAAGGGATTGCGCAAAACAGCCTGGGCGCGGATCCGGTCGCTTCCGGGAATGGCCCGGAGCGCCGGGGTGTCGGTGATACCGGCCTGGATGATATTGGAACGGATCCCGCTGGCCGCAAATTCCACAGCCATGGCACGGCTGACGGATTCAAGCACAGCCTTGGCCGCGGAAATGGCCGCATAGCCCTTCCAGGCCACGGTGTTTCCCTCGCTTGTGAGGCCAAGCACCCGGGCATCTTTTGCAAAAAAATTTCTAGCCAGGATATCCTGGACCCATTCCACAATATTGTATCCCATGGCCTGGAGAGTGCGGTTGAAATCCTCTGCCCCGAGAAACTGGCGGTTGCTGTAATCCCCTTTGTCATCCACCAGGGGATAGACGGCATTGTAGCCTTGTGCAAAGGCGCTTTGCACAATCTCGTCCATGCGCCCGGCAGACACTCCCGCCTCATTGGCCAGCAGATTCCGGGTCTGGCCCGGCACAGGCGAACCCGGATAGGGACCGAGCAGCTTGAGGTTGCCGAAGGCCACGCTGTGGAGCACAAGACGGATGCGGCCCTGATCGGCCAGAGAATCGGAAAGCTCGTCGAGAACCCGGGTCCGTCCCTCATCAGAGAGCCCGTCAAGATTGGAAGCCAGCAGATTCACACCGGTCTTGCGCAATTTGTCAAATTCCGGCTCGATTTTCTTCATTGCGCTGCGCCGGTCCCGGTGCACAATACAGAGATTCATTCCATGGGCGGCCAGTTTTTTGGCCGCAGCCAAGCCAAAGCCGCTGGAGCCGCCGATAATGACCGCCCAATAGTTGCTGTCAAATGCCATCATGCACTAAATTCCCTTTTTGCTGCCGAAAGACTGGTAATGGATTTGCACTGGATATCCAAGCTCCGGAAAAAATTCTTCAGCGGACGATTCGGCCCGATCTCGTAAATCTGCCGGGATTTGGCCGCAAGAGCCTGCATGTTGTCACGCCATTTCACCGATCCGCTCAACTGGGCCACCAATGCCTCAATGACCCGGTCGGATGTGGCGGCATGAAACAAGCCCGTGTAATTGGAAGTCACCCGTGCAGCGTTTTTGGAGTTCATCCTTGCGGAAACGGCGGCCAGCACCTCCCGGAAGGCTTCCTTGATGGCGTTCATGAAACGGCTGTGAAAGGGCGCGCTGACGTTTAAGGGCACAAAACGCATTTCGTCCTGATTTTCCATGGACCCGCTGATGCGCTCTTTTGCCTTGTCCATACTGCCGGCATGGCCGCTGATCACCACCTGGTCGGTGGAATTGATATTGGCCACATCCATGGGAAGATCTTCGAGCATTTTGCGAATTTTTTCAATATCAATGTTTTTGGCAATCACTGCCGCCATGGCCCCGATTCCGGGGGGCGTAGCCTCCTGCATCAGGTGGCCGCGGGTTTCCACAGTTTTCAGGGCGTCTGCAAAGGGCATGGCGCTGGCGGCCACCAGGGCCGTGTATTCCCCCAGGCTGTGACCGCCGAAATAATCCGGGTAAAAACCATAAAGTTCCTGCAGTCCCCGCAACATCGCGATCTCGGTTGCCAGGATGGAAGGCTGTGCGTACTCGGTGAGATTGATTTTTTCATTTTCCCCGAAGCACATGGCGCCAACGTCCCATCCCAGCACGTCAGATGCTTCCTCGTAAGTAAGGCGGCTGGCAGAAACATTATCATAAAAATCCTTGCCCATGCCCGGCCGCTGGGTGCCCTGCCCCGGAAAAACCACTGCTGTTTTTGTATTGCTGCTCATTTTACCCTCCATATGCGAACCGCTTGAATAATCGTTAACTGGTTGCGTCTTGTCCGCCATAGTGCATACAAAAAGCATGCCGGAACACCAAAATTGAGCTTAACATTTTGATTTTTAAAAATAAAATCATTACAGACCTCCAAGGACAACCGCGCACCAAAGCCGTTCAATTAAACATCCCGTGTACAAGCCGGGTACACGGGATGTCGGTCACAAACTAAAACCAAATAAAAACAGCAGATTAAAAGAATATTAAAAAGACGGGAGCCGGCAAATCAGCAAATTTAGTCCGGAAGACAGTCAGGCGCGTGTTTTTCAACAAAGAGGCGCACGGCCCATTTCAAAAAAGCCCTGGAGTGTTCCTTGCCGGCCAGGTATGCGCCGAACATGCACAGAAAATGGGTCATGGTCCATACCACAGGGGCGCCGACAACCACCCACAGGGGCTGGCGCACGTAGGCGGCAAAACCCCCCAGGGCGCTGATAACCGGCCAACACAGCACATAACTGGCACCAATCAGAACCAAGCCGGCAATGACCCGGGGAGTGGGTTTTTGCCGGAAAATATCCAGATCGGCGTTTTCCCTCACTGCGTGGCGGACAAAGCGCGTTTTGATCAATTGTACGGCCAGCATTCTGGAAAGGTCCACAACCGCCTCCCTATGGGGTTCAATGATTCCGGAAATAACCGCTTGCAAGTCAAAATGCAATATATTATATCAAATTCTCTTGCAAGGGTTGATTTTCATCCGATTTTAGTTTTGTTCACCCGTTTATTGATCCGAAAAGACATGATGCCGGTTTTACCACTTCTGAAAAATGTGGCTGCAGGCCCGGCCCGGCCCGATGATGACTTCGTACCTGGCAGGTGCACCTACAAAGACATCTATGCAATGGCTGCCGGGTTTCAGCACCGGGTGTTTGCCAAAGACCGACCGGTCAGCCTGTGTCTGTGCACAACCGACCGCGGGAAAATGGCCGCGGCCCTGCTTGCCGCCCTTACCCGCCCGGCGACCCTGATTTTGCCCTATTCATTTGAAAAATCCGTGATCGCCCGGATCCGGCAGGAGCACGGTTTTTCAAAGGCCATCACAGATGCCCCGGCGGATCTGCCCCCGGGGGTTGCGGCGGTGAACACTGCACCGTCTTCAGTCGGACATTCGGCTTTTGACGCGTCTTTGATCCGGGATCCCAGGGAGGTCTTTGTCAAGCTTTTTACCGGCGGCTCCACAGCAACCCCCCGCACCTGGAGCAAAACCATCGGCAACCTGTTTTTTGAAGCCATTTATCACGCACAAAAAATGCAGGTGTCAGCAAAGGACCGGTTTGTGGCCACGGTTCCGCCGGGCCACATCTACGGCCTGCTGTTTTCCGTGCTCACCCCGCTGGTGGCGAGGGCCGGGGTCATTGAGGGGATACCGACCTACCCCCATGAAATCCAGACCGCCATAGAAAAACACCGGGCCACATACCTTGTAAGCATCCCGCTTCATTACAGGATGGCCGCAGGCATGAATCTGCCGGCTTCGACCCTGGCGGTCGCCCTTTGCTCCGCGGCCCGGCTGGAGCCTGAAGACAGCCGGGTCTTTTATGAAAAAACGGGCCTTGGCATCACGGAAATTTACGGCTCCACCGAGACCGGCGGCATCGCCGCCCGGGTGTGCACAAGCGCCCAGCCGCATTTTACGCCCTTTGACTGCATTCAATGGAAACAAACAGACGGTCGTCTGGCTATCTGCTCGAATTTCATATCCCCGGAGCTTCCCGTGGATGCAGACGGTTTTTTTGTCACCAGCGACCGCATCCGCGTGGTGGGGCCCAATGCATTTTCCCTGGAGGGCCGGGCCGACCGGATTGTCAAGGTGGGGGGAAAGCGGGTGGATTTGGATGAAATCCGGGCGATCCTGCTGGAGATGCCGGAAGTATCGGATGCAGCTGTATTGAGCGTGGCCGATAGCGGCAGCCGGGGAAACGAAATCCGCGCCCTTGCCGCCGCACAGGCCTCTGCAGCCCAAATCCGCCGTCACCTAGCAGACCGCCTGCCCGGCCATGCCCTGCCCAGAAAAATCCGGCTCACCGACCAGATCCCGGTATCGCCGGCCGGCAAATACGACAGCACCCAAATCCGCAAGCTCCTGGACGCAAAATAGCTTTTTAGCCTTTGTCAATGAAACCCGGGTACATGAAGAAACCACAGGGTCATCCCAATTGAAAGCGCAGGAACTTTGCTTTTTTTGGCCGCAAATTTTTGCACAGGGCTTTCCATGATGCCGGCCCGGGGGCGGTTTGCGAATCGCATTGAGCGCGCAAGCGGTCAGCAGGGAGCAAACCGCCACCGGGCCGGCATCATGCGAAAATCATAAAATCATAAGAGATTGGTTGCTTTTACCACGCCCGGAAATTATACCACGTCCCGAAACCGCCCAATCCATTTCCTGCTACCGGCCCCTGCCCGCCAGCTCAGCTATGTTGCTGCGGTGATTGAAAACGATAAACGCAATGGTGGCAAGGACCCCCAAAACAGCCGAAGCTGTATGCATCCACTTGTACATGGTGGCCCCGCCAAGTACGGCTACCATGCAAAAAGAGGCAATAAAGGGCATCCGGAACGCAAAAAAGCCTGCGGCCCAGGCCAGGGCCGAAGCCAGGGCCCCCCAGGGCACGATCACTGCTGAAAACCCCAGATAATTGGCCACACCCTTGCCGCCCCGGAACTGATGAAAACAGGGATACCGGTTTCCTGCAACAAGGGCCAGCCCGGTCCAGGCAGCACCTGCGGGATCCAGAAGATACAGGGCCAGCGCGGCCACGGCCGCAGCCCGGCCCATGTCCAGGCCCAGCACCAGGGCGGCTGCAGCTGCGCCGGCCTGGCGATAAACATTGGTGGCTCCGGGATTGCCGCTGTATAGGGCCCTGGGATCACCCCGCCCGGTGGTCCGAAAAAAAACAATGGAAAAATTGACGGAACCCAGCAAATAAGCCATTGCTGCAACAACAAAAAACATCATCGCCCGTTGCCCCTACAATTTCGGTTTTCAGCGCAAATCCAGGCAGGCGGTTTTCTGCGGCCGGCAAACACATCGCACATGTGCAGGCCCCGGACGTATTCACAGACACGGCCGTCTGCGGCAAAAATCCACACATCAAAATCCTGGCTGCCCATGGCACCAAATTCGGATCCGGATCCGGATCCGGCCGCCGCCAGGGCCGTATACCGACCCCCGGCGACTGCGGGCCGGGTTACCGCCCGGTAATCAAAGCCCACCGGAAACCCCACAAACCCCCTGTACCGCTGTGTCCACACGCAGGCCGCGTGAAATGCCGCATCCAGAACAAACACCGAGCCCAGGGGACCGCCGGGCTCCGGCAGTGGCGGGGCACTGATCGGCGCTGTCACACCGCAGGCTTCCAAGTGCAGGTCTCCGGAAATATTGTGATAAGCCGGGCCAAAGGGCACCAGTTCACGGTAAACCTCCTCTGCACACACACGAAAAACCGGATCCCCGGTTTGAGCCGCCGGCGCATCAGGGATGGCCGCAGCTTTGTGATCCGGGAAAAAACAGAGCCGGGCATGCTCCCTTGTGCGGGTGATACCTGATGCGGGCATTTTCTGCCGGGTCATGAGCCGGGCGGCCAGGCTTTGGCCGTCTGCGGGCGCAAGCTTCAGAATAGCATCTATCTCGCCCTGCCCTTGCGCAATTTCCAGAAACTTGGCAAACGCGGCCTGCCCCATGATCCGCCCGGAAATGTTTTTCCCGGCAGCTGCTGCTGCCAGCTGCTGCATTGACTCCACTGCCGGATACAGGGCCCTGCCTTCAAAGGCGTGATCCTGCAGATACTCAGGCAGAACGATTTTTTGCGCCACGGGCGAAAGGGTTTTTATTTCGGAAAGATTTCCCATAATTTTTGTGTTTTTTCATCAATGCCCACGGGCCTGCCCGCGGAATTCAGGGCGCAGTGCTCGGTAAATCCGGTACAGACAATTTCGCCGGTTTGGCCGTGGATGATGACATAGTCAAAGCTCAGCTTCACCTTGCCCAGGTTTCCGGGCCGGGTGTGCACCCACATGGCATCATCATAATAAAGCGGGCTGTAGTACTTGATTCCCAGCTCGATGATGGGATAAACATATCCGCTGGCCTCGATATCCACGTACGGATAGGCAAGCTCCCGCATGAGCGAAGCCCGGCCGAACTCGAAGTAGCGCAGGTAATTGGCGTGATACACAACCGCAGAGCGGTCCGTGTCCGCATACAGGGTCCGGTTTTCGCACCTGTGCCAGATGCAGCCGTCGTGCCGGTTTTTCACAAAACGCGGATCCCCGTTGTATATTTCCGGATGAAACGGTTTGGGGCGCATGATCAGACTCCTTTAAAAACAATACAGCAATTGGTTCCCCCGAATCCGAATGCATTGGACAAAAAGCATTCATACCCGCCGGCCCGGGCAGAATCGGGCACCACATCGATATCTCCGAGTGCCGGGTCCGGAATATGATTGATGGTGGGCAGAATCACCCCCCGGCGCATGCCCTCGATGCCCAGCGCCGCTTCAATGGCCGCAGACGCGCCCAGGGTGTGGCCGATCTGGGACTTGTTGGAGGACACGGGCAGGCACTCCAAATGATTGCCAAACACGGCCCTCAGGCTCTGGATTTCCGTGAAATCGCCCTTGCGTGTGGATGTGCCGTGAGCGTTGACATACCCGATGTCCGCCGGGGCCAGCCCGGCGTCGTCTATGGCGGCTGAAATGGCCCGGACAATGGTGGGCCCGTTTGGCAGGGTGAAATGACAGGCATCCGAACTCCAGCCCACCCCGGCCACCTCGGCCCGTGGCACAAGCCCGTGTGCGGCAGCCGCTTCTTCTGCGGCCAGCACCAGCACCCCGCAGCCCTCGGAGAGCACCATGCCCTTTCGGTCAACGGAAAACGGCCTTGAGGCCAGAGACGGATCATTGTAGGCCCGGTCGTTTTTGCCCACCTTGATGGTGGCGTTCATGTTGGCAAAGCCGTGGATGATTTCGGGCATGATACAGGTGTCAACACCGCCGGCAAGCACAAAATCGCAGTCTCCGTCCCGGATCATGCGCGCGCCCAGGCCGATGGCGAAATTGCCAGAAGCGCACGCCCCCTGAGGGGATAAAACCGGGCCGGTAAATCCGAGCATCATGCCCGCCTTGCCCGCGGGCAGATTGGCGCACAGGTTGGGCAAAAGATAGGGGCTGACCCGAAGGGCGCCCTTGGTACGCAGGGTTTCTGCGGCCTTGCGGAAAGCATCCGTGCCGTTTAAGGCCGATCCCACCATGCAAGCGGTTTTGGATGCTGTCTGGTCATTGATTTCAAGACCACTGTCTGCCAGGGCCGCCCGGCAGACATCCATGGTCAGAATCACGAAATCCGCGTTCCAGTTATGGGCCTCTTTGGAATCCACGAAATCGCATGCCGCCGGATCCCAGTCCGGAATTTCCCCCACCACCCGGCTTAAGCTCTGCACGCTGCACCGGGTGACCTGGCCGAAGCCGGCCCGGCCTGCGGCCGCATTGTTCCAGGTCCTGTCAAAAGTTCTGCCCAGGGGGGTTGCCCCTGCATAACCAATGACAAAGACCCGTCTGTTTAAAGGTGCTTTCATAACAGAAAAAAAAACCGTTTCTATCTGAATCGTTGAAACACCATGCAGGCATTGCATCCGCCGAAACCAAATGCATTTTTGAGCACAAAGGTCTGGTCTGCGTCCTGCAGGTGCGTGACCATCTCATCCACCGGCATTTCCGGATCCGGCACATAATTGATGGTGGGTGTGATTTTTCCGGCAAGCATGCCCGACACCGCCAGGATGGATTCAATGGCCGAGGATGCCCCCATGGCATGGCCTGTCATGGATTTGTTGGCGGTTACCGGCGGCAGTTTTCTGCCAAACACCGCCCGCAGCGCGTCATGCTCCACTGCATCGCCCGTGCGGGTGGAGGCGGCATGGGTGTTTACTGAATCAATGTCGGCCGGAAAAATCCCGGCATTGTCAATGCTTTCTTTGATGCAGCGCCGCACTGTGGGCTCATACGGGGCCACAAAATGATGGGCGTCTGCGGTCATGGACCAGCCCGCAAGGCCAACGTCAAAGCCCAGTCCGTGGGCTTCGGCAAACTGCCTGGAGGCCAGGATCAGCGCGCCCGAACCCTCTGAGATCACAAAACCGCGCCGGTCTTTTGAAAACGGCCGACTGGCGGCCTTCGGGGCCACAGGGCTTTGGGGCTTGTGTCTGAAAGCCCCGTTCATGGTGGCAAACCCTGCCACAATGGGTTCGACAAGGGCAAAATCCACAGCCCCGCAAATGGCCAGATCCGCGCGCCCGGATTCAATGAGCATGGCCCCGGTGATCACAGAGGCCGCCCCTGTGGCACAGGCCGTAATCGTGGACATGATCGGGCCGGTGGCTCCTGTGAGAATGGCCACCTTGCCGGTGACCATGTTGATGCACGAATTGGGATTGGTGTAGGGGTGCGGCAGTTTGCCGGCTTCGCGCATGCGCCGGTCCGCCGCAAGCACCGCGTCCTGCCCCCCCACGGCTGAACTAAACGTCACGGCCGTTCGCGGGGCAAGTTCAGGGGTTATTTCCAGGCCGCTTTTTTCAAGGGCCCGGCTAACCACCAGCAGGGCATGCCGGAAAACGGGCGAGCGCCAGTTGGCCATTTGCCTGGAGCTTAAAAAGGGATATGGCCCGGGGTCAAATTCCGGCACCTGCCCGGCGATGCGCACCGGAAAATCCCCGTTGAGATCAAAGCGGGTCAGCGGGCTGATACCGCTTTGGCCGGCACAGGCCGCCTGCCACTGGGCGTCCGGGTCCGTGCCCAGGGGCGAGACCATATCATAGCCGACAATGACACTGCTGCGAGGATGCATGAATCGGCCCGTTTTTACCAGGGGATGAACTGATAAAGTTTGGCAAACATTTCATACACCTCGATCCAGTTCTGCAGATCCTCAGAGGAACGCATGTGCGCGCGCTTGTTGACCATGATCCAGCTCATGTGCGCGGCCCCGTCCTTGCAGGTGGAACAATCCCGGGTGGCCGAGGTGCAGCACCGGTGCATGGTTTCAAGGTCCGAGGCCCATCGGATAAACCGGATCAGGCGGCGGGGCCGCGGGTTTCGGGTGTCCATGGGCTCGGTTACCGACGGGCACTCGGCCCACCCGAACGTCCGGTCCAGCATTTTTCCGGTGGTGATGACCTGGTGATAATATTTTGATGAAATCACCGTATCCGGATAGGCATCGAGCATTTCATCCATTTCCGCCCGAAGGTCGGCCAGTTCCCCATCGCGCCAGTAAAACCCGTCCACTCCTTCGTCGTTGGAGAGCAGCTGCATGTGGACTTTGAGGCCCACGCCTCGAATTTTTTTTATAATCCGCTCAGTGCGCCCCACCTGGTTGGGGGTAATGGTATAGAGGTAATAGGTGTAGGGATCGCCTTCATAATTCTTGCTGGAAATGCGGAAGGTGTCTTTTCCGCGCAGGCGCTTTTCATCGTCTTCATCGCCCCATAGGGAAATGCCCACCATCATGTCGGCAAACCGGTCCCGGGGCACCTTGATCAGCCCGTTGGTGGCGCAGTATGTGGGCATGCGGGAATAAAACGCTGCCACCCGGTCCAGGCAGAGGGTGGGCTCGCCGCCGATCAAAATGGCCAGGTTCACCCCCCGCTGCTTTTCCGAATCCACAAAAGCCGCCCATTTCTCCGGGTCGGTTTCCTCCCGGGCGGCCTTGTCCTCTCCGGAGGAGAAAAAAAAGCACCCCTTGCACCGTAGGTTGCACTGGTTGGTCACATCATAGATGGAACTGCGGATATTGAGTTTGGAAATGTTCTGGTATCGCTGATACCAGTGGGAATCAAGAAGAGAACTCACGGTTTTCATAAAATCAACCTCAAATGCGGCTTGCCGCTCAAAATAGATGTTGTGCGGGCGGGGCCGTGTGCCGGTCACACAGATCCGGACTTTTTTCATATCCCCTCACCCATACTGCCAGATAAACATCCACGTAATCCAGCCAGGCCGCAAACGTTTCCGGACATGCGGCGTGCCGGAACATTCTGGCGGTCACAACCGCGCTGCCTGCGGCATAATGGCGGCAGTCGGCGCAGTCGGTGTCCGGCACGCAGCAGGCGGTATCGCGCTTCCAGGTCAGATCCGCCCGGTACTGACGGAAACTGCGCCCCAGGCCGATATCCGTTGACGGGTTGGCCCGGGGATAGGGACAGGAAAACAGGTCATGCAAGCCCAGCCGGTGGGTGTGGACCACCCGATGATAAGGCGAGAAAATCACATGATCCGGATACTGCCGGCCGATTTCTTCCATGGCATGGCGGGTCTGTTCCAAAGACCGCGCATCATGGGACAGCCCGCCGGCATAGCCCGCAGGGGCGGAAAACATGTTAAATGTCGCCCGGCAGTTGTTTTGCGCCAGCTGATCCATGACCTCGTGGACTTCGTCGATGTTGTGCCGGGTAAAGGTATAGACAAACACGGCCCTGGGATCGTTTCCGTAATTTTGAATCTGCCGGGAAAGCATGTTTTTAGCGTTTCTGACCTGCTGACTGGTCGCATCGTTTCCCCAGACCGATACATGGATCCGGTAATCCACGTCTTTGTCAATGGGGATCAGGCCGTTTGTGGCAATGCAGCCCAGGGGGATCTGATTGTAACAGACGCCCAGCAGCTCCGGCACCAGCGAGGGCTCGGCACCTGCGAGCACCACATAGGTAATACCCCGCTGTTTTTCTTCCGCCATGAGCCGGCGCCACTGCTCCGGATCTTCTATGCCGGCGGCTCCGGCCTTTTCGCCCCGGTAATAATAACAGCCCTCGCACTGGATATTGCACTTGCGGGTCATGTCATAGGTGGATTCCCGGAGAAAAAAATATTGCCTGACCTTTTCCCATTTATGCCGGATCCGGGGATCAGAGGCCAGGATATCGGAAAATTTCCACTCTCCTGCCGGCCTGCCTGCGCCGGCCGGTGCCTGGGTTGGATTGCCTGCTGCCTTCATAAAATGTTGCTGTCCGGGTATCATGTCCGCTACGTCTGCACCGGCGTATTTTCAAGGATGTATTCGGTGATCATGCGGATGGTTTTTAATTTCGGGTAATCTTCCTCGTCAATGCGGACCCCGTATTCATCCTGGAGCACTAGCGCCACTGTGGCCAGATCCATGCTGTCCACACCCACCTCGTCGACCAGATCCAGGTCCGGATCAAATGTCTCAGGGGTCACGTCCTCGAGTTTGAGTTCCTCAATGACGATGCCGGCTACCTCGCAGACGGTCTGTTCAAAATTTTCTTCGTGATTCATATGCCTGTGCTTCCTCTTGCTTGTCTTTATTCCACAAACTGCGCCTGTAGGCGTCCCCTGCAGGCAAGCTGTTTTTCAACGATTAACTCAAAGCGCCATTGACCGGCGGCATTGTCAGCCGGCAGGACACTGATCTCGATTTCCTCTTCAGGGCGGATCACCCGCCGGTACTTGGTTCGGTGGACTTTTTGCAGCACAACGGCCCGTTTTGTTGCCTTTTCAATAACCTGCAGCACGATAAAAAGCTGGGCAATGCCCGGAAGCACCGGATCCTGCGGAAAATGGCCGGAAAACCACACCGACGATGCCGGTGCCCGGACAGTTGCAGAAATCCGTTGCCCGGACAAATTTTCCAGCCGCTGCAGGCAGTAACATTTATTGTCAAGGTTCATATCAGAGCCGAATGCCGCTAGGCACCTGCCAAAAGCACCTTTGCGGTTTTGGTTTTTATTTCGTGTTATTTATAAAAGGATTTAACGTGTTTGTCAACTTTGATGGTTTCGCAAAAAGTCGATTTTCATCATCGGATGTTCTCAGGGCGGTGGACTTGGAGGAAGAAAGCCCTTCGGCCGGAGCCGGGTTTTTTCGCTCCTGAGCCTTTTTGCGCCATTGCCCCAATGCCTTTGCCGAAATTTACAAACCCGGCCTGTCGTCATCAAACAATTTGCACTTTTTCCGCAAAAATTCTCAATGTCGCTTCAAAAACCCGCCCCCGCCCTTCGGGCTTTCTTGGGAACCATGCTCAAATTCGATAACTCTATAAAACCTATTGAAAGCACCCCTCCGGGCTCATCAACTCTTTAGGTATCCAAATGCAAAGGATCTCCCGGTAAAAAGCAATTGTTGTTGGCTCATATTTCCAGTGCGTTGACCATGTGGCGGGGCGGGGGTGGTTTGTTTGGCTGCATTGGCGCGGTTTCGGCATAAGATCGGACCGGGGCTTTGGCGCCCGGAATTTTAAACTGTCTGAGGGCGATCAGCCCGAGTTTTTAAAATTCCAGCCAAAGTCCCGGGATGATCGCCGAAAACGAGCCGCAGACAAACAAACCACACCCGTCCCGACACATGCGAAAACCGGAACAAGCTGCTTATGCCCTGGTTATGCCGATACTGTCGTTGTCACGCCTTCTGCAGTGAGGGAGGCGATTTGGAAGAAGAAAGCCCTGTAAAACACAATGGCACCGCACTCAGGACAGACTTCGGTTCATGCGGCCGCTGCCATAGCCTTCCAGGTCCATTGTCACATAATCAAACCCGGCCCTGCGAAGGGCGCTGACAATCTTTAAGCGCCGCTCCGGGTTGAGCAGGCGATCGAATTGTGCCGGGCGCAGTTCAAGCTTTGCCGTATCCCCCAGATGCCGGACCCGGAAACCGGAAAACCCCAGGGCGGTCAGTGCGTTTTCCGCGGTCTCGATCATTTCCAGACGCTTGTGGGTGATTCCCATGCCGTAAGGAATCCGGGATGCCAGACAGGCAGCCGCCGGCCGATCCCAGTTGGATAGCCCGGCCTGCCGGGCCAATTCCCGGATTTCCGCCTTGTTCAGGCCTGCATCCCGCAGGGGCGCACAAACCCCCATTTCCTCGGCGGCCTGCATGCCCGGCCGAAAATCGGCCATGTCGTCGGTATTGGCCCCGTGTGCCATGAAAGTCACACTTTCTTCGCGCATGGATTCAAACATTTGGGAAAACAGGATTTTTTTGCATATGTAACAGCGGGTTGCCGAATTTTGGATAAATTCGTCCACAAACAGGCCCTCCACGCGCACCAGGCGGTGGGAAACCCCGAGCATGCCGGCGAGTTTGACCGCTTCATCCAGTTCCCGCCGGGGCATCAGGGGCGATACCGCAGTCATGGCCACCACCCGCTCACCGAGCACTTCCCTGGCCAGGGCGAGCAAAAGGCTGCTGTCCACCCCGCCTGAAAACGCCACGGCAAGGCTGTCAAAATCCTGGATCTGATGCTGAACCCGTTTTTTCTTTTCGTTTAACCGGTTATGATCAACCACTGTTTTTGCATTCCTTGTAATTTGTCATTATTTTCTAAGCAACTTCAAAAAAACTGCTGTCCATGCTCGCCCCCGGCTTCGGCCCTGGGGGAACGCTTCCAGGAAAGACCAGGGGCTTTCTTATGTATCATAAAAAAATGTTTACAAAAATCAAAGGTTCCGGTATAAAAATGATGGATTTTTACAGGATTATAAGGGTTTTTTAGCATATATGCCAATTCTTTTACCCGATCCACAGAGGAGCTGATATGGGCAAAAAAAGCTTAACCAAATCCACTGCCAAGAAAAAAACAACCACTTCCGCCAAGAAAAAAAGCCCTGAGAAAAAAACCGCAGCCGCTTCTGCCAAAAAAGGCAAAACCCAGAAAAATACAACCAAGACCAAAAAACCCACATTAAAATCCCTGCGCAAAAAGCAGTTTGACGCCTGGAGCCCGGAAAAGCTGTTTGAGCCCGAGCCGGATCCGGCAGCGGAAAACGCTTTTACCGCCCCGCCGGTAACCGGCGATTACGAAAAGGATCAGGCAGAAACCATCCGGGCCCTGCTGCTGTGGGACGTAAACGAGCCTTCACCCGTGGCCAAAACCAAGCCCCCGGAGCCCGAGGCTGAAAAACCGCAGGAGCCTGCCGCCCAAAAGCCGGAACCGCCAAAGGAAAAACAACCCGAGCCCGAACCACCCAAAAAACAGGTGCCTGTGGAACAACTGCTGGCAAAGAAATTTGACCTGTGGCAGCCGAAAACCCTGTATGTGCCGCCGGCAGACCAGGGTGAGAAAAATTTTACCGCCCCGCCGGTAACCGGTGATTACGAAAAGGATCAGGCAGAAACCATCCGGGCCCTGCTGCTGTGGGACGTAAACGAGCCTTCACCCGTGGCCAAAACCAAGCCCCCGGAGCCCGAGGCTGAAAAACCGCAGGAGCCTGCCGCCCAAAAGCCGGAACCGCCAAAGGAAAAACAACCCGAGCCCGAGCCGGAGAAAAAACAAGCGCCAGAAGCCCAGCCGGCTCCCGAGAAAAAGCCTGAAAAGGCCGAAAAAATGCAAAAGACCGAAGCCGCAGCCAAGCCGGAAAAATCCAAAAAGGATAAAGCGCCTGATAAACCGGCTTCCAAAAAAGACGCAGGCAGCGGCGACGGCGGCGGAGCAGCCGGTCCTCCGGGCGGGCCGCCGGAGCCGCCCAAACCCCCTGTTGCTGAGAAAAAAGAGCCACCCCTGGATCCGAAACTCATAGGGCTTATCGCAATTGTGGGACTGCTTTTTCTGCTGATCATCGGGGCGAGCTTTAACAACGCGGACAAATACTATCTCCGGCAGACCGATAGGGCTCTGGAGATTTGGAAAGGCAAGTTTTCGCCCCGGGGCCAGGAAAAAATCGTGACCCTGCCCGGCCAGCAGGCACCAAAGAAAGAAAAGGAAATTTATTCCAAAGAAGAAGCCCTGAGCCTGGCATTTGACCATTACATGGACCGGGCAGACGCCTTGAGCGAGTCTGAAGATCTCATCGACTTTCAAACCATCCGGGAAAACCTGGAGAAAGCCAAAAAATACGCCACCACCGATCAACAAAAACAGCGGGTCAACCAGCGGCTGGAAACCATGGATTTTCTAATGCTGCTCTACAAGGCGAATGTGGCGGCCGAAAAACAGACCCTGCAAAGCCTTGAAAACGCCATGGAGTTTTTGGATCGGGCGGCTGCCCTTGACATCAGCGAGCAGGCCCGCCGGGCCCTGGAAGATCGAATGGCGGCAATCCAGGAGTCCGCCAGCGCCCTGGAAGAAGAGGCGGCAGCAAAAAAAGCGGCCGAAGCCGAACAAGCCGCCAAAGCAGAAAAAGCAGCGGAAGCAGAAACAACATCAGAGGCAAAACAAGCCGGAGAAGATCAGCAGCAAGATGGGCAACCCGCCCCGGAAGCAAACGGGGATGCGTCTGAAACAACGGACAAGGAAGCGGATAAAGATTCGGACAAACAATCCGTACAAGACTCCAAAGACTCTTCCCAGGACTCCGATGACCCCGAAGCCCAGTCCGAATCCGAGCCGCAGTAGCCATACTGATCACAGCCACAACCGCAAAAAAAGCGGGCGCCCAGAGCGCCCGCTTTTTTTGTATCCAAAGTTAATACACCCGTAAAAAGTCAGATTTTAGATGGCGCCGTAAAAAGTTCAAGATCAAGGCCTGCGCAATTTCGAAGAATGCAGCGTACTTAGCCGTACGTGAAATTCTGAGAAATTGCGCGTAACGCAGATATTGGACTTTTACGGCACCATCAAAGGTCATGCATACAAATGGCAGCACACGGTGCGATCCCGCAACCGGATCTGATCGGGCGTGGTGTCCCGGCAGACCTCCATTGCCTTCGGGCAGCGGGGATGAAAATGGCACCCCGGCGGGGGATCAGCCGGCGACGGTGTCTCGCCTTTGACCTGTGCGGATTCTGCCCGCTTTTGCCCGGCCACCGGGAGTGCGGCAATAAGCATTTGCGTGTAGGGATGGCAGGGATCTCCGATAATCTGCGCCGTGGCGCCGGTCTCCACGATCCGGCCCAGATACATCACCGCCACCTGGTCGGCAATATTGCTGACCACGCCCAGATCATGGGAAATAAACAAATAGGAAAGATGATGGGTTTCCTGCAGGGTCAGCAGCAGGTTGATCACCTGGGCCTGGATGGAAACGTCCAGGGCGCTGACCGCCTCGTCGCAGATCACCAGATCCGGCCGCAGGGAAACCGCCCGGGCGATATTGATCCGCTGGCGCTGGCCCCCGGAAAACTCGTGGGGAAAACGATAAATCATGGCCTTGTCAAGTCCCACTTCCGCCAGCAGCCTGCTGGCGTGCTCCTGTTTGGTGCCTTCGAGCATGCCGAATCTCTCCAGCCCTTCGGTGACAATATCCATGACGTTCATGCGCGGGTTCAGCGAGGAAAGCGGATCCTGAAACACTACCTGCAGATGCCGCCGCATTTGATCCATTTGCTTTCGGGACAGATCAAGCAGGGGCCGGCCCCGGAAACGCACATCACCGGCCGAGGCGGTTTCCAGCCCCAGCAGGGTCCGGCCCAGGGTGGTCTTGCCGCAGCCGGACTCGCCCACCAGGCCCATGGTCTGATTCTGCTTCAGGCAAAAACTCACCCCGTCCACAGCCCGGATGCGCTGTGATTTGCCGGAAAACAAACCCTTTTTCGTCTCAAACCAAGTTTTCAGATCCGAGACCTCCAGCAGAAAATCATTGGCCGGATCCCATGCGCCGACCGGGTTTGCGGCGTTTTTTTTTCTCATCAGGCCCCCTTGTCCGGATACAACAGAAAACATGCAGCCAGATGGCCTTTACCGCACGCTACCAGGGCGGGATCCTGGGTGCGGCACCGGTCAAACACATCCGGGCAGCGGTCCTGGAACCGGCATCCGGCCGGGTAATCCAGCGGTGAGGGAACCTGGCCGGGTATGTCGGTCAAATGATTTCGGCCGCCGGCCAGTTTCGGAATGGCGGCCATCAGCCCCCGGGTATAGGGATGGGCGGGTGCGGCAAAAAGGGTTTCAATATCTGCGGTTTCCACGATGCGCGAGGCATACATCACAATGACCCGGTCGCACATCTCCCATACAACCCCCATGTCATGGGTGATGAGCAAAAGCGATGTCTGGTTCTGCATCATCTCCCGGATCATGGCAAAAATCTGGGCCTGGGTGGTCACATCCAGGGCGGTGGTGGGTTCGTCTGCGATCACGAGCTTGGGCGACAGCATCAGGGCCATGGCGATCATCACACGCTGCTGCATGCCCCCGGAAAGCTGAAAGGGATAGGCGTCCATCCGGGATTGCGCATCCGGGATCCCCACCTTTTGCAGCCAGGATACGGCATATTCCCGGGCGGCTTTTTTCGACATCCGGTGGTGGAACCCGATGGCCTCTGTCAACTGCCGGCCGATGCGGTGGAGGGGGGAAAGCGCGGAAAGCGGTTCCTGGAAAATCATGCTGATTTCATTTCCCCGCACCGCGCGCAGGTCCCGGGTATGGAGCTGCAGCAAATCCCTGCCGTCAAAATCAACAGACCCGGACACAATCCGGCCCGGCGGGGAGGCAATCAGCCGGGTCAATCCCAGGGCGGTCACGGATTTGCCGCACCCGGATTCCCCCACCAGCCCGAGGCTTTCCCCTGCGCGGATGGCAAATGACACCCCGTCCACGGCCCGGATCACCCCTTCGTCTGTGGCAAATTCGATCGCCAGATTGTCTACGGAAAGCAACGCCTTCATTTTCATTCCTCCCGGATGACCCGTCACCCGTCACCTGTCACCGCTTTTCACTCCATCCTGGTATATTGCTTTGGATCATAGGCATTGCGAACACCCTCGCCAACAAACACCCCCAGCAGCATCACTGTGAACAGGGCAATGGAAGGATAGACAATCAGCCACCAGGCCCATCTGTACTGCTGGGCCTCAAACAGCATCTCCCCCCAGGAGGCCGTGGGCGGGGGCATGCCAAAGCCCAGGTAATCCAGGGCCGCAAGCGCACCAATAGCCCCCACCAGGGAAAACGGGAAAAAGGTAATCACCGGCACCAGGGCATTGGGCAGGATGTGTCTGAAAATGATTTTCCGCGACGAAACACCCATGCACCGGGCCGCCTCCACAAACGGGCGTTTTCTCAGACTCAGAAACTCGGCCCGGATATAGTAGGATATCCCGATCCAGTTAAACAGGCCGTAGCAGATCAGCAGGAGTTCAAAGCTTCTGCCGTAAATCGATCCCATGAGAATCATAACATATAAAAACGGCAGCGCATTCCAGATCTCCACAAACCGTTGGGCCGTGATATCGAGTTTTCCGCCGTAATAGCCCTGGACCGCACCGGCGGCCACTCCCAGGGACATGGAGGCCCCCACCAGAAGAAGCCCGAAGCTCATGGCAATGCGCATGCCGTAGACAATCCGTGCCAGCACGTCCCGGCCCGCGGCATCCAGGCCCAGGGGATGGCCGGTCACCGGCGGGAAGGGAAAACGAACATCCTCTTTTTCAAACCCGGCAATGTACTGCCGGCCGTCTGCCACCACCCGGTAATCAGCCACGGGCGCATCAAAGCGCTCTACAGCCAGGCTTTTGATCACTTCCTGCTCGGCCTGGCTGATTTTTTCCCACAGCCCTGGCCATTGACCGGCGGGCTGCAAGTCCGGCGTCAAAGAAACGGTTATATCCCGGGAGGCTTTCATGGCCGGCTCGTAGATCAGCATGCGGACGATTTCCGGCGTCCTTTCCCGGGGCTCGTATTCGGCCAGAACTCCGGTATAGGTTTGGCCGTGCTTGTTTTCCAGGGCAAAGGAGACAAAGGGTGCGGCCTGATTGGCAAACCGCTCGGCCAGGGCCCGGGTCAGTTTTTCCGACAGATCAAAATAATCGCTCAGGCGGCCGGGGGGTGTTTTGTCCGGCTTTGTGCGGGTGAAAAATGAAAGCAGGCGGCTGTCGGCAATTCCAAGATCCGGGCCGATATCCACGCTGGCCACCCGGGATTCAGGGGTAAACCGGATGGTGACCTGATCGGTCACATCAATGCTTTCGGGTTGAACGCTCTGGTAGGGCCCGTGGGGGTGCGGGGCAAAAATCATGAAATTGCCCTCATTTTCGGCAAATGCCGGCGATTGCGCCAGGGCCTTGTAATCCGGCCGGGTCTGGCGGCCGCTTCCGGTAAACACATCCTCGGCGTAATAGGAAAATATCGGAAAAAAAGATCGGCCCTCAAAGCGAACATACAGGGGCGTGGCATTGCATAAAAGCTCGGCTGCAAGGCTTGCACCGTAGAGAATCACCAGCAGCCACAGGGAAATCCAGGCCCGTTTCATGGAGCGAAAGCGTGCCAGGCGTTTTCGCGCAACCGGGTTTCGGAGAATCATAAAATCACTGCTTCCGGAAATTGATCCGCGGGTCAATGATCACGTAGAGAAAATCCGCCAGCACGTTTCCCAAAAGCCCCAGAATCGAGGTCAAGGCCAAAATGCCCATGAATACCGGATAATCCCGGCCCACGATGGACTCCAGACTCAGGCGGCCCATGCCCGGGATTTCAAAGACCTGCTCGATGATCACCGAACCGGCAAACATAACGGTTAAAATCCCGCTGATGCCGGTGGCAATGGGAATCAGGGAATTTCTCACCGCATGGCCCCAAACGGCCCGGCCAAAGCTGCCGCCCTTGGCCAGCACGGTGCGTACGTAATCCCGGCTGATCTGCTCAATAAGCGAGTTTTTCATCAGCAGGGTCAAAATGGCGAAATTGCCGATCACATAGCACAGCACGGGCAGAAACATGTGCATGAAAATATCATGGATTTTGCCGAAAAAACTTAACCGGGCGTAATTTTCCGAGTGAAACCCGGCGATGGGAAAAACATCCCAGAAGGCATCCACAGTGCCGCAAAACAGCATTTTCAGCACCATGCCCAATGCAAACGGGGGGATGGCATAGCCCACAAACACCGCCACACTGGAGGCCAGATCAAATGCGCCGTTATGCCGCAGGGCCTTGGCAATGCCCAAAGGAATACAAACCACATAGGACAGCACAAATCCGGTGATCCCGAAAATCAGCGACACCTGGAACCGCTGTTGGATCAGCTCCCAGGCGGTTTTTTCCGGGAAACGGTAGGAATGCATCCGCATGCCCACTTTGTCATGGATCAGCCAGTTCCAGTAGCGTGCATACACGGGCTTGTCAAAGCCGTAATAGGACTCGATCTGTCTGCGCTGCTTTTCGGAAATGCTGGCTGAAGCGCCTTCTCCGGAAGTGGTCTCGCCGGTGCCCATGCCCCGCATCTGCATGATGGCCTGCTCCACCGGCCCGCCGGGAACGAACTGGATAAGGGCGAAGCAAAGCACGGTAATACCGAAAAAGGTCGGGATGATCAGCAGCAGACGTTTGACAAAATAATCCAGCCGTTCCATGAATTGCCGGTTTCAGAAGGGTTTTGCAAACAGGCGGCATGCCGCCGCCCAAGACACGGTAATGCATCCAGGCTATTCAATACCGCATCCCAATCTGTTTTTCAAGGCTATAGAAAATGCTTACGCCGCCCAATTTATCCGCTTGTTGTCAAAACACACTCGGGTCTTGCTCTACACTGTTAAGAAATTCAAAAATGCTTGTTTCTATAATTTTCCGTGACTTTCGCATGATGCCGACCCGGTGGCGGTTTGCTCCCTGCTGACCGCTTGCGCGCTCAATGCGACTCGCAAACAACCCCCGGGCCGGCATCATGGCCAGCTATGTACAAAGTTTCACTCCACGGGAACCCGAAACAACACATCCCAATCTTGATGGTTTCGTAAAAAGCTTTTTACCGCGTCCGCTGTTTTTGCAGTAAGGAAGCCCTGCGGCCGGGTTCAGTTTTTTTCGCTCCCGACCGAAGGGCTTCCTTCCTGAAAACCATCAAGGGACATAAAAGCTTTTATGATTCTATCAAATGCCAAAAAACAAAAACAGGGAACAGGACATATGATATCCTGTTCCCTGTTGGGAAAGACAATATTTTTTAAAACAGCTTCTGAAAGGGTAAAAATTTTACCGCTTGGAGAACTGGAACCGGGCCCGGGCGCCGCGCTGACCGTATTTTTTCCGTTCCTTGGTTCTGGGGTCGCGCTTGACAAGACCGGCTTTTTTCAGCATCTGCCGGAAATCCGGGTTGGACTGGAAAAGCGCCTTGGTGATTCCGTGCCGGATGGCACCGGCCTGGCCCATGGCGCCGCCGCCGCGAACGTTGACCTTGATATCGTATTCACCGGTGGTATTGGTAAGTTCAAAGGGCTGCATGAGCATCTGGCGGGCAGCATCCTGTGCAAAAAACTCTTCAACCGGCTTGTTGTTAATGATGATCTCGCCCTTTCCGGGCTTCAGCCAGGTGCGGGCAACGGCCATTTTCCGTTTGCCTGTGGCATAAAAAACGTTCTGCTGTTCCATCAATCCCCCGAATGGTTTTTATATCAAATTCTGTACGACAATGTTTTAGATTTCCAGCAGCTCGGGCTGCTGGGCGTGATGCGGATGTTCGCTTCCGGCATAAACCTTGAGCTTGCTGTTGATGTCCCGGCCCAGCGGATTTTTGGGCAGCATGCCGCGCACGGCATTGCGAACCAGATCCTCGGGTCGTTTTTCCCGCAGCTTTTCCGCTGTAATGGACTTGATGCCGCCGATATAGCCGCTGTGGCGGTAATAGGTCTTCTGCTGCCATTTCCTGCCGGTGAGCCGGACCTTGTCGGCATTGATCACGATAACAAAATCACCGCAGTCCACATGCGGGGTATACATGGGATTGCGCTTTCCGCGCAAACGGGCGGCCACCTCGGTGGCAAGGCGCCCCAGGACCATGTTTTCCGCATCCACCACGTACCATTTTCTTTCCACTTCGCCCGGTTTGGCGCTCTTTGTATATTTTTTCAACGGTTCCACTCCTTCGCGCAAAAATTAATTTGACATAATTAACCAAATTCGCAAAGACTGTCAAGGAAAAAACAACAAGTCCTTTCATCGGTGACAAACTCGTAAAAAGTCGCTTTTAGACGGCTTTGTAAAAGTTCAAGATCAAGGCTTGCGCGATTGCCGAAGAATGCAGCGTACTTATCCGTACGTGAAATTCTGAGTAATCGCGCGTAACGCAGATATTGGACTGTTTACGAAGCCGTCACCTGTGTCCTGAAACGGTGTAATATGACTTCCCTGGAAATCGAGGTCAAGTTTTATCTGGCAGATCCGGAAAAAATCCGTTCCCGTATCACGGCCGCAGCCGCCGGAACCAGCGGCCGATATCACGAATACAACATCCGGTTTGAAGATCGCCAATCCGGCCTTCTCAACCGGGAGGCTCTGCTCCGGCTCAGGAAAGCCGGCGGCAGCACAGAGCTGACCTACAAGGGCCCGCCCCCGAAAGACAGCAACAGCAAGGAATTCAAAATCTTTACTGAACTGGAAGTTACGGTCAGCGATTTTGACACCACTGCCGCCATTCTACAAGCCCTTGGCTTTCACGCCGAACAAATCTATGAAAAATACCGGCAGACCTGGACCCTGGACAACGGCACCCTGCTGTGCATCGATTGCATGCCCTTTGGCTGTTTTCTGGAAATCGAGGGCCGGGCCGAAAATATCAAAAAGGCTGCAGCCGACCTGGGCCTGCAGTGGGAAAAGCGCATTCTTTCCAATTACCTGGCCATTTTTGATCGCATCCGGGCCGCATGCGGCCTTGATTTCAATGACGTGACCTTTGCCTGGTTTGGCAATACAAACGCGGACTTTGCCCCGTTGATCCGTGAATTTGAAGCCGGCCCACAAAGCTGATATCATCGATCCTACCGGACAAACACATAAACCGGATCACCAATGGCCATTTGCAGGACCCGGGCCGCGCTGTCCTGATTCACCGAGATCTCAAGCATGTCAAAGGAGCCCTCAATGGCCAGCAGGCCGCCTTTGGCCGCGTCTGCATAGCAGTGGCTCAGACCGGAGATGACCTGGTTTCCCGCCTGAACGCAAACGCCATCCGGATCCGAAAAATGTTTTTCCAGATGACTGCGGCCGACATTGGAAACCAGATTGCCGAACCGGTCTGCGTACACAACAGTGCCGGTCAGCCGGCCGCTGGCATCCATGTGTGGGGCCGGCCCCAAATCCAGGCGCACCAAGCTTTGTAGCGCAATTTCAGGGCCGAGGTCCTTTGGTTTCATCCCGCATGCCAGCCTTGCTGCCACAGGGGCAAACACATCCCTTCCGTGGAAAGTCCGGCTCACCGGGTGCAGGAAAACCTCCGGATTTTCCACAAGGAATGCGTCAACATCATGGGCTTTGTCCAGCACCAGGCTCAACACCCCGTTATCCGGGACCACAAACACAGCCTTTGATGTGCGCACCGCCACAATGCGCCGGCTGCTGCCCACGCCCGGATCCACAATCACCGCGTGCACGCTGTTGTGCGGAAAGAACCCATGGGCTGCGGACAGCATAAAAGCGGCCTGATAGACATCCTGGGGCGCCACATCATGGGAGATATCAATGACCCGGGCTTCCGGGCAGACCGAAGCAATGACCGCCTTCATGATGCCCACATACGGGTCGGTTCGGCCGAAATCCGTGAGCAGGGAAATCACAGGCATGACAGGGGCTTTTGATCCAGACATCAGTCAACCGGGTATCCCAGATGAGAAAAGGCTGCAGAAGCCGCCTTCCTGCCCGAGGAAGTGCGCATGAGCAGCCCGATTTTGAGCAGATACGGCTCAACCACGTCCACCAGGGTGTCGGTTTCCTCCTGGAGAGTGGCGGCAATGGCCTCAATCCCCACGGGCCCGCCCTTGTAATACTCGATGATGGTCTGCAGATACCGGCGGTCCAGGGGGGTCAGGCCGAGGTTGTCCACGCCTTCGAGCTGCAGGGCCTCTGATACGGCCGTGCGGGTGATCTTTCCGTCGCAGCGCACCTGGGCGTAATCCCGGACCCGCTTGAGCAGTCGATTGACAATCCTGGGCGTGCCCCTGGAACGGCTGGCCAGCTCCCCTGCCCCCTGGTCATTGATTTCCAGGTTCAGCAGGCTGGCAGACCGGCCCGCGATCTTTACCAGATCGGCCTTGTCATAAAAGTCCAGGCTCCGGAAAATGCCGAAACGGTGGCGCAGGGGTGAAGACAAAAGCCCCACTCGCGTGGTGGCGCCCACCAGGACGAACTGTTTTAAGCGAAAACGGTGGCTGCGGGCGTGAATCCCCTTGTCAAAAATAAAATCAATGCAGTAATCCTCCATTGCCGGATAGAGCAATTCCTCCACTGCATTGGACAAACGGTGGATTTCGTCGACAAAAAACACATCCCCGGTTTCCAGCTGGGTGAGCATGCCGATCAGATCCCCGCCCTTTTCCAGGGCCGGCCCGGATGTGACCACCAAGCGGCCGCCCATTTCATTGGCAATGATATGGGCGAGGGTGGTTTTGCCAAGCCCGGGCGGGCCATGGAACAAAACATGCTCCAGTGCTTCACCCCGCAGCTTTGCCGCCTCGATAGCGATCTTTAAGGTTTCGATGGTCTCGCGCTGACCGATGTATTCGGCCAGCCGCTCCGGGCGCAAAGAGACAATGTCGGGTTCCTGGTCTGCGGGTACGCACTGGCTGGTGACGATTCCCTGCCGGTCCGAGGAAAATGAAAAACTGTTACTGTCCATTGCCTACCTGTCCCCTGTAAACCTCTTCAAACAGCTCCTCAGGAGTCGAGATCCCGGGTTTGCGCTGCATGGCCGCATCCACCATCTCCTTTGCCTCGCCCGGCCGGTGCCCGAGCTGTTCCACCAGCACTTCCGTGACCTGGGCGGCGGCATCCGATTCGATTTCAGACGCCGCCGGGGCCTCTGGCAAATCCCGGATCAGGGAGAATTTGCCCATCTTGCCCTGCAACGTGGCAATGATTTTGTGGGCTGTTCGCTCGCCAATGCCGTTTAGGCGCTTAAGGGGCCCGGTATCCCGGTTTTCAATGGCCCGGGCGATCTCCTTGACCGGTATGGTCAGGGCCTTGACCGCCTTCATGGGTCCGATGGCCTCCACGCTGATAAAGGCCTGAAAAAATTCACGCTCAGCTTCCAGTTGGAAACCGATGAGCACGGGCCTGGGCTGATGCTCTGTCTGGTAGTAGTAGATATAGAGGGACAAGTGCTCACCCAGGGCCATGGGCGCAATGGTGTCCATGACAAAGCCAGGCACCAGGATTTCATAGCCCACCTGGTGGACCAGCAGCAGAATTCGGTCGGCTTCCTTTTTTAACAGTGTTCCTTCCAGGTATGCAATCATGGACAAATCCGGAATATAGAATTTTTCAGCATTTTTTCCGGGTCCGACAGCCCGCCTGAACCGGTGCCGAACCCGCCCGGTAGAGGCCCACCAGGGCCAGGGCCAGGGCATCGGAAGCATGGGACGGAGAAATGGGTTCAGGATGGTCAAGCCGTCGTCTGACCGTGGCCTCAAGCTGGCGTTTGCCGGCATTGCCGTTGCCGGTCAGGATCTGTTTTACCTCCCGCACCGCAATGGCATGCACAGGAATCATGGCCCGGTGCCCGGCCAGCATGAGCACCCCTGTTACCTGCCCAAGGGTAATACCCGATTTGGGATATCTGGGCAGGGAAAACACGTCTTCAAGGAGCATGGCATCGGGGCTGACCCGGGCCAGGATCGTGGAGATCTCTTCAAATATCGCGTTGAGCCGTTCGGAAAGCGGCGCCTTTGCTTCCGTGCGGATCGTACCGTAGGAATAACGGGCAACCGTCATGCCCGCTCCTTCCACCACGGCAATGCCCGTGGCCGCCAGGCCGGGGTCTATTCCCAAAAAAGTCGCCATAATAGACCGATTTCCGGCTTCCAGCTTGTATTAAAGATTTGCAAGCTTCTTTTTGGCAATTTTTGCTTCGTTACTGTCCGGGAATTTGTCGAGCAACTCATTTAAAATCAGCCGCGCATTGGCATTTTCTCCGATTTTTTCAAAGGAAAAGCCCTGTTTGAGATATGCACCGGCCACCTTGTTGCCGTCCGGATAATTCTTGATCACTTTTTCATATTCCAGGATGGCGCGTTCATACCACTGCTCGGCAAAATAAATCTCGCCGATCCAAAATCTGGCGTTATCCGCATGATCGGAACCAGAGAACTTTTCCAGAAACAACTCAAACCCCTGGAGGGCGGACTGGAAATCCCCGTTGTCATATGCCTGTTTGGCTGATGCATAGAGCTCGTCCTTGCTGAGCTTGCCCAACTCGGTTTTTTCCGGAAACTTGGATTGAGCCAGCGCTTCAAACCGGGCCGTAGGCTCCATGCCCATAAACTCTTCAAGGCGCGAGATCCGCTTGTCATGCACGTCAAGGGATTCGGCATGCTTTTGCAATTTTTTGTCAAGCATGCCCATGTCATCTTCAAGGGCATCAAACTGCCGCTGGAACTGATAGCCGGTTTCCTCATAGCTGCCCTTTAGATCCTGGAGTTCGGAACGAAGCTCATAGAACTCCGCATCCTGGCCGGCAAAAAGCTCCCGCATTTCATTCAAATCAGACTGTTTCTGCCGGTCTTCCATCAATTGCGCAACAGAGGCATTCAGTTGGCGGTTCTTCTTTTCCAGGGCGGATATCTGCGACTGAAGCCGTTGGACATCTGAAACAGTGGCGCATCCTGCTGCAGCCACAACCGCGGCAAACAGCAGGGCACCCGTCAAACGGATAAAGGTCTGGTTCATGTAGTGATCTCTCCCTTGGCTCGTGTCCCCGGAGCAACCCGAAGTCGTTTTCGGACGCTACCGGCAGCGGGTAAACTGAAATTCCGCACGCCGGTTTTTGGCCCAGGCCTCCTCATTGCTGCCTTCAACCGCCGGCCGTTCCTCTCCGTAGCTGATGGTGGACAGCCGGGAGGCATCAATGCCGGACTTAACAATGAAATTCTTAACACTCTCGGCCCGGCGGGATCCCAGGGCGAGGTTGTATTCGTCAGTGCCGCGCTCGTCACAGTGGCCTTCGATAATCACGCACTGGTCCGGATTGGCCCGGAGCCACTCGATCTTGTCGCGCAATGCATCCCGGGCTTCCGGACTCAGGGCGGAATCGTCAAATCCGAAATAGACCTTTTCATTAACAAACTGTTGCCGGGCTTCAGCCTCGGTTTGACTGGCTTCCTGTTCCGCCTTTCTCCTGGCTTCAATTTCCTGCTCCTCCATGGCGGCCTGCCGCTCTGCTTCCCTGGCGGCCCTTTTCTCATCGGTCAGTTCGCTTTCAGACATGCCGGGCTGATCCGCGGCCTCACCGGGGCCGGGCGCCTGCCTGCCGCAAGAGACAACCATGACCAGGCTCAATACGAGAATGCACAATAACAATGATTGGATATGATTTTTTTTAAGCATTTTGCCCTCCTTGTTTGGGTGTAATCAAAGGTCCAATCCGGAAAATACCGCCCAACGCCGCAAACTGGACGCCCATCAGTTGCCTTTGGCCGGCGACCAGTCCGGCAGCTGCTGTTTGGCGTCCATATCCAGCAGCATCCGCTGATCCGTGCCCGAGGCGGTCATGACAAAAAGCACAGACGATCCGGTCCGGGTTGAAGAAAATACAATCATGCTGCCGTCCGGCGACCAGCTTGGGGCTTCGTTATCACCGGCCTGCCGGGTTAACCGGGAGGCTTCCCCGGTATTGACATCAACCACGTAAATATCGATGCTGCCGTCCTTCATCCCGGAATAAACGATCCGATCACCGTCCGGGGACCAGTCCGGCTGGGTATTGTAGCGCCCCTCATAGGTAAGACGCCGAATGCGGCCTGACGATATCTCCTTTACATAAAGCTGGGGAGAGCCGGAGCGGCTGGATACAAAAACCATCTTTTTACCGTCAGGCGAAAACGACGGGGAAACATCCACGCCCCAGCTTTTGGTAAGTCTTTTATCAACTTTTCCTTCACGGGTCAAAAGATAAATCTCTTCATCGCCCTCAAATGCCAGGGTGGCAGCCAGGCCGGAGCCATCCGGAAGCCAGACCGGGGTGATGTTGATCCCTTCAAAAGCGGCCAGCTTGGTGACCTCCTGTGATGAAGTATCCACCGTGTAAATCTCAGGCCGGTCATCGGTGTAAGCAGTGTATGCAATGGAGCCAAGATCCGGATGCCACGCGGGACCTACCACTATGGGCTGTGGCTTGGTGAGCCGCCGGAGATTTCTGCCGTCAAAATCACAGGTGTAAACCGCCTTTCCATCCGAATCGCCCCCGACAAAAGCAATCCGGCTGTCAAACAACCCCTGCCGGCCGGTTAACCGGGCGATAACCTGGTCCGCAAACCGCAGCACCATCTGCCGGGTGTCATCCGCAGGGCTGGTGTAGCGCTTGCCCACAAGCAGTTCCGAGCGAAAAGGGTCAAAAAGCCGAAATTCCATTTGCAGCACCCCGGCTTCATACCGGACGCCGCCGGTAATCAACAGTTCAGCGCCGATATCACGCCAATTTTTAAAATTCAGGGCTTCCATGGTAACGCCTTTTTCGGCCGGCTGTTCCAAAAACGCACCATGGTCGATGAGTTTAAAATAACCGGTATAGGCCAGGGCTTCGGCGAGTTGCCCAGCAGCGTCCCGGGCAATCTCCTCTTCTTCCGGGGCCACCGACATGGACTTGAAAACCGGTACGGCAATGGGAACCTTTTGGGAAAACGGCTCGCTGATGTTAATATAATCATAATCTGCGGCACTGGTTTGACAAATTGCAGCCAACACCAGTATCCATGCGCATACGATAGTCTTGAAAAAAAACCGGAACGATTTTTTCATGAAACCCCTTTTTTGTTCATTCTTTAAACCTGACTGCCGCAGTCGGCCCAAGGGCTATTGCGCCAGGCCGCTGGGGGTGAAGCCCAGCATCAGATGATAATGCGGATAATCTTTGGGCAGGGGCGGCAGCGGATTGGCCTTCATCACGGTTTTATATGCTGACTCATCAAGATAAGCATTGCCGGATCGTTTTTCATACCAGACGTCAGCGATGGTGCCATCAGGCAAAATCTTGATGACCAGGCGGGTTTCCAGCCCCCTGCCGCCTCCGGCAAGTTCCGAAGAAAACGCCCAGTTGCGTTTCATTTTCACTGCCACCTCCGCCTGATAGATCTCCATAGAGCTGTAATCTTTGTTGCTGGCCGTTCCTGTGCCGGCCCGGTCTGAGTCCCCGCCCGAAACCCGGCCGCCGCCGGCAAGATCCCCGACCTGATTTTCCATTTCCGCGATCCTGTCCTGCAGGGATTTGGGCCGCTGGTCCCTGGACTTTTCCGAAAGCCGCCGAACCGCATCTTCGATCACTTTACGGGAATCCAGGGTTTTTTTCTTCAGGGAGGTTTTCACAGAGGGCTCGGACTCGGGTTCGACCAGGTCATAATCGGCTGCCACTTTTTTCTTTGACCCGGTTTTTACAGGAATCGGCCTGGCTTTCGGCATTTCTTCCTCCCCGGAGTCCGCTGAGGCCTGGTCTTGCTCCGAAAGTTCGGCATCATCCAAAGGCTCCGCCTCCTGACTCGAAGATGCGTCTTCTGAAGAAGCCTCCCCCGGGGGCGCCGGAATCTCGGGATTAAACCCCACCAGGTCGACGTTAATCGTCTCTGATGGATTGATCCGCGGCGAGTTTTCTCCAAAAGGGGAAAACACAAGGGCTCCCAGCAAAGCCAAGTGAATCAGCAGGGACACGCCAAAACAGGTCGCCCAGAAAAAAGGCGGCAGATCCTGTCTGTATCCGGACATGCTTTGGGATTGGGAAATTTTACCGGACATGGTAGACTTGCATCAATCCTGGTCGATTTCTTGCGCAGCGTCTGACTGTTGGGCAACCACTCCCAGCCGCTGTACGCCTGCGCTTTTGATTTCACTCATCACCATGACCACCCGGCCGTAGGAAACATTTTGGTCCGCCCGCAGAAACACTTCCGGGGAGCTGCGGTTTTCAAAAATTTTCTCCAGTTTTTCGCCCAGATTTTCCGCACCCACTTCCATATCATTGATATGCACGGCCCCGTTTTTATCAATGACCACCACCAAAGGTTCCTGCTCGGTATCCAGCTGCTGGACCGTTCGGGTCTCAGGCAGGGAAACATCCACCCCCTGCACCATCATTGGCGCCGCCACCATGAAAATAATCAGCAGCACCAGCATCACATCCACAAAGGGGGTGACATTGATGTCTGAAAGAAGCGAATCGCGGTTTTTCTCCTGCATCATCGGGCTGCCTCCCGGTATGCCAGATAATCACTTTCCACGATATTGACAAAATCTGAGGCAAAGCTTTCCATTTCCGATTCCAGGATTCGGATTTTCTGGGTAAAGTAATTATACCCGATCACTGCGGGAATGGCCACAGCCAGACCGGCGGCCGTAGCCACCAGGGCCTCGGAGATGCCGGGTGCCACCGCGGCCAGGCTGGTGGCCCCCTGCTGGTAGGCAATGCCGTGAAAGGAGTTCATAATCCCCCAGACCGTGCCGAAAAGGCCGATAAACGGGGAGATATTGCCGGCGGTGGCCAGAAACGGGACAAGCTGAATCAGCCGGAGGCTTTCCATGGTTACCGAACGATTCAGGCTCCGGCGAACGGTTTCCACGCCCATTGTTTTTCTGGCACCCGGAGACTCGCTGCGGTCTTCGGCTCCACCCGATGTCTTGGCGATCCGGTTGAGCTTTTTCAGTTCCATGTAGGCGGTTCGAAACATCCGGGCAACCGGACTGGCCGGCATGTTTTTGGCCTGGGCAAAAGCATTGGAAAAATCCCGTGTTTTCCAGAAATAATCAATAAATGCAGCAGACTGTTGATACGCCTTGCGCACCTGTACGTACTTGACAAAAATAATGGCCCAGGTGGCCACGGAAAACGCCAGCAGTAGCAGGATCACAAACTGCACCATCAACCCGGCATTGAGCATCATGGCGACAATATTGAGTTTATCAGGACTCATTTAAACCTCTTTCATTCATTGGAATAAATTGTATCAATTCGTTTTCCTCCCGTCATTATCCGAGTTTCTGCCTGGGTGTCAAGGATAATGACGGTTCAAGGTTTAAGGTTTAAGGTTTAACGTCAGGGACACAACCTTGAACATTGATGGCACCGTAAAAGGAAGCTGATTTCAGATGGCGCCGTAAAAAGTTCAAGATCAAGGCTTGCGCAATTTCGAAGAATGCAGCGTACTTATCGGTACGTGAAATTCTGAGAAATTGCGTGTAACGCAGATACTGGACTTTTACGGCGCTATCAACCTTAAACCTTGAACATAAAAACGCCTCCATGCACTTGATGCATGAAGGCGTTTTTGTTTGGTATCCGTTGGGGTATCAAAGCTACATGGGGTATCAGGGCTACATCATGCCGCCCATACCGCCCATACCGCCCATGCCGCCCATGCCGGCGCCGCCCATGCCGCCGCCGCCGTCACCCTTTTCATCGGGGATCTCGGCGATCATGGCCTCGGTGGTCAGCATGAGGGAGGCAACGCTTGCGGCATTCTGCAGGGCAAAGCGCACCACCTTGGTCGGGTCAATGACACCGGCCTTGATCAGGTCTTCGAAATCTCCAGTTTCGGCATTGTAGCCAAAGGAGCCTTTTTCCTTCTTGACCCGGTCGATGACAACAGAGCCTTCGTGGCCCGCGTTGTTGGAAATCTGGCGCAGGGGCTCTTCCAGAGCCCGGGTCACCACCTGCACGCCAAGCTGTTTTTCCACATCCAGCTTAATCTTCTCCAGGGCTGCAACACAGCGAACCAGCGCCACGCCGCCGCCGGGAACAATGCCTTCTTCCACGGCTGCCCGCGTTGCGTTCAATGCGTCCTCAACCCGGGCCTTCTTTTCCTTCATCTCGGTTTCAGTGGCGGCTCCAACGTTGATCACCGCAACACCGCCAACGAGTTTGGCCAGGCGCTCCTGGAGTTTTTCGCGGTCATAATCCGAGGTGGTATCATCGATCTGGGTCCGCAGCTGCTTGACGCGCTTTTCAATGTCTTTTTTGGCACCGGCGCCGTCGACAATGGTGGTATTGTCCTTATCAATGGAGACATGCTTGGCCCGGCCAAGATCATCCACGGTAATGCTTTCAAGCTTTATGCCCACATCCTCGGAAACCACCTGGCCGCCGGTGAGAATGGCAATGTCCTGGAGCATGGCCTTTCTGCGGTCGCCGAAACCGGGCGCCTTTACTGCAGCCACATTCAGGGTGCCGCGCAGCTTGTTGACCACCAGGGTGGCCAGGGCTTCGCCTTCAACGTCTTCTGCAATGATCAGAAGCGGTTTGCTCATCCTGGAAACCTGTTCGAGAATCGGCAGCAGGTCCTTCATGTTGCCGATTTTCTTTTCGCTGATCAGGATATAGGCGTCATCGAGATCCACGGTCATTTTTTCCGTGTCCGTGACAAAATAAGGGGAGGTGTAACCCCGGTCAAACTGCATGCCCTCGACCACTTCCAGGGTGGTCTCCATGGACTTGGCCTCTTCGACGGTGATCACGCCTTCCTTGCCGACCTTTTCCATGGCCTCGGCGATGATGTTGCCGATGGTTTCGTCATTATTTGCAGAAATGGTTCCGATCTGGGCGATTTCGCGCTGATCGTTGGCCGGATGGCTCAGGCTGGCCAATTCCTTTGTGGCGGCTTCCACGGCTTTTTCAATGCCTCGCTTTATCGACATTGGATTGTTGCCGGCAGCCACGAGCTTCTGGCCCTCGGAATAAATGGAGCGGGCGAGCACAGTTGCCGTTGTGGTTCCGTCACCGGCCATGTCACTGGTTTTGGAAGCCACTTCCTTGACCATCTGGGCGCCCATGTTTTCGAACTTGTCTTCGAGTTCGATCTCCTTGGCCACGGTCACACCGTCTTTGGTCACTGTGGGCGATCCCCAGGACTTTTCAATCACCACGTTTCGGCCACGGGGTCCCAGGGTTACAACCACCGCGTCTGCGAGTTTGCATACACCGTTTAACATCTTTTCACGGGCCTTATACCCGTACTTTATATCTTTTGCCGTCATATTCTACTCCTCCAGTTTCTGTTGTATTCCTCTTTTCCACAATCACTTCAAAGACGCAAAGCTTACTTTTCAATAATCCCCAGAATGTCGTCTTCACGCATGACCAAGTGCTCTTCTTCGTCAATTTTTACTTCCGTACCAGCATACTTGGCAAACAGTACGCGATCGCCCTGCTTTACCTGAAGGGCGATGCGCTTGCCGTCATCGCCGATCTTTCCGTCGCCCACGGCCACGACCTCGCCCTGGGCCGGTTTTTCCTTGGCGCTGTCAGGGATGATAATGCCGCCCTTGGTTTTGGATTCTTCTTCCAGCCGTTTTACCAAAATGCGATCATTTAACGGTTTGATCTTCATTGCCCACTTCTCCTTTTTGCTTCTGCCAGTTTCAATTTGTTGGTTGATGAAAAGACGTAAAACCCAATAAATTCAATATAATAAATCCGAATGCCGCCGCCGGATACAGTTATCATATCCACTTTTTCAATGCGGTCCATTTTCACAGGATTCGAATCGGTTTCAAACCCTTCCGGCTCTTTTTCTTACTTAATTGAAGGATACGCAAGCAGGTTTAATCGTCGCTTGCGCTGCTGCTGTTTTTCGGTTGTGCATCGGCCGACGCTTCTTTTGTTGAAGAATCGTCTTTTTTGCCGGAAGATGATGAAGAGGCACTGGCGCCGTTGGCATAATCGGTGGCATACCAGCCGGTTCCCTTCAAATGAAATGTACACTGGGAAATCCGCTTATGTAATATACCGGAACAATCAGGGCATTGGGTCAGGGGCTTTTCTGAGACCTTCTGCAGAATTTCATGTACCCTGCCACAGGCTTCGCATTCGTATTCATAGATTGGCATCGCTGAAATTTCTCCTGTTTTCAGAATGATACCTCGATAACAAGGCTTGATTGATGATCGATATCAATATAGTTCATAATTCCTGCTTGTCAAGACAAGCGGGAAAAATTTTTTGCTGCCGACGATCCTGTACAAGCCCTTTGCCGGCAAACCGAAAAATCACCATCAGCTCTTTTCGGCGGCTGTGAGCCAGTTCTCGTAAAACGCAAAAACCGGAGCCATGCCTTTTATCTTCCTGGGGGCAAGGATTTCATGGGTAATCCGGTGCACCCGGGCTTCCTCGGTCTGTTTTTGGTCATCCGGCACATCAAACCGCTGCTGAAAACGCTTAAACCGGACAACATGCACCAGTTCATGGCAGATCACATAGACAAGGAACGGATAAAGCGCCATTGCCGAATGCTTTTCCAAACAAGCGAGGATGGAATGATCCTGGACACAGATTTTGTAAAAATCCTGTGCGCTGGTGATGAGCACGGCATTCTGCTTTTCCGCGCGGTAACGAATGATCTGTGCGAAATGATCGGCCACGGTCTCCCGGGCCCCGAGATCGGCCGCGGTTTTCACATCATAATTGAGCTGACGAAGCTCGCTGGCCGATAGCTTATAATAATCGCTGACCAGATCTTCAGCCATGGCCACAGCATGGCTGACCACTGCCATTTGCTCAGGATCAAAAGTCGTCATAATAGGCTCGGATTTATTCAGGGCATCCATGGACGCTCCTGCGCCACAGGGTTTTGTGCAGACAGGGCACGATATTTGGAAAACATATGGACATCGTATGAAATATATGTTATTTTTTGATGATTCGCAAGTAGGATGTATATTTTAATCATCCTTTTGAATTGAACCGTACGATTTCGCCATCCGGCCCGTTGAAAATTGAAAAGGGCCCGCTGGATAAGACTTTTAAGCAGAAAGGAGGTGGGATATTGGGCAGTGTGATCAAAAAACGCAGAAAAAAGATGCGAAAGCACAAGCATCGCAAGCTACTCGCACGGACAAGGCATCAGAGACGCAAAGGGAAGTAGAACAATGATTTCACCTGCGTTCGTGTTCATGTATAAAAAGCCGGGAAACGCCAGTCATTGAACAGATTTCGCGCTTCCCGGCTTTTTTTGTTTTTATCCGGATGTGCATCCGGCCGAAGAAATCCGGCTACTCGGAATCGGATTTAAAATCATTTAAATATCGCAGAAATTCCGAATCCGTGGACAACACCAAGTCTGCGCCCTCCAGGGAGTTCTGGTACACCTCAAGGGACTGGAGAAAAGTGTAGAATTCCGCGTCCTTTTCAAAGGCCCGGGCATAGATCTTTGTGGCCTTTGCATCAGCCTCGCCCTTGATCTGCTCTGCCTTCCGGTATGCCCCGGACTGGATCTCCAGAAGATCGCGCTCCTTGTCACCCTCGATCTTTCTTGCCTCACCCTGGCCGATGGAGCGGATTTTTTCCGCCATCTGCTTTCGCTCGGCAATCATCCGGTTATAGACCGAATTGCGCACGCCCTTGACATAGTTGACCCGCTTGATTTTCACATCAATGATTTCAATGCCGAATTTTTCAAGCTTGGGCTGGGCTTCGTCAAGCATCATCTTTGTCAGCGTGGCCCGGCCCACCTTGATGTTATACTGGCGCCGGTCTTCTTCCTCGGTTTCCTCCACCACTTCCTTGATGGCCTCGCTTTTGACATCATCGAGTTCCTCCTGGTCAAGGGTGGTCATTTCCCGGTTGCTGTTTCTCACCGTCTCAATGAGCTCATGGGAGGTGACCACGTTTCTGACCGCGGGATTGATGATATCATCCAACCGGGCAAGGGCACTTTGGGTATCTGTGACGGTTCTGAAAAATGCCACCGGATCCACAATCCGCCACCTGGAAAAAGTATCAACCCATATGTAAGTCTTGTCCAGGGTCGGGATCTGGCCGGGCTGGCCGTCCCAGGCCTGGATGTTTCTGGGAAAATAATTGGCCTGCTGGATGAAGGGGATCAGAAATTTCAAACCCGGCTCGACCACGGGATCACCGATGACCCGCCCGAACTGGGTCACCACCACCTGCTCGGTTTCATCCACGGTATAGGCTGAAGACAGAAACACGAATCCGGCGATAATCAAAACAACAACAATTGCGATATATTTATTGGCCTGCATTGGGGACACCTTTTTTCAGTCCGAGATTAAGCAGGGGCAGAAGATTGTCCTGCTGTGAATCCACTACATACTTGTTGCCCAGCTTCGGCAGCACATTTTCCATCATTTCCAGGTAAAGCCGGCGGCGGGTAACATCCTTGGCCTCCATATAAGCCTCGTAGCGCGACAGGAACCGACCGGCATCACCCTCGGCCTGATTGATGCGGTTGATGGCATAACCCTTTGCGGTTTCAATGGTTTTTTCCGCCTGTCCCCGTGCACTGGGAATCACCTGGTTATAGTCCTTGCGGGCGTTGTAAATCACCTCTTCTTTTTCCTGGACCGCACGGTTGACCTCGTTGAAGGAATCCTGCACCGGTTCGGGAACGTTGGTGTTGCCCAGTTCCACGGTAACGATCTCAATGCCCGTCTCCGCCTCGTTTAAATCCTTCTGCAGCCGCACACTGGCCGCCACGGCGATTTCCTCGCGCTTGCTGATCACCTCGTTGATGCTGCGGTCGCCGACCACCAGACGCATGGAGGCCTCTGCCATGTCCCGGATCAACTGGCGCACATCCGCCACCTTAAACAGGTAGTTGTACGGATCGTTGATCCTGTACTGCACAATCCAGGGAACCAGGCCGACGTTGAGATCGCCTGTGAGCATCATGGCCACTTCGATTTCGTCATTGCTGACGCCGAAACTCCGGGAATCTGACAGTTCATCCGCCTTAAGACCGAATTCTTCGGTATAAACCCGCTTGGTTTTAACCTTTGTCACTTTTTCAATACCCGCGGGCAGCTTGAAGTGAAGTCCGGACTGGGTGGTTTTGGAAAATTCGCCGAACCGCTGTATCACCCCTACTTCGTTGGTCTGCACAGTGTAAACCATGGTGGAGCCCGCCAGGAGAACCAGCAGGGCCACAATAATCAGAATCCATACCCCGGAAAATTTGAAGTTTTTAAATTTGTTAATAATATCGTCTACCTGCGGCGGCCGGGGGCCTGACCCGCCGGTGCCGGAGCCGTTTGTCCGGCTGCGCTCCTTCTGTCGCTGCTGGAGCTTTTCCCAGTCCCAGTTCATGAATGAAACTCCTGTGATGATTTCAAAAGGTTTAAAAACGTTTGCCCATTTCTATAAAAGGCCGCATGCCCCGTCAAGGAAAAAGCACAAAAAAAGCAGTTCAGACACGGGATTGACGTTTTTGCGCAGCGCAATGCAGGGCCCGGCCCTGATAAAGGGCTTCAAGACACTTGTTGCAGGAAATACAGGCAGGGGTTTGAAAATCGCCGGATTTCCAGCGGCGGATCAAATCCGGTTCCCGGATCAGGGGGCGGGAAATGGCGATAAAATATGCATGGGCAGCATGGAGCTGGACTGCGTCAAACCCTGCCGTCTTTGCCCTTGCCGTGGCAGCGCCAAAGGCCCCGGCAATCTCTTGGATCTCATTTTGTGGCAGGCTTCTGTACTTTTTTTTGAAATACGGGTCATCTTCGGCTGCCGAAGGACCGGCTGCAATCTGATTGCGGGTTTTTAAGAATCCGGCTGCCTCGCGTCCGGCATGAAACAACTGAACCGCAATTTTTGCGCCTTTTGCATGCACCGCCGCAGTCAGTTGCTGCAATCCGTCAATGCAGGAATCCTCTGCAATGGAATTCTGATATGCCGAGATCCGGCCTGATTCGTGCGCATAGGCAATTCCGGTGACAATCAGGCCTGTGCCGCCGGCGGCCAGATCTTCAAACAAAGACACCTGGGCCGATGTGACCCGGCCCTGTTTATCCGCGCAACCGTCATATGTGGCAGACCGGACGAACCTGTTTGGCACTTCAAGTTTTCCGATTTTCCCCGGTTGAAACAAAACGCTCACAAACACCCCGCCGGACCCTGCCTTTGAGCAGACCCAAATCCTGCTGCCATCAATCTTTTTCAAAAAAGCTTTTTTTTCCGTACATATAAAAATTATTATAGCCCAATTGCCGCAGGCTTGCAACAACTGACCGAAAAACGGCTACATTTGCCGGAGCACATAGGGCAAAATGCCGCCGTGGCGGAAATATTCGATTTCCATGGAGGAATCCAGCCGGGCCCGGACTTCAAAATTTTTTACCCGGCTGCCGTCTGATTCCGCCTCCACGGTAAGGACCGGGTTTGGTGCGGAAATGTCTTTGAGCCCGCGGAGGCATAACACTTCTTCGCCGGTCAGCTCCAGGGTTTCAGCGTTTTGGTTTTCTATAAACTGCAAGGGCAGCACCCCCATGGCAACCAGGTTGCTTCGATGGATTCGCTCAAAACTTTGGGCAATCACCGCGCGCACCCCCAGCAGCAATGTTCCCTTGGCGGCCCAGTCCCGGGAGCTGCCGGATCCGTATTCCTTGCCGGCCAGAATGATCAGCGGCGTGTTTTCCTGCTGGTATTTCATGGCCGCATCATAGATGGAAAGGGTCTCACCCGTTGGCAGATGCCGGGTCCAGCCGCCTTCGGTATCCGGCACCAGCCGGTTTTGCAGCCGCGCATTGGCAAAGGTGCCGCGCATCATCACCTCATGGTTGCCGCGCCTGGAGCCGTAGGAATTAAAATCCTTTTTCTCCACCCCGTTTTCCTTTAAATATTTCCCTGCCGGGGAATCTTCGGCAATGGCCCCGGCCGGCGAGATGTGATCGGTGGTGATGGTATCGCCCAGCACGGCCAGCACCCGGGCGGATTCAATATCTGTCATATCCGGGGGCTCTGGTGTCATGTTGTCAAAAAACGGCGGCTTGCGCAGATAGGTGGAGTCCGAATCCCAGGCATAGATTTCACTGTCGGTGATTTCCACCTTTTTCCAGTTCTCGTCGCCGGAATAAACATCGGCATAGCGCTGCGAAAACATGGAAGGGGCCAGATGCTGCATAACCGAGTCGATTTCCGCATCGTCGGGCCAGATGTCTTTGAGATAAACCGGCTCGTTGTTGCCGTCATGGCCGATGGGATCGTTTTGCAAATCAATGTTGACCGTGCCGGCCAGTGCGTAAGCCACCACCAGCATGGGAGAGGCCAGATAATTGGCCCGGGTCAGCGGATTGATGCGCCCCTCGTAATTGCGGTTGCCGCTTAAAACCGAGGAAGCCACAAGGCTTTGATCCCGGATCACCCCGGCCACATCCTCCTGCAGCGGCCCGGAGTTGCCGATGCAGGTGGTGCACCCATAGGCAGCCACGTGAAAGCGCAGAGCCTCAAGGTACGGCATCAGACCCGATACCTCCAAATAATCGGTCACCACCCGGGAACCCGGGGCCAGACTGGTTTTCACCCATGGACGCACCTGGAGCCCTTGTTCCACAGCCTTTTTGGCCATCAGGCCGGCTCCCAGAAGCACCTCCGGATTGGAGGTGTTGGTGCAGCTGGTAATGGCGGCAATCACCACGGATCCGTGATCCAGGAAAAAACTCTGAAACGGCCGTTTGACAAAAACCCCCTGGCTGTCCAGGGGTTTTCTGTGAACCATCCTGCCCTGGAATTGTTCCTCACCGGCCACGGCTCCGCCCTCTGCCTCCCACCTGGGGTCTTTTTCCGCCCGGGTGTTTTTGGAAAAAATCTCATCAAAATCATGCTGAAACTGCTGTTTCATTTCAGACAGGGCAATTCTGTCCTGGGGGCGCCTGGGCCCGGCCAGACAGGGCTCCACGGTGTCCAAATCCAGCTGCATGATATCTGAAAACCCGGGTGTCGGGCTTTGATCTTCCAGAAAAAGGCCCTGGGCCCTGAGATATTGCCGGGCCAGATCCACCTGATCCCGGGATCGGCCGGTAAAGGCCAGGTACTTGAGGGTTTGCTCATCCACCGGGAAAAACGTGGTGGTGGCCCCGAACTCGGGGGTCATGTTGGCGATTGTGGCCCGGTCGGGAACCGTCAACCGCGACAACCCTTGTCCGAAAAATTCGATAAATTGGCCCACCACGCCCTTTTTCCGCAGCATTTGGGTGATGGTCAGCACAAGGTCCGTGGCTGTCACACCGGGCCGGAGCCGGCCGGTGAGCTCAAAGCCCAGTACCGGGGGGGCGAGCATGTAATAGGGCTGGCCCAGCATCACGGCTTCAGCCTCGATTCCCCCCACACCCCAGCCGAGCACGCCGATTGCATTGATCATGGTGGTGTGCGAATCCAGGCCCACCAGGGTATCGGGATAGATGATGGATCTGTCCGCTGTTTGCCGGCTCATCACCACCCGGCCCAGGTATTCCAGGTTCACCTGATGGCAGATGCCGGTGGCAGGAGGCACCACATTGAAATTTTCAAATGAGTTCTGCCCCCATTTTAAAAAGGTATAGCGTTCCTGATTGCGCTCGAATTCCTTTTCCGCATTGACGCCAAAGGCGGAACTGGCACCGAACCGGTCCACCTGCACGGAATGATCGATCACCAGTTCAACCGGGATCTGCGGATTGATCTGACCCGGCCTGCCGCCCAAACCGGAAATGGCATCGCGCATGGCCGCCAGATCCACCACCGAGGGCACGCCCGTGAAATCCTGCATCAGCACCCGGGCGGGCTTATAGGGAATATCGTCTTTGGGTATGTTCCGGGCTGACCATTGGGCCAGGGACCGGATATGACTTTCTGTCACCTGGCTGCCGTCTTCATTGCGAAGCAGGTTTTCCAGCAGAATCCTTATGGAAAACGGCATGGCTGCCAGGTCGATGGACAGCTTTTCAGCCAGGGCCGGAAGGCTCCAGAAATCATAGGTCTGGTCCCGGAAAGACAGGGTATCTAGGATATCAAATGAATTGCCGGTGGTCATGGCCTCCCCCTTGACGGTTTGAATTTCAGATTAAAGGTTGCAGGTTGGATGCTGCAGGATACAAGGTTTATCTCAGTTGGCGGGGCAATGCGCTGCCGCCCCGCACCCGGATCCTTCCTTTAAATAAATATTAGCATGATCACAGATCCGGCAAAAATTTATAAAAATCTGATTTATATTGGACAAAACCGATGTCAAAGACCATATTTGGAAGTGTTCAGAATAAATCACCGACACTTGAACATGAAAACCGGGGCCGGCACAAGGATTTGGCCCTGAATTGGATGAAACACCATGGACCTTGATTTCAGACAGGAGACAGACAGTCTCGGCACCGTCGCAGTGCCGGCCGAAGCCTATTACGGAGCCCAGACCCGGCGGGCCATGGACCATTTTACCATCAGCGGCCGGATTCTGCCCATGGAGATCATTTATGTGCTGGCAAGGATCAAAAAGGCGGCAGCCGGGGTCAATGCGCAGCTGGGCGAAATTCCGGCCGGCTACGGCGAGACGATCGCCAGGGCTGCAGACGAAATCATCGGCGGCAGCCTTGATGACCAGTTTGTGGTGGATGTGTTTCAAACCGGCTCAGGCACGTCTGCGAACATGAACGTCAACGAGGTGATCGCCACCCGTTCAAACCAGATCCTGACCGGCAAAAAAAACACAAAATCACCGGTGCATCCCAATGATCACGTAAACCGCGGGCAGTCCACAAACGATTTGATGCCCTCAGCCATCCATATTTGTGCACGGATGCTGATCCGCGACCGGCTTTTGCCGGCAGTCGACGCCATGGAACAGGCCCTGACAGAAAAGGCGCAGCAATTTTCAGGTATCCGGAAAATCGGACGGACCCATTTGCAGGATGCGGTGGTCATGACACTGGGCCAGGAATTTTCCGGGTACGCGGCTCAAATGGCACTGGCGCGCCAGCGCCTCGAAGGTATCGGCCCGCGGCTTTCCCGGCTCGCCCTGGGGGGCACGGCCGTGGGCACCGGGTTAAATGCGCACCCGGAATTGGCAAAGCGCGTGATCGCAGCGGTTTCCCGGGAAACCGGAATTGAGTTTGCCGAGGCCGACAATCATTTCGAGGCCCAGTCCGCCTGCGATACGGTTGTGGAGACCAGCGGGGTGTTAAAAACCGTTGCAGTCAGTATTTCCAAAATTGCAAACGACATCCGGCTGCTTGCATCCGGTCCCAGGTGCGGGCTCGGCGAAATCCGGCTGCCGGCCCTGCTGCCGGGATCCTCGATAATGCCCGGCAAGGTCAATCCTGTTATGTGTGAAGCGGCCGTGCAAGCCTCGGCCCACGTGATCGGAAACGATACCGCACTGACCCAGGCCGGCCAGGGAGGCTATTTTCAGCTCAATCTCATGCTACCCCTTGCCGCCTTCAACCTCGTTGAATCCATCAACATCCTGGCCAACGCCGCCCGGGGGCTGGCTGAAAAATGCATATCCGGCATTGAAGCCAATGAAAGCAAGTGCGAACAAAACATCCGGCAGAGCCTGGCCGTGGTAACCGGACTGGTGCCGCATATCGGCTATGACCGGGCCGCTCAAATTGCCGCCTGGGCATACGGAACCGGAAAAACAATAGAGGAAATTGCAGCAGAAGAAAACGTGCTGCCTGAAGACCAACTGCAAAAGGCCCTTTACGACAATAGCAAACCTTGAACATCGAAGCAATCAGGGAGGAATAAATGACAGAACCCGGCGATATCATCAATACCGGCCTGCGGGGGGTGCCTGTGGCCAGCACCCGGATCTGCCTTGTCGACGGCAAATCCGGAAAACTTGTCTACCGCGGCTACAATATAAAAGAGCTGGCACAGTATGCCTCATTTGAGGAAGTGATTTACCTCCTGCTTTTTGAACACCTTCCCCCGCAGCAAGAGCTGGCGGACTTCAAAGACCTGATCGCCGCGCAAACCCGGATTCCGGAACAGCTTCTGACCGCCATGAAAACCAGGCCGGCAACTTCGGCGCCAATGGATATTCTCCAGGCCTGCGTGCCCATGCTGGCCAACCATGACCCCGAGGCCGGGGACCTGAGCCGGGAGAAAGCCATGCATACGGCCATCGGCCTGATTGCAAAATTTCCGGCCATCATGGCGGCCTGGCACCGGATCAGAAACGGCCTGGAGCCCCTGGTCCCGAAACCGGAACTGAGTCATGCCGCCAATTTCCTTTTCATGCTCACAGGTGAAACACCTGACCCGGAAACCGCAAGATTCATGGATACCTGCCTGGTGCTCCACGCAGAGCACTCTTTTAACGCATCCACGTTTTCCGCCCGGCAGGTGGCTTCCAGCCGCGCACACATGTATGCGGCCGCTGCCGCCGGCGTGGGCTCGCTTTCCGGGGAACTGCACGGCGGAGCCAATGCCCGGGTCATGCAGATGCTGCTCGATATCGGCTCGCCGGATCGGGTGGACGAGTACGTGGAATCCAGGCTAAAGGCCGGACAAAAGGTCATGGGCATGGGCCATGCGGTTTACAAAAACGGGGATCCCCGTGCCGCGATCCTGGCGCCCATGTCCAGGCAGATGGGCGAAAAAACCGGAAATCTGAAATGGTATGAACTCGGCGAGGCTGTGCGCAAAAAAGCCGCGGAAGTCTTCCGGGAACTCAAGGGCGCGGAGATCTATCCCAACGTGGATTTCTACTCCGCCACCACCTATTACGCCATGGGCCTTCCCATCGACCTGTTTACCCCCGTTTTTGCCATATCCAGAATATCGGGCTGGTGCGCCCATATCATAGAAGAGCAGTTTGCCGGCGCAGCGCCCAAGCCGGCCCTGTACCGGCCGGCATCCGAGTATGTGGGCGAATACTGCGGCCCGGAGGAATGCGAATTTGTTCCCATGGAAAAACGGCCGTCCTGACCGCGCAAAACTACCGGAACCCATAAAAAAGGCCGGCGCTTTGCAGAAGCCGGCCTTTTTTTATGGTTCAATTTTAGGGTTCAAATGGTGCTTATTCCTCCCAGTAAATGCATTCTGTGGGACAGGAATCAATGGCCTCCTGGATTTCGTCTTCAGGGCCGCCTTCGGGTTTGATCACATAGGCCTTCTCCGTGTCCTCGTCAAAGCCGAACACCTCGGGACACAGTTCCACACAGCTCTCACAGCCCTCACACTCGTCCGTGTTGATTTCCACCTTTGCCATACTGACCTCCCCTTGAGTGAAAGATTAAAAGGATTTGACCGGTTAAACCCAATATGTTGATATAAAACAGATATGTCAACACCCTTTTTCCGCCAGGGCATCACCCCTTTTCAGGATTTTCCACCGGGATGGTGGTCACCGGGACGGGCGAATGCTTTGTCACCCGCTCGGCAACACTGCCGTAATCAAAGGCACCGCTTTTGCCCCGGGTGGCCATGACCACCAGGTCCACCTTTTCCTGGTCAATGAGCTTTAAAATTTCTGCCGCCGGATCACCTACAGCCACATGCTTGATATACAAAGGGCAGCCTTCCAGGTGATTGGCACAAATCTGGTCAAGATTCTGTTTGGCCTTCTGCCGTGTCTTTTCCATGAGTTTTTCCACGTGCTGGGATTCAAAATCCCCGTACCATCCCTGATGATGAATGATATCTTCGAGCACGTGCAGCACATGCACCTCTGCTCCATAATTCTGACTCAGGGACTGCACATGCGGCAAAGCCGCCTCCGCACTGCCCGAAAAATCCGTGGGCCACAACACTTTCCGTATTTCCATACCCATGCCTCCTTGTGCTCGCAAATGTTCCATTGCCGGTTTATGTCAAAACATAATCCTTTACACGGATTTGTCACGGACAGACATGAATTGCCGGAATTTTTTGTCTCTTTGGACATGGATGCTTATCTTTGTTTTTGAAAACAGAAACCAGCAACTGAAAAATTTAACATGCATCACAAGGAGGCTTGAAAATGGCAGAACAGACCACTCCCCAGCATTGTCCAGGATTCCAGCAGTTTAAAAATTTAAGTGCATTTACCTGCAAATGCCCGGAATGCGGGGCGGATGTGGAAATTTTTTCCGATGAATTTGACCGGCCCCACAAGTGCCACAAATGCAACACAACAATCGACTTTACCCAGTGCAGCATTGAAGCCTCGGGCAAAACCGACCAGCCCAGCTAAGACGAAAAAGCCCTTTCCTGCTCGGGAAAGGGCTTTTTTCAATGTTCAACGTTCAAAGTTCAACGTTCAAGGTTCAGGGCATCAGAGCGGCAAGCCAAAAACATTGAACTTAAAGCCTTGATGGTTTCGTAAAAAGTAAGTTTCCAGATGGCGCCGTAAAAAGTTCAAGATCAAGGCTTGCGCGATTGCCGAAGAATGCAGCGTACTTACCCGTACGTGAAATTCTGAGGAATCGCGCGTAACGCAGATATTGAACTTTTTACGGCGCCATCTAAACAATCATTTCTGATACAGGGGCGACATGGAACGAAGGGTTTTGACCACCCCGGAAAGCGTGGAGAGCAGCTTTTGCAGATCATCTTTGGTATTGTCAATGCCCCATGCAATCACCAGGGTACCCTGGGCATCTGAATGACTCAGCCCCAAAGACAGCAGTACGTGAGAGGCCCGCAGCGAACCCGTGGCACAGGCCGACTTGGTGGACACGGCCAGGTTTTCCTCATCGAGCATCAGCATCACGCTTTCGCCCTCGATATACTTGAGTGACACATTGAGCAGATTGGGCAGGCTGTGATCCAGGTTGGTGTTGATAATATATTCATCCACGTATTGGGGCAGCTGCTCCACCAGATATTTTTTCAGATCCGCCAGATGCGTCCGGCGCTGTTCCATTTGGGCGGCAGCCAGTTGGGCGGCCTTTCCCATTCCGATAATGCCGATGAGGTTCTCGGTGCCGGCCCGCTTGTTATGCTCCTGAACCCCTCCGTCGAGCAGAGGAAAAATCCGGGTGCCCCGGCGAATATACAGGCCGCCCGCACCCGTGGGCCCGTAAATAGGATTGGAGGCAAAGCTTAGCAGGTCTGCGTTTAACGCCTGCACATCCACTGGCACAACCCCAACGGAATCCACGGCATCACAGTGAAACAGCACCTTGTTTTCCCGGGCAATGGCGCCGATCTCCGCTATGGGCTGGATGGTGCCGGTTTCATTGTTGCTGTGCATTACTGATATCAGGACGGTCTGGTCTGTTATGGCGTCTGCCACGGCAGCCGGATCCACCCGGCCCGATTCGTCAACCGACAGGGAAGTCACCTTGAATCCCTGGGCGGAAAGCCGCTTTAAGCTGCGGATCACCGAGTTGTGCTCAATATTGGTTGTAATGATATGATTGCCCTTCTCCCGGTTGGCCATGGCCGCACCCTTGACAGCGTGGTTGACCGATTCGGTGCCCCCGGAGGTAAACACGACTTCTTTGGGATCGGCGGCATTGATCAGGTCAGCCACATTCTGCCTGGCCTGGGCCAGCATTTCCGCAGATTTTTCCCCGGCTTTGTGCTGGCTTGAAGGATTGTGCAGATCACTGTTGATCGCCTCAATCATCGCCTCCTTGACTTCCGGCAGAAGCGGATTAAACGAAATATGGTCCAGATTGATCACATTCATCAAAAAACTCCCTTTGCGCTGTTGATTCCCCTGCATTGAACCTTTTCCGAATGTCCTAAATTTTTAATGCTCCTCGGTCAGATCCCGCTGGCAGGCCTCGCAGAAAGTGGCTTTCTCATCGAGTTCCACGTCGCAGTAGGGGCAATAGCAGGACTGGCCGTCTCCGTGCTCGTGTTTTTCCTCTCTTTCCGCCTTGGGGCGCACAATGCCGGCCTTTTTGTCATCGTAATCCTGAATGGCCATATGCAGGGCGTCCGCCCCCAGGTTGGAGCAGTGCAGCTTGTTTTTGGGCAGCCCCTCCAAGGCTTCGGCCACATCCTTGTTGCTGATCTTACGCGCCTCATCCAGGGTTTTTCCCCTGGCCATTTCCGTGAGCATGCTCGATACCGCAATGGCCGAACCGCAGCCGAAGGTCTGAAACTTTATATCTGAAATCCGCTGATCTTTCTCATCGATTTTCAAATAAATGGTCATCATGTCCCCGCACAGGGGATTGCCAACTTCGCCCACCCCGTCGGGATTTTCAATGACCCCCACATTTCTCGGATTTTTAAAATGATCCATGACGACTTGGTTATACATATGCTTTTCCTCCGTAGTGTATGGTTATCCGTGCTATTTTAGAATAATCATAAAGCCGGTTTTGTAAAGCCGGCAGCGGCAAACCGCAAAATTTCCACCAGCCTCTGTTTGACCTGCGGCCCGGGGGCTATTATTTTATATATAAACAGATTTCTTTTTTCAAACACTCTTCTCCGGCTCCCGCTCAGCTGACAGATGCGTTGCTGCTTTTTTGGTTTTGTGTTCTATCCCCGGGCTTTCATCTCCGGTGTAAACCAACACCGGTATTATATACAATCTTTGAAACCACAAAGGGGGGAAAATGAAAAAACAACTCATGAATTACGAAACCCTGCTGAAAGTCACCAACGCCATTTCCCATTCCAAGGACCCGGAGGAGGTTGTGCTCATGGCCGTGGAAAACATTGCCAGGGCGCTGGAAGTCAAGGGATGCGCACTTTTTCTGGTCAACCGGGAAACCCGGGAACTGGAGCTGGCCGCATCCTTTGGATTGAGTGACAACTATGTCAACAAGGGGCCCTTAAGCGCCTTGAAATCCATCTCCGAATCCCTGGAGCACGGGCCCGTGGCCATCTTTGACGTATCTGACGACCCCCGGATTCAGTATCCGGATGAAGCCAGGCAGGAAGGCATTTCATCCATCCTCTCGGTTCCGGTGATGATCGGCGGCCGCTCCATCGGGGTGCTTCGGGTATACACCGCCGAGCCTTGGGAATTTACCCTGGAGGATGTCAATTTTGTCCAGGCCGTGGGCAGCATCACGGGCATGGCCCTTGATATGGCCCGCCACTACAAGGGCATGAAGCAAAGCATTGACCTGCTTCGGACCATGCGGGATCCGGCCAAACGCAAATCCTCCGGCGGCCCGGCTCACGACACAGCCTGATTCTAAGGAGGATGAAGGGGGGCAAACCTTGCCCCCCCTTCTACCCCTTTCCTGATCCCCCTGTGTCTGATATGGATAAACTACGAGAATGGATCAATGATATCCACATCCATAAATGACACAGCTGCCGGACAGGGAAAATAAATGCGCATTGTACTGGTTCATCCGGCCGGATCCAACTGGATGCCCGGCAAAAAAGACGTCAGCGCCACGGCCAACCGCATGGCCCCGTTGGGTCTGCTTTCCATAGCGGCCTACCTGGAACGTGATGGGCACACGGTGTTTGTCCATGATTGCCTGGGGCCAAAGGCATCACCGGAACCCGGGGTCAACGTCGATGCAATTCTAAGCCGGAAGCCCGATCTGGTGGGATTTTCAGCCACCACCTCCGGGTTTCCCGACGGCTATGAAATGGCCTGCCGGATCAAAAAGCAGGCCCCTGGCGTTGAGATCATTTTCGGCGGTGTTCATGTATCGGCCCTGGGTGCAAGGCTGCTGGAGGATTTCGACCAAATCGATTATCTGTGCATGAACGAAGGCGAACAAACCCTGGCAAAACTGGCATCCGGGACAAACCCGGCGCAAATTCCCGGCCTGATCCGGCGGGAAAACAACCGGGTCGTTGAAAACCCGGGGCAGGCCTTTCTGCCGGATCTTGACGCACTGCCCTTTCCGACTTATGAAAAACTGGCCGGATTTCCCAAAGGCTACAATCTGCCGCTTTTCAGCTACATCAAAGCCCCGGGCGCCACCATGGTCACCAGCCGGGGCTGTCCATATCAGTGCTCCTACTGCGACCGATCAGTTTTCAAAAACCGGTTCCGGTACAATTCCGCAGAATACATCTATGAGCATATGCGCTATATGCGCACCCGCTTTGGGATTCGCCATTTAAACATCTACGACGACCTGTTTACCCTCCGGCGCGACCGCATTGCCCATTTGTGCGATCTGCTGGCTGCCAAACCCCTGGACATGCAGTTTAACTGCGCCGTACGCGTGGGCCACACAGACGACGAGCTGCTTGAGATGCTCAAGGCGGCCGGATGCCTCATGGTGTCTCTGGGCATTGAAACCGGTGATCCGGATCTGCTGGAAGTCCATAAACCCGGGGTCTACCTTGATGCGGTCAAAGATACGGTCCTGCGGATTCAGGCCGCAAGGCTGCGGGCCAAGGGCCTGTTCATGATGGGACTGCCCGGGGAAAGCGTTGAATCGATCCGCAAAACCAGTGATTTTGTCATGTCTTTGGGCTTAGATGACATGAACATGGCCAAGTTTACCCCGTTTCACGGGGCCCCGGTCTGGAAGACCATTGCCGACCACGGCGCTCTGGAAGAGGACTGGCGAAAAATGAACTGCCTGAATTTTGTTTTTATCCCGTCGGAAATCGGCTCCAGACAAGTGCTTGACCGGCTCTACAACGAACATGTCAAACGGTTTTACTCAGATCCCTGCTGGCGGAAAAAATTTACCCGCCGGCTGTGGCAGCACCGCCACAGCCTGTGGCGCATGGCCAGACATCTGCCGGACATGCTTTCGGCCATGCGCTCCTTTGAAAATCCGCCCGGGGAAAAAGTTCGAAGTGACCTGACCTGCGGCCCGCGGGCTTGATTTTTATTCCGTGTCTGTGATATCGGAAAATATTTCAGCAACCTCTGATATCAACTGATATCAATCGAAACTGCCACAGAGGAGCGCCTATGTTGGGATTTCTGCCCGGCCCGCTCCGCGGCGTCATTGCCCTGCTTTTATATACCGGCAACACCGTGGGCGGCTTTTTGACCCTCCTGCCTTTTGTTATTCTCAAAACCCTGATACCCCATGAAGGCATCCGCCACTTTCTCACCCGAATCCTGACAGCCATTGCCTGGATCTGGATTTACATCAACAGCCTTATCCTGCGCATAACCCAGGATATCGCCTGGGACGTGGAGGGAGTGGACGGATTTGATTCAACAGCCTCTTACCTGGTGCTTTCCAATCACCGCTCCTGGGCTGATATTCTGGTGCTGCAGCACGTATGGAAACGCCGGATTCCCTTTCTCAAGTTTTTTCTCAAGCGCCAGCTGATCTGGGTTCCGCTTCTGGGGATTGCGTGGTGGGCCCTGGATTTTCCTTTCATGAAGCGCTATTCAAAACAGTTTCTGGAAAAACATCCGGAATTAAAGGGAAAGGATCTGGAAACCACCCGCAAATACTGCGAAAAATTCAAGAAATCGCCAATATCAGTGATCAATTTCGTGGAAGGCACCCGTTTTGACGAAAAAAAGCGTCAATACCAAAACTCGCCCTACCAACACCTGCTAAAGCCCCGGGCCGGCGGTGTGGCAACGGTGCTTTCGGCCATGGGAGACAACCTGGAGGCCATTATCGACGTGACCCTGGTGTATCCCGAAAACAAGGCCCCGCTGCCTTTCTGGGACTTTCTCAAGGGGAAAATACCCCGGGTGGTGATGCGGGCCGAACGCATGGAAATTCCCCGGGAATTTGTGCGGCCCGGTGCTGAAACCGACCCGGAATTCAGGCAGCGTTTCCAGGACTGGCTAAACGCCCTGTGGGATGAAAAGGACCGGCAGATCGCAGAAATTCTTCAGAAATATGCCCAGGCAAAGGAATGAAACCCATGACCCGACAGGCATCCAATCTCAAGCAGACATTTACATTCACAGACTTTCTGGCATGGACAGCCTTGGCCCTGATTCCCGTGTTAACGGCCATCCATTGCATTTCCCGGGATTCCATGATCTGGACGGGGATATATACACTGGTGGCAGCCGCCTGTTTGGTTGCAGTGCACCGGTTTTTCTGCACCCATTGCCCCCCTTACAGCAACGCCGGCAAAACCACCCGGTGCATGTTTATCCAAGGACTCCCGGCTTTTTTCAAGCCCCGGCCCGGGGCCTGCATAATCAAGACCCAGGGTGCCTGACCGAGCCAGCAAAAACCGGCCACCCTCTCCGGGGGACGGCCGCTGCCAAGCCATGTGCCGTGGGAATGTGTCTGCTTCTGCTCCAAAACGGCCAGTTCCAGCGGATCACCGGTTGCCCCCAGCTGGCGGCGGCCTTCCATGGCCTTGCTGTGGGCGAGGTACCGGGAACCTCTGTGAGCCCGCCGTCGGGAAACACCAAGGGAATGGAAATATGCCGGGTATAGCTCTCCACAATGAAAAAGGAAAGGCTTGCGGTGATCAGGCCGATCATCACGGAACGGAAAAACAAAAGGGCCACGATTTTGCCGTACATGGCCTCGGGTTCGAAAAACAGGAAATAGACGATCAGGGCCGCGGGCACAACGATATAGACCGCCAGGTTCGCAGCCGCCCAGATTTTGACAATCTCGTAAAAAGTAAATTTTTGGATGGCGCGGTAAAAAGCTTTTTACGGTGCCATCAGATCTTGAATCTTCAAAACACGCTATCCGTTTTCCGGGCACGGTTGAGGCAGAAATCTATGATCTGCCCGGCCTACGGCCAGGGCCATTTGCTCAATTTCCCGGGTTAAATCAAAGGGCCAGCTTTGGCCGGATACGTGAAAGTTGGACCGAAAATCCCCTTCCGCCGGCGCCAGGGCCATGGCCCCGGCAATCTTTTCCCCGATGAGCAGCACCCGAAGATCCGTGCGTCCTGCCGGGGCAGAATCACCCGTGGCAGGAAGCCAATCAGAGCCCCGCCCATACCGGGCCGGCCCCGGAAGATCCAGGGGCCGGCCCGGTATGCATCCACAAGGCCCAGGGCGCATCCCCGCTTTTCCGCCGCCTCCAAAAGCTGCCGGTTTGGCGGATAATCACCGTCCCGGACCGTGATAACACCGATATCCATGGCAGCGCTTCCCAGAGAGGTTTGGGTCCTGCACCGGGATCACAGACTGATCACTGCAGCATCGCAGGACAATTGAATCAATTCCGCAGCCGTGCCCATGCGGGCGCCATCGATTAAATCCTCCCCGGCAATCCGCCGGGCCTTTGCACACGGGATGCAGGCCAAAATGGGTACTTCATGGGCCTGCAGATAGGTGATCAGATCATCTGCCACATCGCCGGTGGCTGCCCGCAGATTGTCGGCAAGGCCCTTTTTTGCGATATAGACCCCTTCATCAAGAAGAAACAGGGTTACATTCTTGCCTTCCTTGTGGGCCACCGTGGCCAGGTGCACGGCCCGGGTGGCCCGGTTGGGATTGTCTGTGCCGCAAGACAGACTGATCACCACATTGTTTGTCATATCCATCTCCTTTGGACTTGCTTTGCTTGTATCTCCAATGCCGGACCAAAATCACTGCCGCCCTGCGGAGCGGCCGCCCACGTTGGCCGGATCGCCTTCATATCCCAGCGCGCGGAAATTCATCACCTTGTCACAGCCGTGGCAGTCCAGGCAGGAAAGGGCCTCCTCCTTGGGGGCTACCTGATGATTCAACCGCCAGTGCATGATGGTCTCCACAAAAATCACTTCCCCGGAAAAATCCAGGCCCGCCGAAGCCATACCTTTTTCCGATGTATCGATCCAGTCATAGGTTTCAAAATAGCCGCCATCGCCAAAGAGCTTGGGCACAATCAAATGCCCGTTGACCGGATCAGCCGGCTCCACGCCCTTCATGATCTTGTAGGGCGTAATTTTGGCTTCCGGGTCATGGATATCTCCCTGGGGCGGATTGATCTGGGTGCCGGCCTCCCGGTTGATGGGATCTCCCTTGAGGTACCGCTTGTGGGTGCCGTTGTACCACTCATATTCGGGGGTCAGATTTTTTTCCCGGATCAACAGCCCTTTTTTCTTGCTCAAAATTCTTTTCTTTTTCCCTTTGTTTTCCAGGACCTTATCCTCCCTGCCGCTCTGGGACCAGTCCCAGAGCGTGGTGGTGGGCGCATCCTTTGCGTATTCGGGAATATGGCAGGCCTCGCAGGACACGGTATGGGTGTGATCGTTTAACTTGGAAAGCATTGCCGAGGACTTGTCATGGGGCCGGCTGTCATGGCAGTCCGTGCACGCCACCGGTCCTTCGCTGACAGATGATGTGGTGCTTCTGCCGGCAATCTTATGATTCTCTGTGGTGTGACAGTCCTGGCACTGAAAATCCATGCCGCCCATGTGCACATCATGCTCCCGTGAGGGATCGGCCAGGGCCGCATCCATGTCCCCGTGCTTCACATTGTTTCCCCCGCCGCCGTACCAATGACAGGAACCGCAATTGGAACGGGTGGGCTTGCCCACGCTTTGGGCGACTTCGAGCAGATTCACGGAACCATCCGTGTAACCACATTCCCCCTTGCTGCCGGCATACTTGCCGGTCTGATCGTGACAGACCAGGCAGTCCACGGCCGCATCATCCATGAAATCAAAAGTGTCATCTTCTTTTCCGTACCCGGCGTGACATTTGGTGCACCTGCACCAATTGGACTCTATGCTGACTCAGTAATTGTTCATCAGATCCCTTTTGCCCAGTTCCACGCCTTTTTCAAGCCCCACCACATGGGGGGAAGGCCCTTTCCACAACCAGTGAGCGGATTCCAGCACTTCCTTGCCCTCCTCGGCATGGCAGTGCAGACAGGTTTCAGTGACCTCCGGGCCGGATTCAAAATCGTCATGGATATAATTGCTGTGATCCACAGCCATGGCCGGCCCCGATAATATGGCCGCTGCCAGGACCCCTAAAACCCATTTTTTCATGTTTTACTCTCCTTTTTCCGCGGCATTTTCAATGGCGCCCACCAGGATCTCCCTGGGCTGCATCCCCACAAATCGCTCCAATTCCCGGCCGTTTTTAAACACAACCAGAGTGGGGATGCTATGGATGCCGAACTGGTTTGCCACTTCCCGGTTTTCAGATACATTTACTTCAAGGATCCGGGCACGGCCGGCAAAATCGTCTGCAATCTGATCGACAATGGGTGCCTGGGCCTTGCACGGCCCGCACCACGGTGCATTGAAATCCACCAGGCAGACTCCCTTTTGCGTAGCCTGACGGAAATCCTCACTGCTTTCCAGCTTTTCTGGCTCCATGAATGCGCCTCCCTTTGTTTTTTTCATAACCCAATCGATGAATGGCGCCGTAAAAGTCCAATATCTGCGTTATGCGCGATTCCTCAGAATTTCACGTACGGCTAACTACTCTGCATTCCTCGGAATCACGCAAGCCTTGATCTTGAACTTTTTACGACGCCATCTGAAAAAAGACTTCCAAGGAAGCCCAAGGGCGGGGTCGGTTTTTGAAGCGACATTGAGCGTTTACGGAAAAATTCAGCAAATGCCGAAGCTAAAAAATTTCAAACTGTTTGAGGCCGACAGGCCGAGTTTTTGAAATTTTAAGCAAAGGCATTGGCTGAATCCGTAAACGGTCCGGAGCAAAAAAACTGACCCCGGCCGCAGGGCTTCCTTCCTACAAAAACATCGAACGCGGTAAAAAGCTTTTTACGAGCTCATCAATCAATAATTGTGCCATCTTTTTTACCCTTCCGGGCGCATTCATAAAAAATTATAAATTCAAATAATTATTCGGCAACAAAAAATTTGCGCCACTTGGGGTAAAGGTTTTCTGTGTTTGTCCGGCAACACATCCTTGTTTATTGTAACGCTGAAGTAACGTTATTTTCGCCACAATCCGTTTGATCAAAGACATAGCGTATTGACACCCTGTAAAAAACTTCTCACATCGCTTGATGTTTGCCAGGAAAAAATCATGCGAAAATCATAAAACTAAACATTAACAGCAACTTTTTTGATTCTAAACTGATCGTTTCAAATTTTTAAAATTTTTATTTCTCTATTATTTTAAATGATTTAGATCCGTTTTAGCTTTAAAAACTTGAAAATCGCTCAGTTTAAGTTTGATGTGACTTAGAACAAATTTCGATCAGACGGCTTCAGGCGGCTCCAGAGGAATATCAAATTTCTTCATGTACTTCCAAATAGACGTCCGGCTCTTTCCCACCCGCCGGGCCACCTCTGCCTTATTCCACCCACATTCCTGCAGCAGTGCCATCAAAGTCTCCCGGGTCAATTTTTTATGCTTATGGACAGCGCCGCTATGAAAAAGTTCGGCAGACAGGGAATCCAATTCCATCTGACGGATTTCCACCGGCAGGTCAAACACATCGATCCATTCGTTCTCGCAAAGGACAAAGGCATGCTCAATGGCGTTTTCCAGCTCCCGGACATTGCCGGGCCAGTTATAGTCCATCATCAACTGCATGGCATCATGGCTCAGACCGGAAATGCCCTTGCCGGTTTTGGTGTTGAAACTATCGATAAAATGGCGCACCAGCAGCGGAATATCCTCCCTGCGGCTGCGAAGCGGCGGCAGAAACACCGGAAACACCTTGAGCCGGTAAAACAGATCTTCCCGGAAATTGCCCTCGCGCACCAGGCTGTAGAGGTCCTTGTGAGTGGCGGCAATCACCCGGATATCCAGATGCCGGGCACTGGTCTCCCCGACCCGTTCGATCTGGCGCTCCTGAAGCACCCGCAGCAGCTTGAGCTGGATCAAGGGGCTGACTTCTCCGATTTCATCAAGCAGGATGGTTCCCCCGTGGGCTTCCTCAAATCGCCCCACCCGGTCCCGGTGGGCGCCGGTAAAAGCGCCGCGGACATGGCCGAATAGTTCGCTTTCCAGAAGCGACTCGGAAAGGGCGCTGCAATTGACCACCACCAGGGGCCCCTTGCTCCGGTCACTGTTGTAATGAATCGCCCCGGCCGCAAGTTCCTTGCCTGTGCCGCTTTCACCCTGCAGCAGCACCGAGGCATCACTTTTGGCCGCCATGCGAAGGGCCTGGAAAACCTCCCGCATGGCATGGCTTTTGCCGATAATATTGTGGAATTGGTGTTTCTCGAGCAGCTTTTGCTGGGCTTCCTCGGCTTTTCTCCGTGCAGCGGTCAGCTCGGTTAAATCCGTCAGGGTCTCAACCACCCCGATAATCCGGTTTTCCTCGTCTTTAAGAACCCGGGCGTTTTTGATTACCGAGACCCTGTGGCCGTCTTTGTGTTTTAACTGGCATTCAGACGGCTGGACCCGACCTTTTTTATAAATCTCGCACTCATGGATATTTGCCGGGCAATCCCGGCCGAAACACCGGCTAAACGCCAGCAATGAACAGAAACAGCCAATGGCTTCTTCAGCCCGGTAGCCGGAAAGCCTTTCCATGGCCGGATTCCAGGATGTAATGCGTCCTTCGGAATCCAGGGTGAAAACCCCTTCGCCCATGGTTTCCAGCAAAAGGCCGGCGAACCGGCTGTCCCATATCCCGTTTTGATCTTCCCGGTGCATTATCTGATGCTCCCTACTTGGGTTTTTATTTTTCAAATCATTCATTCCGGGATCCAGATCCCCATTTTTTTCCCGGTTTTCGGGCTTTTATAAACAGCCATTTTCCGGGTGTTGTTGTTGATGGCAATCTTCTGCCCCCCGATGTTGTCCTCGCCGATCACGGAATAAAGCTTCCGGTCGCCCACCCGGGCCGTCAGGCCCGCCAGCAGATTGCTGGCCATTTTTTTGCCCCGGAATTCCGGCAGAACCGATGTATAGCCCCGTTCCAGAAAACCCGACAAATCCAGGCCGGTCTGCTCCCGAACCATTTGCGTAAATTCGGGCCGGGGATTCTTGAGACTGGAGCAGGCCACGATTTGGCCGCTGTCATCTCTCTCATACCCGATTAAAAAAGCATGGGACAAGTTTTCCCGCACCCGGCCCGGGTCCACCGAGCCGCCGGCCTCCACCAGGGCAATGATGCGCTCCAGATCTTGTTCTGCCAATTCATCCGGCGGGGCAAAATAATAAACAATGTCTTCTATGGTTTCTGTTTCCGTCAATTTTTCGCCCTCCGGCAATGCAGTTGAATTTGACAGTTTCTCAAAAACCCCTTAAAATATCTAAAAAACAATATGTTTGATACGTTTAACCAAGACCCGGAAACGCCAAACGGCATCCAAGGAAGTCCAAGGTCGGGATCAGTTTTTGTAGCGACATTGAACGTTTTTACGAAAAAATTCGGCAAATGCCGAAGCAAAAAAATTTCAAACTGTTTGAGGCCGACAGGCCGAGTTTTTGAAATTTCAGCGAAGGCATTTGATGAATTCGTAAAAACGTTCAGGAGCGAAAAAACTGACTCCGACCGCAGAACTTCCTTCCTGCTCTGGCGTCGCTAAAAGCTTTTATGTATCTTCTATATATCAAGGATATGTATCATGCGAAACCTCTATTTTCTCATTTCCCTGGCCGCGGTCTTTGCATTGCTGACTTTGCCCCCGGCGGTCCGGGCAGCGGAAAAAGTTTATAAAAACCGCCTGGGCATGGAATTTGTCAGAATCGAACCGGGTCTGTTCATGATGGGCAGCCTCCCGGATGCGCCCCTTCGGGGTGAAAGTAAAAAACCCCACGAGGCGGCTGTTTCAGAGCCTTTTTTTATGCAGACCACTGAGGTGACCATCGGCCAATGGCAGGCAGTGATGGGCAAAAAATGGCTTTTCCCCAGAAAAGGGCCCAAAAACCTGCCTGTGACCGGCGTTTCATGGCATGACGCAAAAGATTCATAAAGGAGCTAAACCGCCGCACCGGTCAAACCTACCGCCTGCCCACAGAAACCGAGTGGGAATACGCGTGCCGGGCCGGCGGCGGTAAAAAGCTATGAACCCAATGACTGGGGCCTTTACGACATGCACGGCAATGTCTGGGAGGGGATAAAAAGGCCAAAAGAGTGAAGCACCAGCCGCCCATGCGCGAGCAGTTCCAGCAGGTGTTGCCCTTACGGCAGTCGACCCTGGTCAAAATCGTGCTGGTGCTCACGTTCATGCCCAATGTGGTGATCACCATCATGAACTATCAATTCAATTTTGCCGCAGATGCCTATTTTGCCAGCGAATCCGGCCTGCTTGGCTTTTTTTCTTATTTCCGGGGCGTGCTCAATATCATCAGCCCGGTGCTGCTGCTGTTTGTGGGCCGGCTCTATGGCCGCTTCAGCCTGCCCGTGGCCCTGATGTTTCACACATTTAACTACATCATTGCATTTATCGCCTTTCTGCGCGGCACTGTGGTCCGGGTCGCCCTGTTTGTCGGCTCGGGGCTGATTCTGGCCTCAGCCAACCTGTTTCACCCGCGCTATCTTTCCCTGGTGGCCCTGCCCTTTGTGCTGGTCTGGCTGGTGGCCCAGTTTGTGCTCAAGCGCAAATATGCCGCTATTCTCATGGACCTGATTTCCAGAAACATGCTGGATAAAAAAAGCATGGAACAGCAGAATCCGGCCACCCGGATCCGGCTGCTGGAAATGCTTTCAGACAACCCCGGGCCCGGGACCGCAGAGATGCTGCAAAGGATTCTTTTTGCCAGCAATGAGCCGGAGCTCACGGTTGCGGTCATCCGCACCATCCACAGGACCGGCTCGGGCAATCCGGCCATCCGCGACCGGCTCAAAACCCTGACCCAGCACCCCCACCCCGAGGTTCGGGGAAACGCGGCAGGATGCCTGTACATGAAAACCCCGGGGAAGCTCAAACCCAAAATCGACACCTGGCTTTATTCCAGGGAAATCGATCAACGAAAGGCAGGCGTGATTGCCGCGGGCCGGACAGGAGAAAAAGGATATGCCGGCATAAAGCAGATCCGCCTCGACACCATGGGTCCGGGAGATTATTTTAAAGAAATGGCCCTTTTCAAGGAGACCAAGCGGTCCGCCACCATTCGCACTCTGAAACCCGCGCGGTTTCTGCTTCTTGACAAGCCTGAATTCAACGAACTGGTGCGCGAGTATCCGGGTATCGCCCTGCAGATCTGCACGGCATTGAGCCAGCGCCTGCGCCATCTGCAATCAATGGTGGCAGACGCTGAGGCAAGAACCGGGTCACAAAAGGATGCGCCATGCAAATAGCTTTTGTCATGGATCGGCTGGAAACCATCGACCCGGTGTTTGAAACCACCACCGCCCTGATGTATGAATGCAATCAGCGGGGACATTCGGTGTTTTTTCTCGAACCCCATGACATCTATGTGCGCAGACAGCACATCGTGGCCCGGATGAAAGAAATCACAGTGGCCCGCGATCTTTCCATCAAGCAGTACTGGGACCAGATCATTGCCCAGCAGCAGAAGGAATCGCTGAGTTTCGAGGAACTCACGGAACTCGACGCCGTTTTTCTTCGCAAGGACCCGCCCCTAAACTACAATTCTGTTGAATTTCTGGCTCCGATCCGTAACCAGGTATTTATGATCAATGATCCGTGCGGCATGGTTCTGGGCAACAGCAAGCTCTATACCCTGAATTTTCCGGACCTGATCCCGGAAACCCATATTTCCCGTGATCCGTTCCGTCTTAGAAAAATCATCGACAATTTCGGCGGCGACATGGTTATCAAGCCCCTTGGCCGGTTCGGGGGCCAGGGCATTATCAAGGTCAGCACCCGGGAGCCGGAAAACCTTAACTCCCTGATCCACTATTACGTGGGCGCCCACAAGCCCTATGCAGACCGCGAGCAAATCATGGTCCAGGAATACTTAAAGGCGGTCAAAGAAAAAGGGGATGTCCGCATTTTGATGTTAAACGGAGAAATTCTGGGGGCCATGTGCAGAAAACCCCCGGACGGCAGTTTCCGGACCAACATTCACGCCGGGGGCAAGGCCTTTGCCCATGCCGTCACCCCAAGGGAGCGACAGATATGCGAAGAAATCCGGCCCCGGCTCATTGCCGACGGCCTTTATTTTGTGGGCCTGGATCTGATAGATGAAAAATTAATCGAGGTCAACTGCGTCAGCCCCGGGGGCATCCCCCGGATCAACCGGGTGGAAAATATCCGGATTGAAACCCGAGTCATCGACTTTGTGGAAAAAATGGCCCTTGCCAAGAGACAATCCCGGCAGGCAGCACTTCTATGAAAAGGAACCGCACATGCACTTTTTTCAAGATTTATTGTTTGGTCCCTGATCCTGACGGCAGCAGCCATGTTTTTTTCCTGCCCGACACTACTGCTCAGGCCTCAGGAAGTACCCTGCGCGTGGGCATTGCCGAAGAGCCGCGAACCCTCAATGTCTGGATGGCAACCGATGCCAATTCCAACAAAATTTTATCTCTGATCTATCAGCCCCTTTACACCGAACACCCGGAAACCCTGGAACTCACCCCGTGGCTGGCAAAGGCCATGCCCGTCTGGGACAAAGAAACAAACACCTACACCATGGAACTCAGGGAGGCCAAATGGTCGGACGGCTCCCCTGTGACCGCAGAAGACGTGGTGTTTACGGTCAATACCATCAAATCCTTTAACGTGCCAAAATATCACTCGAAATGGGAGTTCGTGGAAAAGGCCGAAGCCGTGGACACCAGAACCTTTAGCGGCTGGGTTTCCATGGTGGAGGGAATCGGCAATATCTGGTCCTTGCCAAACAGCGCAGCTGAACCCTTGGTGCAAATCCAGGGACTCAAAAAAACCTACAGCGAGCACCGGTCCCTGTTTGCCCGATCCTCCCCTGTTGGGAAGGAGCGAAGCCCGCAGGCAAAAAGCGGCCCTGACTCTTGATGCCGCGGGCCTGAGTCCGGCAGCGGATTTTTTTGCCAGCTACCCCCACCAGCTAAGCGAGGGACAGATCGTGGAGTCCGGCCCGGCCGAGCAGGTGATCAACAACCCCGGATCCGACTACACCCGCGCTTTGATCAACGCCCAGCCCCGCTTTTCCTTTGTCAACCAATAAGAAAAGAAATCAGCTCTTGCCGAGTTCCGGAAAAAGCACCAAGGCCGTGCGGGTGGGCAGATAAAGCTGCAGAAAATCCCGGGGTCCCTTATGGGCGTCTTCATGAAGGGTCAAATGCCGCTGGCCGGAATAAAGGCGGCCGTGGCCGCCGTATGATTGCGCATCCGAGTCCAGGATGGTGGTGTAGGCGCCGGCCGGGGCTGAAATCCGGTAATCGGTATAGGACTGCACGGGATGAAAGTTGAATGCAAACACGCACCCGTTTCGCTCAAATGCCAGGACCTTGTCGGATTCATGATGGCACAGCAGGGCGGGCTCTGTCTTTGACAGAATTTCACATTTTTTGGCGGTTTCAATCATGTCCAGGTCAAAATGGCCCAGACACTTGAATTTCAGATCCGGAGCATCGGCCAGGTGCCATTGTCTTCTGGCATAAGCGTAGGACCAATTGTTTTCAGCCCTGGGAAAATCGATCCACTCCGGATGGCCGAACTCGTTTCCCATGAAATTGAGATACCCGTGGCCGGCCGTGGCCAGGGTGATCAGCCGGATCATTTTGTGCAGGGCCACGCCCCGGTCCACTGTCATCCTGGGATCGTCTTTGTGCATGTGCGCATAGATGTCTTTGCCGATCAGCCGGAAAATAAGGGCCTGATCGCCCACCAGGGCCTGGTCGTGGGATTCGGCATAGCTGATGGTCCGCTCCTCTGCCCGCCGGTTGGTCAGCTCGTGCCAGATCGTCCCCAGGGGCCAGTGCTCGTCGCTATATTCCTTGATCACCCGGATCCAATAATCAGCAATGCCCATGGCAAACCGGTAATCAAAACCAACACCTCCAGATTTGTTTTCCAGGGCAAGCCCGGGCATTCCCGAGACATCCTCGGCAATGGTGACGGCATCTTCGCGGATCTCATGGATCAGCTTGTTGGCCAGGCACAGATAGGACAGGGCATCTTCATCCACGCTGTGATCAAAATAATCATCATAGGAGACAAAGGCTTTTCCCAGCCCGTGATGGGTATAGAGCATGCTGGTGATGCCGTCGAAGCGAAATCCGTCAAACCCGTATTCATCAAGCCAGAACCGGCAATTGGAAAGCAGAAAGTGCAGGACCTCTATTTTGCCGTAATCAAACAGCCGGGAATCCCAAGCGGGATGATGGCCCCGGTCTCCTGAATGAAAATATTGATAATCCGTACCATCAAACCGGCTTAAACCCTCTGCCTCGTTTGCCACGGCATGGGAGTGCACAAGATCCATGAGCACGCAAAGACCCGCCTCATGGGCGGCATCCACCAGCTCCTTGAGCTGCTCCGGGGTGCCAAAGCGCGACGAGGCCGCAAAAAAGTTTGACACCTGGTAGCCAAAAGAGGCGTAATAGGGATGTTCCTGTACGGCCATGAGCTGGATGGTATTGTATCCGGCAGCAGCAATACGCGGCAGCACCAGGTCCACAAACTCGCGATAGGTGCCCACCTTCTTTTCCTGCTGAGCCATGCCCACGTGCACCTCATAGATCAGCGGCGGCCGGTCCGGGCAGACAAATCCGGGATGGCGCCACACATAGGGCGAATCCGGCAGCCATACCTGGGCATTGAAAATCAGTGTATCCGGATCCTGAACCACCCGGCGGGCCCATGCGGGAATCCTGTCACCGGAGCCCCCGGGCCAGTGGATCCGCAGCCTGTAAAGATCCTTGTGCCCCAGCCGGTCGGCGGGCATGTGGATTTCCCATACGCCCGGGGTGTCTGCGGGCGTCAGGGCAAAGTCCCGGTCCTCCTTCCACCCGGTCATGTCGCCAATGAGATAAACCGTCTCGGCATTGGGCGCCCACTCCCGGAACACCCATTGATTGTTTCGCAAATGCAGGCCGAAATACTCGTGACCGGAAGCAAAATCCGACAAAGACGCATTGCCGCCGGTCAGGCGGTCCTCCAGGGCACTGATGTATGCAGCCCGTCTGCGAAGGGTCTCCGCATAGGGCTCCAGATACGAATCAAGTGCGACAAGCTGCTGCCAGGGTTCCATGGTGTTTCCTTATATCAGGCGATGTCAGAGGAATGGGAGACCAGGGGCCGGTGAAGCATTTTTTCATACAAATCAATGTATTGCCGGGCCGTGACCTCGTGGTTGAAACGCGCCGCGCTCTGTTCCATGATCCGCCGGATCTGCGGCTGCTTTACCGCAAGGGGCTGGCGGTAAAAGGCCATGGCCTGGTCCACGGCCCACATGAGTCCCGGCGAATCCAGGACCTCGAACAAAAACCCGTTTCCGCGGTTGTTTGCCACATCCAGATGCTTCACAGTGTCATGGATTCCGCCCGTATCATGGGCAACAGGCAGGGTGCCGTACTTGGGCCCGATCATCTGGGGCAGGCCGCAGGGCTCGAAACTCGACGGCATGAACAGAAAATCCGCAGATGCATAGGCCAGCCGCGAAAGGGGATCACTGAAGCTGCAGACCGCCACTTGTTCCTCCAGGCCGTGGAAATGCACAATGTCAATAAAATAGGGCTGAAAAACCCCGTTTGCCACAAACACCACCTGGATCTGCTCATCATGATACCCGGACACCATTTCGTACAGGATATCAGCCAGCACCTGGCAGCCCTTCTGTACCGGATCCAGCCGGGACGGCCAGAAAAAAAGCGGTGCCTCGGGATTCTGGATCAGGCCCAGGTGCTTTTGCAGATAGCGCTTGTTGGCCCGCTTGCCCTCGGATGCATCAGAGGGCGTATAATTGCGGAACAACTCGGGATCCGTGGCCGGATCATAGCTCGGATCCGGGGCGTTTAAAATCCCGTAGCCGCAGTCGGCCTCCACCTTGTTGGTCAGCTCCCGGCGGAGGGCATCCGAGATAAACCCGTGCCGGCCGGAAACAATTTCATTTAAAAACGTGGGACTCACCGTATTGACGAAATGGGAACCGAAAACCCCGGAAACAAGAAAATCCACAGGATTCCCACCCCGGCTCTGTTCATAATTGACCGCCATGTGATCGTAATACAGATTCTGCCAGAAGGCGGCCGCATCAATGCCCCGGTCCTCGATCTCAGCCAGGGCGGCTTTGACCGTGTGAATGTTATGGATGGTAAACAGACAGGGAATCCCGACCATGCGGGAATATCCCGGCACCAGCCCGGTCATCCAGTCATTGCAATGAATCAGATCCGGCCGGACCCGCGGCAGGATATTGTTGATCACCTCCCGCTGGAATGCCAGAGCGATTTTCATGTTTTCCTGGGAAAGATTGGAATACACGTGGTGCACGTAATAAAAGGCCCGGTCCTCGGCCAGGTGCAGCCGGTCTTCGGGCAGGTATTTGCGGTAGGTGTCCAGCTCTTTTTGGTAAATATCCCAGAGCGGGCCGATGTGCTTGTGGAAAATGCCCCGGTAATCCGGAAGCGCCACATGCACGTCCGCACCCAGGGCAAACAGCTTGCTGATCAGGGCGGCTGACACATC
>NZ_JAWODO010000027.1:0-12715 GCF_046483245.1 Desulfosalsimonas sp. | reverse complement strand
TTGCCGCTGGTCTTAAAATCGTCGAGCTCCTCGAGGACGTCAAGCGTTATGGCCACCTCGTTGTCGGCAAATGATGTGAGCGCGTCGGTGTTTTTTTAGTTCTTCATAGGCATAAATCGAGAACTGGCGGGAAAGAACAGATAAACGAGAATTTTTTGCAATAAATCTGTTTATCCAGTCTCCAACCTTGCCCTGGGCTTTATTGTCTAAAAGCATAATCCGGTTTCATACTCCTCTGGGTAGCTGATATAGTGAAGGAAAACGGATTGAAAATAGCAGATTGCGTGCTGGAAGACAATGGCTCGATAACGAACCCCATGAGGACCTAACAAAACCATATTTCTGGTCAGTTGTACAGGGAGGACTTGTTAAACGCCAACCTTCGCCAAAAGGATTAGCAACGAACCCCATGAAGGGCTAATAAATGTCAAGGTCAAACCCTAAAGATCAGTATTGCTTTTTTTTCCGTTTAAACCCATTCATAGAAGCTCGTTTTTTTCCTTCCTCGGTCCTTGGTCCGGTGGACAAGCCACCATGCAAACGGCATCGGCCATTGTCATAAAGATCTTTGCGTTTGCAAGGCGTTCCTGCCCGTGTTTTCGCGCCGCATTTTAAACCTGCTATTTCGGAAGGACATGGCGGATATTCCGGTAGGACAGGCCTGGAGATCTGCTTGTGCGGATTGTCCTGCACATCAGCCTCCCATTTTTCCCAAAGTCTTTCCCGTTCTTCGATAACGGCAGCAAAACGCTTTGTCCATGCCACGTGTAGTTTTCTCTTTTCGTCATCTGTCAATTCTTTTGAAGCCATTGATTCCGTCTCCCATACAATGGGTCAATCGGCATAGGTGTGCATTTCCACGCCAAGAGTTCCGATCGCTTAAATTTAAACCAAAACTTCTCGCTCAGCCTCTGATTTTTCGGAAACACTTCCCCCAATTCCGGTCCTGTTTGGATTGTTACCAAGCCTGAAAATATAAAGGGGGCAATGAAAGCTCCTGCAATCCGCTACCAACTTGTAGCTACCGCCCATGCATTCAAGACAAAATTTTCGAATCCTTTTGACAGAAGGGCGTCCCTTGCCATTCCGGTATGGATAAAACCAGCATTGACCATTTTCGTCACCTTGACCGGTCATTCTGTCGCCGCCACAAGTCTCAACAGAGGATGGGCTCCCTACGCAGTCAATGCATTTTTTTTGGACAGCTTTCTTCGGTGTCAATATTCAGATCCTTTCTTTTTTGAAGTTTTTACAGAAAAAGATTTCGCCTTATTCTTACCGCTCCGGCCTGCCTTTTTTATCCCGTGCGCTCGGACATGATAGTTGGAAACAGATCTACCCCCCAATTTCTGCGCTAAAATATGAATCAAACCGGGTTGTTGCAGCATTCCATTGCAGCTCAATGGCTCCGGTCGGTCCGTTACGCTGTTTTGCCACGATCAATTCAGAACGCCCCCGGTTTTCGTCAGTGGGGTGGTAAACTTCTTCGCGGAATAAAAACAGAACCACATCCGCATCCTGCTCAATAGCCCCGGAATCCCGAAGGTCTGAAAGCAGTGGGCGTTTGTCATTGCGATTGCGTTCTTCGCACTTCCGAGAAAGTTGGGATAATAGGACAATGGGAACATTTAAATCCTTTGCCAATAATTTGAATCCGCGGGTAATCTCTGAAATTTCCAGGTTCCGGTTGGTCTGGTTGCTGCCTGCAATAAGCTGCAGGTAATCAACGAAAATGATTCGCACGCCCTGCTTGACCATCTGCCGGGCCCGCTTTCGAATGCTTGAGAACCGTGCGTCCGAGGAATCGTCGATATAGATTGGCTTTTTTGCCAACTTCCCAAAAGTGTTCGTTATTGCCAGCCAGTCCTGGTCTTGAAATCTGCCGTTCCGGAATTTGATGGAATTAACTCGGCCTGTAACAGCGGTGATGCGGTCCATAATCTGCTCTTTTGACATTTCCAGGGAAAAAGCCCCGCAGGGCCAGTCATGCAATCCCATATAGGCCATCATGCAAACCACCAGGGCGGATTTGCCCATTGAAGGACGGGCGGCCAGGATTATAAGGTCAGAGGGTTGAAATCCGGCCGTTAGCAGGTCTATATCCGGAAAGCCTGACGGCATACCGCTGAGTTGCCCCTGCATCTTGTGCAAGCGTTCATATCGGTCAAGGGCTTCATCCAGCATGGAGTCAATAGGCGTGGCATGAGTCTGGCCGCCGGTGTCAATTTTGAGAATTTCTGCTTGTGCCGTATCGAGAACCTCGGCGGCATCACGGCCCTGGTGCGCGGCCTGGATGGTTCGCTGGCAGGCCTGGATCAACCGCCGCAGATTTGCCTTTTCACGGATGGTCCGGCAATAATGCTTGACGCTGGACGGCACGGGCGCTGTGTCGCATATTTGCGCTAGATAGGAGGCGCCACCCACCTTTTCCAATGCCCCCCGGGCCTTCAGGGCCTCGCTCAAGGAAATTAGGTCCAAAGGATCGCCGGTCCGATGCAGATCCCGGGCGGCCTCCATGATTTGCTGATGGGCACCCCGGTAAAATTCCGCCGGATCTATGCGGTCGAATATGTCGGTAGTAGTTTGGGGTTGCCCAACTTCAGCGGCCAAAATGGCAGCTGCAATGACGCTTTGCTCGGTTTCCAGGGAGTGGGGTGCAGTTTGCGTATCAACCATTTGAATATAGCTCCTTCAGGCTTTCCGGATCGTTTGCAGAGTAGATCTTCGGGCGGGGCGGTTCTGGCTGTTGTTGCTGGCTGTGACCGGTGCCTTTTTGGTTTCGTATGATTCCGAGTAAATAGCTTTCGCCCCGGCCTTGGCGGGCATAATCCCTATCGAGATAGGTTCGGATTCCGGCTTCAACCTGTTCAGGCGGATATTTTTCCCACTTCTGCAGCTGGGTCAGAAGGACGGAATCGGCCACTTTGCCGGATTTGCGCGTGGAGGCGATTGCGGAAAAACATTTGTCAATCAAAGAGGGATCCGGATATCGTTTTTTCAATTCAAAAAAATCAGAGGGGGTCTTTTTCTTATGTGTTTCTGTTCTTGTATGTGGTTGAGTGCTGGTTAACCCTTGGTTAGATTGCTGGTTATTTTCCACTTCTTGTGCTTGATAACTATCCCAATTTATTACTGTAATTATGCTAAATTTGTTGGTTGATTTGATGGTTAAAATTTGAAGAGTCTTTAGTGTTTCAAGTGCCGTGCGGGTTTGCTGTTCACTCAAACCCGTTTCCTCAGCAGCAACGCGCCTCCCAAAAATAAATTGACCGGGAAGAAGCACCACTTCTTGTTTGCCAACAACCGCCTTATATTTTTTGTGGGTTGCCTTGAGCAGGCAGTAGGTGAACAGTATCCAGGCGTTATGATTTCGGATCAGCCCGGAGTCTATGCTTTTTCGGTATAATCTGACATAGCCCTTTCTCATAGCTGGTACTCCCTGGGATCTTGAAAACGCTCGGCCATCAACCGGACAAGCTCGGTCTCATCGGTAATCACCCGGCCCTTTTGGTCTGCCAGTTCGCAAAGCAACAAAAACAGGTTGGCGGTCTCCGGATTCTTCTTAAAAAGCTTTTTATAGTCTTTTCTGAACCTTCTGTTTACGCGGAAGCTCACTCACACCTCCATGTGTCTATCCTTTTCAGGATAAGACTGCGCATTTCCAGGTAAATTTCCGGGGAGACGTACCTGTGCTGCTCAATATCTATAAGGGCCTTAAAACATCGGGCGATTTGACCCACAGCGTCAGTGCGCCGAGCCATTTCAGGAAAACCAACTGTTTCAGAGCCTTTTTTTTTTCAAATACATAGATAACCCCCATTAACGAATGGATGCATGAAGCTTTTCTCGGTGTTTTATATGCTTTACCTAATCCCCCTGCGTCTTCCCGGTTTCTCCGGTCATCCACGCATCCGCCACATGGGGGATGATGCGGATGTACTTTCCAGCCTTAATGTGTGGCAAGCGGTTCCTACCTTTCATCCGAGTATACCTGTACCCCCAAGAAACCGGCAGTCCCCAACGGTCGCAAAATTCTTGCAGCGTCTCCGGACGGACCGGTTTGATTTGGCTGCACTCAGCATGTGTACTCATGTTAGGCCTCCATAAATTTGAGTTGAACAAAATAAAAAACCCGCCACCGAGAATGATCTCGATGACGGGCCAACTATACCTCGAAAGAAAGAATACCAACAAAAAAGGCTAATAAAATAATAAGTTGTGCAGATGGAACCGTTATTCAGTTTACATTTCTTCTTCACCCTTCAAAATTTGAATTGCATCTTCCCGGGTCCATCCTTCTTTCATCATTCGCCTTATTCTGTTCCCCTTCTCCGTCCTTTTCCTTGCCAACTTAGCCTGTTGCCTCCAGCCTCTCTGATATTCATTCCGTTCAGCTTTTGTCATCTTTGTTTTTTTTGTGCATATTGAACAATAAGTGTTGACCCCTTGACGTGGTTTTCTTTCCTTAATATCGAAGCGGTCGCACCAGTCACATTTAATAAGCCTTTCTCGCTTATTTGTTTCCAAAAATTTAGAAAGACTCATTACAGCAAAGACATAAATGATATTAAATTTGGCCATACGGTGTTCTTGGTAATATTGTAGCTCGTTTTTTAAAGGAACCGGCACTGCTTCCAAACGAAATTTTTTGAATAAATCAATAGACCCTTCAATTTCTGAAAGACTTTCGCCAGCAACAATTTTTCCCAAGACATAACGAAAATATAATTGGTCACATTGGAAGCATCTTAACCGATAAGACCCGGTTAGCAGCTCTTTTGGAAGTGAATTATGCTTATAATCTCTGTTCTTATCTCTTGGGCATCCACCTGAGTCACATCCCAAATCAAAACCATAAACCATTACCAAGGCGTCAATTATATATTCTTGATCATCCCCTGATTTGATCAACTCCTCTGCATACCTATAAGCCTTGTCTATGTCTGCTAATTCCGAGAACTGCACCAGCAAATCCGCCCTTTTTATGAATGGGCACAGTAAAGCCGGAGGTAAATTGCAAGTTTCTTTTAGCGATGATAGTATTTTGTATATGTTGCGGGGTAAAAACAGGGAAATATTTGCATAGGAGAGAAAAAAACTGGGATTTATACTGAATTGTTCCAAGCCCGCCTCCCGTAGCGGTCCCGGCGCATGGATTCCAGGGAAGGCCGGCCGGGAAGCTGGCCTTGTCAAACCCGGTGGCCGCGCGGGCTCTATCCCTGAAAAGTTGTGACCAAATTGTGACCACAATAAAAAATAATAAGGTCGAAAATGGTCAAAAAAGAAAAAACGCAAAATCGGAATTCATTTGTTGTTATTATACCTTATCTTATTTTATTTGTTCTTGTCAATAAAATCAGACCCTTTCACACGGTAGAAGTCACTGGTTCAAATCCAGTACCGCCCACCAGAGTAACAACATGGGTTTGCAGAAAAAAATATCTGCAGGCCCTTTTTTTATGCCCGGGGTTATAGCGGATAGGTGGCGCTGAAGGTGGTGCCGCGCTCAGGGGAGCTGTCAGCGGAAACCCAGCCGTTTAGATAACGCTCGGTCAGCAGCTTCATGCTGTAGGTGCCAAGGCCTCGGCCGGGGCCCTTGGTGGAAAACGAGCGCTGGAAAAGCTGCAGCTTGTTTTCCCTTGATACGGGGGTGGGATTGTGCACCCGAAATTCAACCTCATCTTTGCCGACTCTTATTGTAAGCGTGACTGTCTGCTCCGGGCTGCTTGCTTCAATGGCGTTTAGCAGCATGTTTCCAAGCACGCGGTTTAGCAGGCGGGCATCTGTTTTGAATGTGACGGTTTGCTCTGGTTCACGGACAACCATGCGATGTTGGGGGAAACGGATTTGAAATGTTTCAACAGTCTGTCTTGCCAGCAAAACCGGGTCAACCGGTTGTTTTTTAACCTCAAGCTCATTGTTTTCAGCCTCAAGCAATTCCTTCTGGGAATATATTGCATCTGTTAGCTGCTCAATGCCTGAAAGCAGATTATTTCGGAAAACCGCTGCATTCCAGTTATCGGGCTCATCATTGAGCATTTGGGCAAAAACCCTGAGGCCCGCGGCGGTGTTTAACATATCGTGGAAAAAAATGCGCTCCAGCGCCCACCTGCGTTTTTCATGGCTGATATCGGTAATGGCAACAATACTGAACAACTGACCCTGTACTTCAAGGGGGGTGGTCCGCACCAGCAGTTCAAAGGCCTCCATGGACTCGTCTTTCAGCAGGCGGCATTCCTGAAGATCATCCCTTTGATTCAGGGCAGAAAGAATGCTGTTGACAGCCCCGCACTGGGTGCAGAACCGGCTGGTTCCGCAGCCGCCGGGATTGCTGCAGGCATACATGCATCCCATGGCTTCGCCCGGCCTGAGCCCGTACAGGTTTTCTGGATTATCCACGTTGAGCAGGGAAGGAAAAATGGAATTGAAAAACACGATCTGCCTGTTGGCATTCACGATCAAAACAATTTCGCACACGGCTTCATAAAACTGCTGGAGCGAACCCTGATACTCGGCCAGCAGTTTTCGCTGGCGGTCAATGGCGTATTTGTCGCTTCGGCTGGCAGGGGCATATTCGGTAACTGGATTCTGTGTCATGGCCGCCCGGGAATATGAAAAATAGGATTTAATTTATTTTTTCCCATTTGATTTAACAGAAATCCAACAACCAAGCAACAATGACTTATCTGCGGCAAAAACGGGAAGCGGCTTTGCGCCAACTTGTAAAAAACGGTTGAAAAAATAGTTCATGCCGCTTAGTTTTCCACGAAACCATCAATTTTGCCGGGCATTGGAAAAATTGAAAAATGCGTTTACCCCCTGTTTTTTTAACACCATGAAAAGATGAGAAAAAGGCCTGATGATCCACTTTAGCGACAACAACAGCCGCCTTGTCTATTCCACTGAAAAAGGCCGCATATGCCAGAAATGCGGAAAAGCGCAGGATGCCTGCCAATGCCGGAAAAAAGCGGCTGCAGCGCCGGGTGACGGTATCGTGCGCATAAAGCGGGAAACCAAGGGCCGCAAAGGCAAAGGCGTTACCCTAATCACCGGAACCGGCCTTGATCCGGAAGCATTGAAACAACTGGCCAAACAGCTGAAAGCCAGATGCGGCAGCGGCGGGACTGTGAAAAACGGGCAAATCGAAATCCAGGGCGATCACCGGGACATGCTGGCCGAAGAACTCAAAAAAGAGGGATTTACCGTAAAACGCGCAGGCGGCTGAATCCGGCTTTAAGATTGATTCTTGTTTACATCCACTGCACTTACCTACTGATTGCCAAATCCGTTTTGCCCGCCGCAGTCCGGGCAGTACCAGGTAATCGAGTTACAAGACATCCCCCAAAGATTTTCAAGCATGCACTCCTGGCAGATGGCAAAGCCACACCGGCAAGTCCAGCAAAACATCACGGTTTTACCGCAGCAGTGGCAGGTACGGTTTCTCGCCCGGCTGCGGCCTCGGGCCAACCGGGGGTGATCCGGTTTATCTCGGTTTTTGGACGTCTCCATGGGCAAAGCAGATTATAGCCATGGTCGGCTTCCGTCAATGGATTAATTCCCTTTCCATATCTTTGCCTCTGGCAGGTGTGATGTTTGATACAAATCTGAATGAAATGGGAATCGATCCCTTTCGAAAATCCGTACTGCCGATTACGGCATTGACCCGCACCACATGGCCGCCGTGCACTCCAAGCCGGGCAGCCGGTTTTGTGCGGAAAAATCCGGTTTTCTGTCAGCTTTCCAGCAATTTGAAACACGCATTGATAAACGCCGGCAGATCACCGGGATTGCGGCTGGAAACCAGATTGCCGTCAACAACGACTTCCCGGTCCACAAAGTTTGCCCCGGCGTTTTTAATATCCTGGATAATCGAGGTGTACCCGGTCAGGGTCCGGCCGCGCAGCACATCGGCGGTGATGAGCAATTGCGGTGCATGGCAGATGACAAAAACCGGCTTGTTACTGTCCATAAAAGCCCTGACAAAGGCCACTGCCTTTTCATCCACCCGAAGCTTGTCCGGGGAAAAGCCCCCGGGTATCAGCAGGGCGTCAAAGCCCTCAGCAGATGTATCTGCCACGGCCTGATGAATTTTCACCTCTGTTCCGCTCTTTTTGCCCGTTACCGTCTTACCGGCCTCCAGGCCCACGGTAACCACCGTGTGCCCCGCCTTTTCAAAGGCTTCCACCGGTTGGGTATGCTCGCTGTCCTCAAACCAGTCAGTAAGAATGGCTGCTATCCGGCTCATGATCTTTCTCCTTGTCTGTTAAAAACTCCAGTGGATTCAGCTTCCCTATCGGAACGAGAATCCAAAAACGATTGAACCTGTTTTATCAATCAAACATGGAATATACAGCAATATATTCCAGAATCAGGCCTGCGGCAAATCAGAAAAAACCGGCCGTTATAAACGTTACCCAAAACGCCCTGAATAACGCATGTAACGGCAACGCATGAAAACCAACGCTTTACACCCTGCCGGGAGGGCAAAAAAAAATCAGCAGCGCACCGGGCCGGCAATTCCCGGTGCGCTGCTGAATCAGGGAGGTTGACAATTAAGGAGGACAACTTAACTGGTCAACTGCTTTTATTGAAGCAATCTTTGTGCCATCATAAAAGCAGCAAAAAAATATTTCCCCCCCATTTGTCAAAAAATCAAGCCTGCTGCTGCTTTTTTCAACGGCTGCGGGATTGTACCTTTCACTATTGCAGCTAAAAGTGTATATTTATTTGCAGTAGATTCACACCCCAAACCGATCCAAATCAAACAACTGGAGCCAGGATGGGCATTTTTGGCGCAACAAACCACCGAAACAGAAAACTGGCGGCGGTTTTTCGGGACAAACCGGAACTGGTCACCGCCCTGCCCGAATGGATGCTGCCGCAAAAACACATAGCCGCCTATCAGCAGATGCGGGATCTGGCCATTGTTGAAATCGCCGGCCGCGACAGCGTGGCCGCCGCGGTTTGTGCAGCCGAACAAAACGAATACAAAAACCTTCTGCCGGTCTATGCCTATACCGGAACAGAGTACGGCCAATGGCAAAGCGTGCAGGAGGCCGTCGGGCGCCTTGCCCGCCGCCTGCCGCAAGTCCGGGTGCACCCGCTGCTCATAGTGGGCTCCCCTGAATTCTGGCGTGCGCTAAACGGCCGTTTTATAGGCGACTGTGTGGAACTCTTCGGCAGATATTCGCCGTGCCCGGGTTGTCATCTGTACCTGCACAGCGTGCGCGTCCCCCTGGCCAAAAAACTGGGCAATGCCGACATTATTGCAGGGGAGCGGACATCCCACAACGGAGCCATCAAGATCAACCAGGTCAAACAAGCCCTGGATTTTTACTCAGAGGCACTCAGCTTCTTTGGAATCCGTTTAAACATGCCCCTGGCTGAAATTGCTGACGGCACAGAGATTGAGAAAATCTTGGAAATGCCATGGCAGCAGGGCAAAGAACAGCTTTGCTGCAGTCTTTCGGGAAATTACAAAAAATGCACGGGCGGCACAGGCATGGACATCGAACCGGTTATGCGCTATTTTCACGAATTTGCCGGCCCGGTTGCCATAGATGTTGTAACCGCCTACATGGCCGGTCAGATACCAGAGCATCAGAAAATCGCAAGCCAGGTCATGAGCCAATGCATGAATCAGAAATAAACAAATTCAAAAAGCCGGCGGTGAAAATCGCCATGTGCAATTTTATGGAAAATCCCCGGGACCTTTACGCTTTTGCCCGGAGACACGGATTTGACGGAATTGACTGGTCATTTGACATCGCCGGCATACCACAAAACCCCCGTGATGAAAGCCTGTGGGCAAAACAAATCAAAATCCTGGCCCCCCTGGAAATCCGTTATCACTGCCCGTTTGACCGGGTGGATATCGGCCATGAAGATCCTGTGGAACAGCGGCATGCCGCGGCCCTTTTTCGAAAAATCATCCGACTGGTCGCCAAGACAGGGGGCGGCTACCTGACCCTGCATGTGGGCCTGGGCCGGGATACCACCCGGATTCTGTCATGGAACACCACCGTTGAAAGCCTCCGGGATCTTGTCAATTATGCCGCGGGCTTAAATGTGCGTCTCTGCCTGGAAAACCTTGCGTGGGGGTGGACGGCAAAGCCCAATTTGTTCGAAAAACTCATCCGATACTCCGGCGCGGGCATCACCTTTGACATCGGCCATGCCCGGGTCTGTCAGGCCGTGCAGACCCAGCAGTACAACTCGGAGGATTTTTTGTCCCCGCACAAAAACCGAATTTGCAACGCCCATGTCTATCACGAGGAAATTGAGGGAATGGGACATATCCCGCCATCAGATATTGCCGACATTGAACAGCGCCTGGATCTTCTCATGGATATGGGATGCACCTGGTGGACCCTTGAAATCAGGGAACCCGAAGGATTGATTCAAACCAAAAAGATCGTTGACCAATACCTGGCCGGCCCGGGGAGAAAAAAACAAACGAGTACGGTCGCAATTTAACCCCGATTGCCCGCGACCCCAACGGAGAATCAAACCATGAAAGTGATTCTGGTTTTGTTAGACGGTCTAGGCGACCGCACTTATGCCCGGCTGGGGCACAAAACCCCCCTGGCGGCAGCCCGCACCCCCAACCTGGACCGAATTGCAGCCATGGGGGCAAACGGAACCTATCACGCCCTGTCCCCGGGGCGCTGCTTGCCAAGCGAAATGGCCCATTTTCTGATGTTTGGCTACAACCCTGCGGATTTTCCCGGCCGCGGCCTGCTGGAGGCTGCCGGTGAAACAGTGCCCTTTTCCGACTCCGATGTACTGGCGCTGGCCCATCTCTGCCGGGTCGAATTTGACAGAAACCAGAGGGCGTTTCTGGTACAAGGCAGGGATGATATCCCCGGGGACCGGGATTTTTTGAGCCTGTTTTACAAACAGATCAGCGAGTATGAAGACCAAAAAATCCAGTTCCGGCTCCATCAAACCGGCCGCAATGATGCAATCCTGGCCATCTGCGGCCATGTCAGCCCGGATATTTCAGATTCGGATCCCGTTCGGGGAAAAAGCCCCATTGCCAGGGTGATGCCCCTTGCCGATACCAAAGAGCCCGACCGGGCGGCAAAAACCGCTGAAGCCCTGAACCATTACCTTGCCTGGTGCGCGGATCAATTAAAAGCCCTGGACGGAAAACCCAACGCCCGGAAACCGGCCGTGGTCCCCAATTTCCTTGTGACCCAGCGGGCGGGAAGAAAAAAACCCATTGCCGGTTTTGCGGAAAAATGGGGGTTTTCACCGGCCATGATCGCATCCGGGGGGGTCTACAAGGGTCTTGCCATGGAACTGGGCTTTGGCTTCACCCGGGTGCGGGATTCGGCAGATCCGGGAAAGGACCTGGCCGAAAGGATCCAATCCGCCATTGACGATCCGGACCACGACTTTATCCACGTGCACACCAAGGTCCCGGATCAAGTCTCGCACAGGGAAACCCCGGAGCGCAAGGCAGAAGTCATCTCTGCATTGGACAGCGGGTTTGCCGGGCTTTTGAATTTGCTGGAAACCGGAGAAAAAAACATCCTTGCCGTGGTCACCGCAGATCACAGCACGCCCAGCTGCTCCGAACTAATTCATTCAGGCGAAACCGTGCCCCTGGCCATGGCCGGCGGCGCCATCCGAAAAGACCCGGTGTGCCGGTTTGACGAAATCGCTGCAGCAGCCGGCAGCCTGGGGCAGTTGCGCGGCGCGGATCTTATGCACATGATTTTAAACTGCACGGACCGGGCCATGCTCCAGGGCCTTTGCCTGGGTGCGCACAAGGGCGCCTACCGGTCTGAGAGCTATCCGGCGTTTACCATGGACAAACAGAAAGGAAACAGACAACTTTCATGAACACAGCCAAAATATTTTCTCTGATACGGACAAAGCCTTGCAAAAGACTCTTTTTTGCCACACTGGCATTCATGACAGCCCTTGCCGCCCCTGTGCATGCTCAAACCCATGAACAAAAACCCTTGTGGGAACTTGGCGTCGGTGTGGCCCCGTTGACCATGCCCGCCTACCGGGGCTCGGAAAACCAGGAATTCTACCTGGTGCCCATGCCCTACGTGATTTTCCGGGGCGATTTTCTGAAAGTCGACCGGGAGGGAATCCGGGGGCTTTTGTATGATACCCCGAAACTCCGGGTGGATATAAGCGCAGACGGGGCCATACCAGCTTCCAGCGACAAGGGCGATGCCCGGGAAAACATGCCGGATCTGGATCCGGTGGGGGAAATCGGCCCGTCGGTCAATTACCTGCTTTACGAAAACAACCGCACCCGGCTCCGCTTCCGCCTGCCCGTGCGGGCGGTATTTGCCTCGGATTTTACATTCATTGATCATAAGGGCTGGAAAGCCCATCCCCAGCTCAACCTGGATCTCATGGACATGGCCGGAGGCTGGAATTTCGGGGCCACCCTGGGCCCGATTTTTGCCGACCGGCGCTATCACGCCTATTATTATGAAGTCAGCCCCGAATACGCCACAGAAACCCGGCCGGCCTGGGAGGCTGAAGGCGGCTACAGCGGCTCTTCCCTGCTGATTTCGGCCAGTCGGCGGTTTGAAAACACTTGGGTGGGCATGTTTGTACGATACGACAACCTGGCCGGTGCCGTATTTGAAGACAGCCCCCTGGTGGAAACCCGCCACAGCTTCATGGCCGGCTGCGGTGTGGCCTGGGTTCTGGGCCGCTCCGAGCGCAGCGTTTCGGCAAAACA